>CAZHQX010000120.1:0-4890 GCA_964534195.1 uncultured Oscillospiraceae bacterium
CATCCAGGCTTTTGCCAGGGTGCTTTTTTGTGTGTGCCTCATTCGCCTCCTCTTGTATGGTATATTTTGTGTTTAGTTGAAAATATTATCGAAGTTCGATCAACCTGTAGAATAATTTTCTCCAGATAATTAATATGAATATGTAATTATCAGCATGTTAAGCATATTTGTAGGAGAAATATTGCTATGGGGAGCAATCTGAGAAAATTATTATGTCTGATTATGATCATGGTACTAATTGTACTGCAGGTAGGCTGTGTTTATTTGACGCGGACAGAGAACGATCCGACTGAAAAGCAGCAGGAAGCGGCAGCCAGCTCAGTTGATACAACAACAGCATCTGATTCTGCTGAGACTGAAGTGGCTTCTTCCGGTGAAGATCAGAAACTCAGGATAGGGTATTCAATGGGATCTGGTGTCGGTCCTGAGTACGAAGCTTTGAAAATGAGCATTATCAATGCTGCCGAGCAAGCTCAAATTGAGCTTGAGGTATATGACGCAGGCAGCAGTCTGGAAACTGCTTTTGCCGATATACGCAAAATGATCAGTGAGGACTATGACGCAATCGGCGTACTTCCGATTTCCAAAGACGATTATGAAGCTGTTCTAGAAGAGGCGGATGAGGCTGGCATACCGGTTGTCATGTTTGATAGGCCTGCTGGCAAAGCAGACTTATATGATGCTGTTATTGCTTCTGATTTTTATCAGCAGGGTGTGCTGGCTGCGGAGTGGCTGATCAATACAGGTGATTCTCTTGGCTTATCTTCAGATGATGAGTCGGTTAATGTTTTGATTCTTCATGGCGGTTTCGAGATTGGTTTGGATCAGTCAGATAAGAGATACCAGGGCTTTGTTGATACATTGGCTCCTGCGGATCGATTTGTAATAGCTGAAGAGCTTGATGGAGGATTTTATTTTGAGCAGGCACAATCTGTAGTGGCAGAACTATTGGCTCAGGGTAAGCAGATCGATGTGGTTTTTGCCTGTAATGATTCGATGGCTCTTGGTGCTGCTGCTTCGATCGAAGCTGCGGGTAAGAAGCCTGGTGAAGATATTATTATCATAGGAGTTGATGCTTCTCCGGCTGCAATAGATTTGATTGGTTCTGGTAAGATGAATTGCACGATTGAAAGTGAACGCAGACTCGGAGAGCTTTTTATTAAATATGTTCTGGATAGCGTTGCTGGCGAGAAAACAGTTCGTGAGATTTTCCCGCAAGAAGAAGCGATCGACGCTTCGAATCTGGAAACAGCAGATATCTGGGTTGAGCAGCTTAGCTAATACGACTTCTTCTGAAGCTTCTCAATTTCCGTCTGCAGCGATCTCACCGTTTGTTCGAGGTCGCTGCTGCCATTTAGAAGAGCTCTTATTTTATCGTATAGGATCTGCTCGATCTGTGTTATCGGTATCAGGCGTCCGCTGCGGTCGGTAATTGAGCTTCTTTTGCGATTGCTGTCATAGGTTTTATAGATCAGCGGCAGCCAGGGATGATGATTGACCAGCTCGTCATTTGAATAGACATTCTGCAGCGGTGATTGGCCGTCGAGGATGGCAAAATAAGTGCTCATCGTCGGGTCACAGGCCCATTTGAGAAATTCCTGTGCCTGTGCCGAAGATTTGGTGTTTTTGGCGATACCGAGCCCCCAGCTGCCGAGAACTGATCTGTGACCGGGGATATTCGCATAAGCTACTCGGCCGCCGATTTGCGATCTGCCGTAATTATTTATATCTGCAATGAAGGAGGCGAAGCCCACCAGCATAGCTGTTTTGCCACTGTAAAAATCTGCTACTGTTTGTTCTACATTATAGTTCAGGGTTTCCGGATCGCAGCTACTGAAGATCTCACAAAATGAGGCGAGACCTCTGCGGAATTCAGGAGTATCAATTGTGACGCTTTTGCTCTGATCGAAAATATCCGCTCCATAGGCCCAGAGACGTGGCATCAGCTCTGGTATGAAAGTAGCTTGTCCGCCTGCTGCCAGTGCTGTTCCATATTCTACAGGTGAAGATGGATTGTTGCTTCGGGTGAAGAAAGCCGCGATCGCGTTAAACTCAGACCAGGTTTTTGGCGGCGCTAATTTGACCAAATACTGTTTTTCAAATTGCTGCTGCAGTTCAGGGTCGGCAAAGAGATCCTGCCGATAGAGCAGCAGCTGTGGTCCATAGAGAAAAGGCACGCCGAAATAACTCGATCGAATGCTGCCAACCCGTTCCAGCAGATCGAACAAAAACAGCTGCTGATTCATTTTATTAGTTACTACAAACTCTGTTAGATTGCTCAGGCAGTCCTCTTTTACCAGAAGATCAAGCCAGGGATTATCGTACATATATATATCGTACTTGTTTTTATTCTTATCCCGCATTATCTGCTCAAGAAGTGTCAGGTGATCGCAAAGCTCCGGCTCCAGACGGATACCGGTCTTATCGGTAAAATTAGGCTGAAGCTTGATGACCGCACGTGCGTTCGGAGAGTCAAGCAGCAGCAGCCGTAGTGGTTTGTCGGCTGACTCGCCGATCCGGTGATTGGCAAAAGCGATCTCACGGCTGTTGATCTTATCATTCAGGATCAGCTGCTTCTTCTCAAACAGCAATGGTGACATCAGATTATCCGTCAGTATTCTGGCAGCTCTTCTGCCGAGCTGATGAGCCGGCCGCATTGTGCTGCTGATGCTGGATGCAGTATGCCTTGTGCTCCAGATATCCTGGCCAAAGGAGAGCATCTCAATTTCTTTGTTCTGTTCCAGACCGGTCAGTCCGGTTAGATCAGCCGCCTGCCGCAGTCCGCTGAGAATTGTCTGCGAGGTCGAGATCAGTGCTGTTGGTTTTTGATGCTGCAGATAGGCCGCGCCAAGACGAAAAGCATCTTCTTTTGTATTACGAATACTATGGATCAGTTCAAGCTCGATCGGCATGTCTTTTTTGTTGTAGAAGTCGTGGTAGGCGCTGATACATTCAGTTTCAGAGCTGAAACCGGCAGGTCCTGTAACCAGACTTATCCGCCGATGTCCTTTCATATATAGATGATCAAGCAGATAGCTGATCGTTTCGTAATAGTTAAAGCTCAAAAAGTTACTGTCTAGTCCTTCGATCCGGCGGTCAATAAACACGATTGGAATGTTGCGGTCGAGAAAGCTGCTCTTGAAATATTCTGCCCGATCCGGCTGGCAGCTGACAATGATCAGGCCGCTGATGCTCTTTTCCAGGAAGCTGTCGAGCAGCCGCTGTTCTTGTTTTGGAATGTCATCAGTAAGAGCAAGATTAAAATAGTAGCCGGCCGAAGTAATTTCCTTCTCGAGTCCGGCCAGTATGAAGGAATAGTATTGATCATGAGTATTTGGCAGTACGATCGCGATTTCCTTATTCTCGTTTGAACGAAGATTCTTGGCATAGGCATTCGGCCTATAATTGAGCTGATCGACAGCTCTCTTGATCTGCTCGGCAGTCTGCGGAGCGACCTTGCGCTTGCCGGTCAGATAATTGGAAACCGTTCCTATAGAAACACCGGCCAAAGAGGCCA
This sequence comes from uncultured Oscillospiraceae bacterium, assembly GCA_964534195.1. Taxonomy (GTDB): domain Bacteria; phylum Bacillota; class Clostridia; order Saccharofermentanales; family UBA5734; genus JAAYFZ01. The sequence continues at coordinate 3,518 of CAZHQX010000120.1, forward strand.
CGTCTTTTACCGTTATCATATATATACTCCTCGTACAGGTAAGCTGATCAGCTGTACCTATAGTAAACATCATATTAGCTATTCGCTCATTAAACAAGATTAAAATAGCGTTAAAACGTTTTAATGAAAATGTGCTGTCATTGATTGACTCTGTATTGGACCAGGCTTAAGATACGAGTAAGAACATTTGCTTATTATTTAACAGGAGGTTATTACAGTGAGTAATTATATCGATCCTAAATTAGTGCCTCAGAAAACTCTGTCCAATGGTGATCAGATTCCTTGCATAGGCATGGGAACATTTGGCTCAGACCGTTTCACACCTGAGCAGGTTTCTGGTGCTGTTGCCGGCGCGATCCGTTGCGGGTACCGTTTATTTGACTGCGCTTCTGTCTATGGAAACGAGCATCTGATCGGTGACGTTTTCCAGGAGGCTTTTGATGAGGGCGTTGTTAAGAGAGAAGAGCTCTTCATTACATCCAAGGTCTGGAATGATATGCATGGCAAGGGTGATGTGCTGCTCTCGATGGCAAAATCACTTAAGGATCTGAAGCTCGATTATCTCGATGTTTATTTCGTGCATTGGCCGTTTGCCAACTATCATGCGCCCGGCTGTGACGGTGATAGCAGAAACCCTGATTCAACACCTTTTTCTGTTGATGCTTTTGTCGCGACATGGCGTCAGATGGAGAAGCTGGTCGACATGGGTCTGACCAGACATATCGGTATGTCCAATATGACGATTCCGAAGCTTGAGGCTGTTCTGCCGCATTGCCGCATCAAGCCATCGCTGATCGAGATGGAGCTGCACCCGAGCTTCCAGCAGCCTGAGCTCTATGATTATTGTGTCGCTCACGGTATTCAGCCGATCGGTTTCAGCCCTATCGGTTCACCTACTCGTCCTGACAGAGACAAGACTCCGGACGATATTGCTGATATCGAGATGCCGGAAGTTGTCGAAGTTGCGAAAGCTCATAATATCCATCCTGCAGTCGTCTGCCTCAAATGGGCAGTTCAGCGTGGCCAGATCCCCATTCCGTTCTCTATCAAGGAACCGGAATATGTCAGCAATCTGCGCTGCACGACCGAGGATCCGCTGACTGATGCGGAAATGGCAAAAATCGCTTCTGCTGACAAGAACTGCCGCCTGATAAAAGGCCAGGTCTTCCTCTGGGAAGGCGCGAATGACTGGACGGATCTCTGGGATCTCGATGGTACGATCACGAAGTAATTAAGCATCATTTGATTTGCTCAGTCATATTAGGATGAACATCATATCCTGGCAAAAGCCGGCTGACCCGAACAGATCAAATAGAAAGAAAGCAAAACAAGCACAGCCGTTCCGAGGCTCTTAGGAGACGATCGGGGCGGCT
>CAZHQX010000121.1:0-4860 GCA_964534195.1 uncultured Oscillospiraceae bacterium
TTAACACGAAGTCAGGTGTTGTTTTCTTGCTTATTGGCGACATTAACATTATAATAGCTTAGTGTTATCAGCAATTTTGCTTGAACAGGTAATTATGCTCAGGCAAAAAATCAATCAAATAATGAACAGGATGATATTTAAATGGCTATAAAAGAAGGACGTTGTCCCAATTGCGGATCTATATTGAATCTGGATGACAAAATGGAACAAGGGCATTGCCTGTTTTGTGATGCTGTCTTCGACAATTCCAGAGCCTTTGAGATCGCTGCTGATCCAACAGGAGTAGAGTTCCCAAATGAAGAGCAGCCGAAATATGAAGGACCAAGTCTAGATCCGGTTCTGAAAAATGTTCCGGCCGCAGCCAGAGCTGCTGCTGTCTCAAGGACTGAGAAGAAGGCGCCAAGACGTGCTCCGGTTCAGGCAGAAGCTTATACGCACAAGGATCCAATTAAGCTGCCCGAAATTAAGCTGACACCCAAGAAGCGTATTCAGGTGGCTCTGGTATTTGTCATCATCGCTGCGATCATAGCTGGTGTAGGAATTCCAACAGTAACTAAACGCGACAATGATCGCAAGGCAATAGTAACAGACTTCGCTCAAGCTCTGGAATACGATATCAAACCAGAACAGGCTATTGGAATTCGCAAGGTCGCTAACGATTATGTGCTGCTTGCTCTGCCCGAGGATGTTGATCAGGAAGAAGCTGCGGCAATATTCCGCAGCTATTGTGATGTACGTGCGAAGGTCAGAGATGAAAGCTCGTCCGGGTATGAAACGGTATACGGCAGCGTTACTATGAAGCTGCTGATGCCTGCTGGAGGATTCATGATAGACGAACCGGCAGATGACGCCGCACTTGATTCAGGTGCCGCGATCAAGCCTCTGTCTTAGTTTGTTCACAATTGTGATTTAATTAATTAAAAGTCTTCTGTTATGCTTAGCTCAAGCAATACAGGAATTGCTTACCTCCTTCTTTCATACTTTTCTCCTCCAATATATAAAAAGCGGCTTCAAGAGTGGTGCCTTGAAGCCGCTTTTTCGTGCTTTTTTGATCAAGCTTACTCGTGATATCTACGTAAGAACAATCTGGTTCTCTCATTGCTTGAGTTAAACACTTCATCAGGAGTGCCCTGCTCAATAATTAGTCCCTGATCCATGAATACAATTCTATCAGCCAGATCTCTGGCAAAAGCCATCTCATGTGTTACAACCACCATCGTCATATTTTCCTCAGCCAGAGAGCGAATTACCTTGAGCACTTCCCCCGTCAGCTCAGGGTCCAGAGCTGATGTGGGCTCATCGAAAAATATTATCTCGGGATCAAGAGCCAGTGCTCTGGCTATCGCAGCACGCTGCTGCTGCCCGCCTGACAGCTGCCAGGGGTAGGAAGAAGCTTTGTCAGCAAGTCCTAGCTTATCCAGCAGCTGGAGCGCTTTGCTCTCTGACTCAGATCTGCTCTTGCCAAGTACGACTGATGGTGCCTCGGTCAGATTGCGCAAAATACTGAAGTGAGGGAACAAATTAAAATTTTGAAAAACAAGACCAATATTAAGCCTGATCTGCCTCATTGTTTCCTGATCAGAGTAAACTGCGTTGCCATTATCGTCATTGCTGCAGAGAGTCTGCCCGCATACACTTATTTCACCGCCATCGACCTGCTCAAGCTGATTGATCAGTCTAAGAAGCGTTGATTTACCTGACCCCGAAGGGCCTATTATAGCGACGACCTCACCATGCTTAACTGAGAAGCTGATGTCGTTTAAAACCTCAAGACTGTCAAAAGCTTTGCGCAGCGATTTGACTTCTAAAACTGGTCTTCCAATATTGTTATTAGTATTTGATTGCATAGCAGTTTATCCTTTGTAATAGCTGAGCTTCTTCTCAGCGCGGTTAAAAATGGCCGCGACCACACTGTTCATGATCAGGTAGAAAGCACCGGCAATGAAGATCGGTATGATCGAAACCTCACGTGATGTCGTATTCTGAGCTGCTCTGAACAGCTCAAAAACACCGATCGTCTGCGCGAGCGCGGTGTCTTTTACCAGTGTCATGCATTCATTAGCGCTGGCCGGAATGACGCGTTTGATGACCTGTGGCAGGATTATCTTGCGGAAGGTCTGCCAGGACGAGAAGCCCAGAACCTTGGCAGCCTCCGACTGGCCCTGAGGAATAGAGTTGATACCGCCGCGGAAGATCTCCGCGAAATAAGCGGCGTAATTCAGGCTGAAAGCAATCAAGGCCGCGATGAAGCGGTCAATGCTGATATCAAGCACAAAGGGCGGGAAATACATGAAAAAAATCAACTGAAGCAGAAGTGGCGTACCGCGCATAAGAAGCAGATAAAACCTGATTGGAACACTGACCAATGGTGATTTTACTGCCCGTAATCTAGCTACAAGAAGTCCCAGAGGGACCGCGAACAGCAGCGTCATCGCAAAAAGCTTGATTGCTGTTACAGTTCCCTCCAGGAGATATGGAATGATAACCGAATAATTCATTTGATCAGTCCGTCACTTATTTGCCGATAGTGGTTATATCTTTTCCGAACCACTCACCGGATATTTTTGCCAGAGTACCGTCAGCAGCCATTTCTTCCATGTGCTTCTGAACCTCATCGCGCAGGGCCTGGTCTTCTACACGGAAGCCAATGCCGTAATCCTCTTCGGCCAGATATTCTTCGAGAATACGGAAGCTGTCATCCTGCTTGTCGATATAATAGCTGGCAACGATCTCGTCGATCAGCAGTACATCAGAGGAGCCGCTTTTGAGATCCAGGAAGGCTGTAACGTTGTCCTTGAGCTCGATGACCTCTGCCAGAGATGACTTAAATTCAGCATTTGCGTCAAGTGCGTCAACTGCGCTGGACTCAGCCTGCAGTACCAGCTTGGCGCCAGCCAGATCAGCCATTGTCTGATATTCTGAATCCTTCAAAACGACCAGAACCTGATGATTGGCCATATAAGGATCTGTGATATTTGTTTCGATCTTCCTCTGATCAGTGATCGTGTAGCCGTTCCAGAGACAGTCGACCTGGCCGGCATTCAGCTCGTTGGTTTTTTGTGACCAGTCGATAGCCTGAAGCTTAAGCTCGACGCCCATTCTCTTGGTAACTTCTTTTGCCAGATCAACGTCAAAGCCGACCAGCTCATTGTTGTCGTCACGGAAGCCCATCGGTGGGAAATTATCGTCCATGCCGAGGACCAAATGGCCCTTCTTCTTGATATCTTCAAGAGAAGTATCCTTGCCATCATCCTTGCCGCAGGCGGTCAATATACCGCTAAGCAGCATGACAGCCACCAAAATCAATAATAATATTCTCTTCATATAGTTTTACCTCCAGAAAAATGATTCCAGAACATTTTACTTCATTCCACTGCCTAAGTACAGCTTTAGCATAATGAAGCGATAATATCTCGTAGTAAAAAAATAAATCTCTCTGTGATAAACTGGTAAAAGGCGAGGCGAATATGTTTTTCGTGCTCGTTTTATGAACTTTCGGAGGTGCTGATAATGCCATGGAAACTAAAAAGCTTCGATGAACTTGATGTTCACGAGCTGTACAAAATATTGAAGCTGAGAAATGAGATCTTCGTAGTTGAGCAGGATTGTGTCTATTTAGACACGGACGATAAGGATCAAGAGTCCGAGCATCTGTTCTTTGTCGAAGCGGATGGATCTGTATCTGCCTGCTGCCGGTTATTGCCACCGGGTCTGCTCTTCCGGGAGGCCGCTATCGGCCGTGTAGTTGTATCCCCAAAAAGCAGGGGCAATGGTCTGGCACGTGAAATGATGAAACTGGCCGCGGAGCGACTGGAAGAGCTTTGGCCAGACGCAGGTATTCATATTTCCGGTCAGCTCTACCTGGAAAAATTTTACCAGTCTTGTGGATTCAGTACGATATCAGAAATATATATGGAGGATGGCATTAAGCATGTGGCGATGGTCAGATATCGTCAGGCTGTGGTTAAGTATTTAGGTCATAGCTGCTTCGTTGTCGCAACGCCAATCCGTGTGCTGCTGTTTGATTATGGCCGGATTCCTGACAGATCAGACTGGAATGAGATCAGACGAAGTCTGCCGCAGCTGAATGGCAGACCTCTCTATATATTCAGCTCACATCAGCATGGAGATCATTTTGATCAGGATACACTTCTTATGTTCCCTGAGGCTGAGTTTTTCCTCCACGGGCATGATGGTGAAAAATCAGATATAAATGATCAGACTATAGCCAAACAGGTCAATGCAACCTTGCACAAGTCAGCAGGTGACAGAGATCTGGCTGTTTATCCGCGCCAGCAGATCCTGCTTGATGATATGACAATTTACTGCAGTGGCTCGAGCGATCAAGGTACGGCTTTTCTGATTCAGCTGCCGGAGATGACCATAATGCATGCCGGCGACCTCGCGCGCTGGGATGACCTGGATCAGTACAAGCTGGTTCAGATCGAGGAAACCACTTGGCTTGCTGATCAGACCAGTGCCACTGGCAGACCTGATTTGGCTTTTTTGCCTGCTTGTACTAGTGACGGCTATCAAGAACAGCCGATATTGGACGGACTTGAAGATATGATAAGAAGAGTTAAGCCCGAAATAGTGATTCCAATGCATGGTCATGGTTTCGAACACTTGTATGACAGCTTCGCAAATTGGCTTAAGGGCAGGTCAGACCTGTCTGTCCATACCGGAGCAGAAATCATGAAAAATCCTGGAGATGAATTGATTCTTCAGGTTTGCCATAACCCTGGCAGGTGATATGTGGAATCAGCAGACAAAACATGCCAGGAATTGTCGGGTATCGCAGCCTTGTTTTTGACATAATGTGAGTGCAGAGAGGAGGTGACAGCCTTGGGATGGATCGAA
>CAZHQX010000122.1:0-4847 GCA_964534195.1 uncultured Oscillospiraceae bacterium
TATACTTGACTTGAAGTATTGACATCAAGTTCAAATCACAGTAAAATTGTGAAGGCTCATCGGGGTGTGGCTCAGGTGGTAGAGCGCTTGGTTCGGGACCAAGAGGCCGGAGGTTCAAGTCCTCTCACTCCGACCATCAAATCATTAAGCTGCTGCAGTTTCATCTGAAGCAGCTTTTTTGTCGCTTTCAGCAGTATAAATCAATTATCAGACTAACCTAACCATCTGTTTTTCTGGCATTATACTGGCAAAAGCCGGCCTGTGGACCAGACCGGCTAATAAAATTTTGCTATCTTCGCCAATCAGCCTTTTGGCTGATCCATGATAAACCAATATAAGGAAAAACAAGAAAGATTTATCTGGTCACCCTATCCTTCACTTCCTGGTTCATTTTCTCAATTAACGCTTCAATTCCCATGCTTCCGAGATCTCCATGCAGTCTTGATCTGACAGATGCTGTACCATTCTCGATTTCCTGATCACCAAGAATCATCATATAATGGACCTTCTCCATCTGAGCCTCACGGATTTTTTTGCCGATTTTCTCAGCTCTGTCATCAACCTCAATTCTCAGTCCTGCCTGTCGTAGCTTAGCAGCCAGCTCGTGGGCCGCATCCGCATGCTTCTCAGATATAGCAAGAACACGTCCCTGCTCAGGCGCCAGCCAGAGTGGCAGCGCTCCCGCGTATTTTTCAAGAAGCAGCGCGAGAGTACGCTCATAGCAGCCTATTGAGGTTCTATGAATGATATATGGATGCTTCCGCTCGCCATCACTATCTGTATAGAACATGCCAAAGCGCTCAGCCAACTGGAAATCTATCTGAATAGTTATCAAGGTATCCTCTTTGCCGAAGACATTCTTGATCTGAATATCAAGTTTAGGACCATAAAAAGCTGCCTCACCGGAAGCTGTTTCATAATCAAGTCCCATATGATCAAGAATCTGCTTCATTGTGTCCTGAACTGCTTCCCATTGAGCCGCGTCACCTATATACTTCTCGCGGTTTTCCGGATCCCATTTTGAGAATCTATAACTAACATCCTCATCAAGACCAACTGCCTTAAGCATAAAGTTTGCCAAGTCAAGACTATTTCTAAACTCCTGCTCAAGATGATTTGGCGCACAAATCAAGTGTCCCTCTGAAATTGTAAACTGACGAACACGAATCAGACCATGCATCTCACCAGATGACTCGTTGCGGAACAGTGTTGAGGTCTCACCATAGCGAATCGGCAGATCACGATAGCTTCTGGTTTTCTGCAAATAGGCCTGGAACTGAAAAGGACATGTCATAGGGCGCAGAGCCAGGACCTCTTCCTCTTCAGCCTTCTCTTCATCACCTATAATGAACATACCTTCGCGGTAATGCTGCCAATGGCCGCTGATTTTGTATAGATCTGATTTTGCCATAAAAGGAGTTTTTGTAATCTGATATCCTCTTCTCTCTTCCTCATCCTCAACAAAACGCTGCAGAATCTGTAGTGTCTTGGCACCCTTGGGCAGCATGATCGGCAGACCCTGTCCGATATAATCTACAGTTGTGAAGAAGCCCAGCTCACGACCGATTTTATTATGATCCCTCTTTTTCGCTTCTTCGAGCTGTTCAAGATACTGCTTAAGCTGCTCCTTGTCCGGGAAGCTGGTTCCATAGATCCTCTGCAGCATTTTATTCTTCTCACTGCCGCGCCAATAAGCCCCTGCGACCTGAGTCAATTTGAAGGCTTTTACCAGGTTGGTATTTGGCAAATGAGGACCTGCACAAAGGTCTACGAAATCGCCCTGTTTGTAGAAGGAAATAACCTCGTCCTCACCAAGCTCATCAATTAGTTCGACCTTGTAGGTCTCACCCTTGTCCTCCATAAGCTTTTTAGCTTCTTCACGAGGGAGCTCAAAACGCTCAACATCAAGACGTTCCTTAACTATTTTCTTCATTTCAGCTTCGATTTTTTTCAGATCCTCGGCTGTAAAAGTTCCCTCATAATCAAAATCATAATAGAAGCCATTCTCAATGGCCGGGCCTATCGCAAGCTTAGCACCTGGAAAAAGCCGCTTGACCGCGTGCGCCATTATGTGTGAGCTTGTATGACGAAAGGTCTGTCTATAGACCGGATCTAAAAAATCTGACATGTTATGCCTCCCTGAAATCAATAAAATTTATAGTGGATAATTCAAATTTGCCGAATCATCACGTTTCATAATAATACACCTGTCAATACTTGACAACTGTTCCGCATGGTACTGCGTTTAGCAGAAGGTATTCTACAATAGTTTTGGCAGGCTAAACTGTTATGTAATCTCTTAAACTAGCGTAACGATTCTCTTTTATTCCAGGGACCAGCATCAGCTCTTCAATTGCTTTGAAGGGACCATTCTTAGTTCGGTGATCAATTATTGCTTTAGCGGTTGATGGTCCTACGCCTGGCAATTCCTCCAGCTCATCTGCAGTAGCTGAATTGATATTAATCAGCTTAGGCAAACTGTCCTGACTGGACTCATCACTACCCGAATCCAAATATTTATGGCTGTTCGGATCCTGCTGCCATTCCTCAACCGTCGGAATTCTAATAAGCTGATACATATTAAGCTTAGCAGCCAGATTTATTCGGTCGCCTGCAGCGGCAGCGGTCAATCCTCCTGCAAGCTCAATAAGCTCATAAAGACATGTGTTTTCTTCTATTTTATAAATGCCTGGTCTATTTACTGCTCCAACAATATAAACCGGAAATCTATTATCACCCTGGTCTGTACCTTCTGAATCATTATTAACTTCATTTACATCATTCAGGCTGTTCTCCAGCTTATTTGGTTGATCTGCCGCCGAATCATAATTTGTTTCGTTCTGCTGCAGCGTTTTTTCTTCAGAACCAGAGTCGTTTTCAGCTTCATCAGAAGAACTTGAAATCACTATTCCATCTGGATCCGCAGAAAACAGATCCCAGGCGAGGCTTGCTATAACTGCAAGCGATACTATCAACAGCCAACCACGAATGTCTCTTTTAACTTGCGGCATCTGATTTACCTCCAGTCAAAATAATGACATAAAAAAGAAGCAGCCAAGGCTGCTTCTTACAGACAATATCCGTCAAAATCTATCAGGCGCGGCTACGCTGCCATAGCTTCTCGAGACTGTAATAGTCACGTTCCTCTTCGTGGAAAACATGAACAACAACATCATCGAAATCAAGCAGTACCCAGCGGCCTGTCTCATATCCCTCAACATGATCCGGCACGCGGCCGAATTTATCCTTCATCTGAAACTCAACTTCGCCTGCCAGTGATTTGATATGTGTTACAGACGTACCCGTCGCAATAACAAACCTATCTGCCAGTATTGTTTTGCCTTCAACATCAATAACACTGATATCCCGGGCTTTTTTACTATCAAGTATCTCTACGATTTTTCCTGCTGCTTCTTCGGCGGTCAAATTATCACCCTCCTTGTATTATCCTTTTTGTTGCACTGTTAAGCTTATACAAGCATCTGCAGTGTTCTCTTTGCTATTATTATCTATGAAAAGGTCATCAAATACAACCAACATCATATTTCTTTGGTTTTTGTTTTAAGATCTGTAATTGCCTCCAAGGCATATGGATGCGAAGGTCTGCTGCTTCTTCTCAAAAATGATTCAACTTCGGTAAGACAAATCAGCATAGCACGGTCGAGATCTGTCACAGCAGCCTCTCGGATGGGTTCGAGATCCTGATAGGTACGTCCAAGTTCTATTTTGTCAGCAAGAAAAATGATTTGCTCCAGCTTATCCATGCCTGCACGCCCTGTTGTATGATAATGAATTGCATTTAATATCTTTTCATCCTCAATACCAAAGATCTCACGCGCCATTACGACTCCAGCCGGTCCATGAGCAAGCTCCTCCTGCATCAGCTGATCATCATCTGCACGCGCAGCATATTCCATCAGGTGATCATGCTGTAAGCATTTGGCGCTATCATGCAGCAGCCCTGCGGCAGCAGCCTGATAGAGGTCCAAGCCATGGAGCTCAGCCAGATAAATAGCATAGAGCATCACATTTGCTGAGTGGAGCAATCTCTTATGTGTCATCCAAGGCCAGAGATTTCGCTCAAGCTTACCTACCAGGGCACGCTCTTCACTGCTTAGCTTTTCCAATGATGATATCAGATCATAAAATCTATTATCGCTAATAACTGACGCAGCAGGTCCAGGCAGGAATTTTTTCCAGCTCTTACCTGCGATAATGCGTTCCCGGATCTCTGTACTTGATATCTCAAGCTTGGGAGCCTTAAACAGCTCTATTTTCGCATTGAATTTTTGATTCAATTTAGATGCCAGCTTGGCAACCCTCTCCTCATCATCGCCGCCGCGTATCGCAAGAAGCATAGTACATTCAGCAAGCAAAGCCTCTGGCTCATGCCATTTCTCAAGATCATAAATAATATCCGATCCATAAATCAGATATATTTCAGTTGGTTCAGCAAATTCGGCTCGAACCATCCGAACAGTATCAAGAGTATACGATCTTCCTTCTTTTAGAATTTCGAGATCGATCACTCTCGTACAAGGCAGATCCCTTAAACTCTTACGCGTCATCTCATAACGATAAATAGCAGGCATGACAGGATCATTTTGCTTATGCGGCGGCTCACCCGCCGGTATAACGAGCAGCTGATCGATCCTGCCACTATCCAGAGCAGCACTGATCAACGCCATATGTCCATTATGAAAAGGGTCGAAGGTTCCGCCGCAAATTCCTATTCTCAGCATGTTCTCCCAATATCCCTGCGGTAATGACATTTGTCAAAGCTAATTCTTTTAATTATCTCATACGCCTTATCGATTGCCTCTTCACGGCTATCTGCCAGCGCGGTC
>CAZHQX010000123.1:0-4773 GCA_964534195.1 uncultured Oscillospiraceae bacterium
GATTCATACGGGCGCGGACGCCTGATCGGCGACTATCGCAGAGTAGCTCTGTATGGGATCGACACTCTCATCCTGGCAAAAGAAGACGACATCAGAAATCTGAGCGAGCATGACATGACTGAGGATACCATTCGTCTGCTCGAAGAGGTCTGGCGCCAGATCGATTTCCTAAGCAAGCTAAAAGAGATGGCTGCCAGCTACGGTATCGATATAAGCAAACCGGCAAAAGACAGCCGCGAGGCAGTTCAGTGGCTCTATTTTGCTTATCTCGGCGCGATCAAAGAACAAAACGGAGCTGCTATGTCACTCGGCAGAGTAAGCACTTTTTTCGATATTTATTTTGAAAGAGATTTGCGTACAGGCTTTTACAGCGAAGCTGATCTTCAGGAGATCATCGATGATTTTGTCCTCAAGCTTCGTATGGCCAGACAGCTTAGAACAGCAGGATATAATGAGTTATTTGCCGGCGATCCTTTATGGATCACTGAAGCGATTGGTGGTATCAGCGAGAATGGGCTTCCACTGATCAGTAAAACATCATATCGGATCCTGCACACTCTTCGCAATCTCGGTCCGGCACCGGAGCCAAACCTGACAGTGCTCTGGTCAGACAAACTGCCTGAAGCATTTAAGGACTATTGCGCCAGACTCTCAATAGAAACAGACTCGCTTCAGTATGAAAATGATGATTTAATGAGGCCGATATTTGGTGATGACTATTCAATTGCCTGCTGTGTATCAGCCGCTGCCACTGGTAAACAGATGCAGTATTTCGGAGCACGTTGTAATCTGCCGAAGGTGCTGCTGCTGGCACTTAACGGCGGTCGTGATGAAATAACCGGTCTGGCGATCGGCCCCCAAATGGAGCCATATTCAGGCGAATACCTCGAGGAGGCAGAAGTCAGGCGCAGATTTGAAATCTATCAGAGCTGGCTATGCAGTCTATATGTTCGCACAATGAATGTAATACACAGCATGCACGACAAATATGCTTATGAGAAGCTGCAAATGGCGCTTCATGACACTGATCCGGAAAGATTTATGGCTTTTGGCCTGGCTGGTTTGTCAGTAGCGGCTGACTCATTAAGTGCGATTAGATATGCTCATGTAAAACCGATCAGAAACAGCGAGGGCATGATCGTGGATTTTGAAACAGAAGGCGAGTATCCTGCTTTTGGCAATGATGATGATAGAGCAGACGGTATCGCTTGCGAGCTTACGGAGAATTTCTATAATGAACTAATTAAAACACCGTGTTATCGCAACGCTAAACATACTCTTTCAATTCTGACGATCACTTCGAATGTTGTCTATGGCGAGAAAACCGGTTCAACTCCGGACGGACGCAAGCGTGGCGAACCATTTGCGCCCGGGGCTAATCCTATGCACGGACGAGACAGCAGTGGTGTATTAGCGAGCCTGAACTCTGTTGCCAAGCTATCATATGATCATTGCCGCGATGGCATTTCATGTACAATGACTGTCACTCCCAGAACACTTGGTTCAAACATCGCTCAGCAATCACTGGTACTGCAGTCAATTCTTGACGGTTATTTCAAGCAAGGTGGGCATCATTTGAATGTCAATGTTCTCAGTCGTGAATTACTGATCGAGGCAATGGAGCAGCCGGAAAAATATCCTGATCTTACAATAAGGGTTTCAGGCTACGCCGTTCATTTCAATCGGCTAACAAGAAAGCAACAGCTGGAGGTTATCAGCAGAACATGTCATACAAGTATAAGCAAGTGATCAGCAAAGATGAAAGCCTAAAAACAGAGAGGCCTCATAAATGTCAGGAAGGCTCACATAGCGGCAGAGTTCACTCAATCGAGAGTCTGAGTACTTGTGATGGTCCAGGTCTCAGGCAGGTTATTTTTCTTCAAGGCTGTCCTTTGCGCTGCAAATTCTGCCATAATCCAGACAGCTGGGAGCATACAATCGGCCAAATTTGCACAGCCGAGAGCGTCCTTGACAAAATAAGTCGTTTCAGCGCCTATGCTACAGCTGGCGGAGGCGTAACTGTTTCCGGCGGAGAACCTTTATTTCAGCCTTGTTTTCTGTTGGAGCTGCTGTTTGGTTTGAAGTTGCGCGGTGTCCATACCGCGATCGACACATCAGGCTGGCCTTATAAGCTTGAAAATGATTGTCTTTTGACAGCGATTCTTGCACAGACAGATCTACTGATGATAGATTCTAAATCACCTGATCCTTTGGAATACAAATTTCTGACCGGTCTTGAACCTGCAGGCAGAGACTATTTAATAAACGCCGCCATCAGATACAAGACACCGGTATGGCTAAGGCATGTTGTTCTTCCCGATCTTAATACCAGTAGAGCGGCGATCAAAAAGCTTGCATTGTGGATCAGCGATTTGTATAAGCGTGGTCTTAAGATCGAACAAGTAAGTCTGCTACCCTACCATCGCTTAGGTGTTCATAAATATCAAGAGCTCGGACTGGAGTACAGCTTAATTGATCTGCCGGCTTTGGCAGATAGTGAATTGGCGCAATATAGTCAGCGGCTGAGCGGCGAATTAAATAAATACCTGCCTAAGTTCTCATTTAAGATCGAGTAGCCGGCTTTTGCCAGATATCCTCTTATCGATCGAGCAGCCGGCTTTTGCCAGAATAATAAAACCCAAAAAATACCGCCTTGCCTCAACAGAAGCAAAGCGGTGATTTTTTGTCTGTCGAATCAAATGGGCAGTATGATCCGACTGGTAAAAGGATTCTTATCAGTTATTTGATTCCTTGGTAAGTACGTCGAAGGCAACAGCAGCCAGCAGAACTAAGCCTTTGATAGCCTGCTGCCAGTCAATACCGATACCCATGATGGACATACCGTTGTTGATAACACCCATAACGAGAGCACCGATGATAGCTCCCATAACTGTACCAACACCACCTGAGGCTGAAGCACCGCCGATGAAACAAGCAGCGATAGCATCAAGCTCGAAGCCATTACCGGCTTTTGGCGTTGCGGCGTTTAGTCTGGCTGAGAAAACGATACCGGCGATGGCTGCCATGAAACCCATGTTGGTGTATACAGCAAACATCATACGGTTGGTATTGATACCTGATAATCTAGCTGCCTTCTCATTGCCGCCCATAGCGTAAACGCGACGACCAACAACAGTTTTTGCAGCCACAAAATTGTAGATCAGGAAGAGCAGTCCGATGAGGATAAGAACAACAGGCACGCCCTTGTATTTAGCAAGTGAGTAGCCAATGAAGCCGATAACCAAAGACAATACAACTATTTTGAGCAGGTCCCATATCAGCTTAGGTGGTTCAAGATCGTATTTTTTCTGTTGTACTCTCTTCTGAAAAACTCTAAATATAGCAATCAGAATCAGGACAGCGGTAGCTGCCAAGGCAGTTCCGTTGATGCCTTCTATCTTGAGGAAATCTCCTACGAAGCCATTGGAAATGTTTTCATAGAGCTTCGGATACGGTGTAAGTGTTCTGCCGCCTAGTATGACCATGGTCAAACCGCGGAAGATAAGCATGCCGGCAAGTGTTACGATGAATGGCGGTATATGCATGTATGCGATAAACACACCATGAAAAGCACCGATCGCCAGGCCTAGTACCAGCAGTATCAGGATCGCCGGTACTGTACTGACATTCTTAGTTACAGTCAGATAACCGCCGATAGCACCAATAATGGCTACGATAGAACCAACTGAAAGATCAACATAACCGGATATAATTACGAAGACCATACCCATTGCCAGTATAAGAACATAAGAGTTCTGCAGGATCAGATTGTTGACATTCTGTGGCTGCAGCAAAATTCCGTCCGTTCTGATCTGGAAAAATACGATAATGATAAATAGCGCGACATACATCGCATTCTGTTTCAGGTTCTGTTTTAGAAACCTACGAATCTGATCCATTAATTATCCCTCCCACGACTACTCAGAATCATTTTCATGATCGTTTCCTGTGAAGCCTCTGATTTATTAAGTTCTCCACAGATGGCGCCCTCGTCCATAACATAAATTCGGTCGCACATACCAAGTATTTCAGGCATCTCAGATGAAATAAATATGACGCCTTTGCCAGCGGCTGCCAACTCATTGATAATACCATAAATCTCGTATTTGGCACCGACATCGATACCGCGGGTCGGCTCATCGAGAATAAGAATATCCGGTTTTGCGAAGATCCATTTACTAAGAACGACCTTCTGCTGGTTACCACCGCTTAGGTTAATAGTCTTCTGAAAAATACTTGGCGTTTTAATTGAAAACTTCTTGCGGAAATCACTTGCCGCCTGAGATTCCTTGTAGTCGTCGATAACACCATTCTTCGATACATCACCCAGGTTAGCCAATGTGACATTGAAGCGTATATCCTTGATCAGAACAAGACCATTTGCTTTTCTGTCTTCTGACAGATATGCGATGCCGTTCTTGATCGCTTTACTGACTGAGCTGGTGTCTATCTGTTTGCCATCTTTGAAAACCGTACCTGTGATACGCTTGCCGTAGCTCTTACCGAAAACACCCATAGCGAGTTCTGTTCGGCCAGCGCCCATCAGACCAGCTATACCAACGATTTCGCCCTTGCGAACACTTATATTGACGTTTTTACTGATCATACGCTCGTCATTAAGCGGGTGATAAGCGTTCCAGTCCCTGACCTCGAAGATAACTTCGCCGATATCAGGAGTTCTCGCCGGATAACGATGAGTCATATCACGTCCGACCATACCTTTTATAATACGGTCCTCATTGATCTCATCGATGCCGACCTTCAGTGTCTCGA
>CAZHQX010000124.1:0-3199 GCA_964534195.1 uncultured Oscillospiraceae bacterium
GCCAGCGCCTGTCTGTCTCGCGCCGGGTAGAAATCCTCCAGATCGATAACACCGATTCTGCTTATTGGTGGTTTTTGTATTCTGATGATCAGTTCAGCGATATCCAGCGCCTGTCCTGATTGCCAGGCATGCATCAGAATGTTTGATACAAGAATATGCTCTCGGCTCTGGACGGGATCAGCGTCAATACCTAGAAGCGATAACAATCCGGATACTGTGCTGCTGATCTGCTCAAGCATCAATTCCTGATCTTCAGCCAGTGTGGGATCCTGAGGATTGAGCTGCTGCAATATGGAAATCGGCGCGGCAGCTGTGCTGCCCGGTGTATAGAGAGCGAAATCTGTCTTGTCCCGCATTGCCTTGATTCGACTGCCGTCCTGATCCCAATCAGCAAGACCTTGGCGCCATAATTCGGCCTGCTCGGCAGCGAACTCAGCTGCGCTCTTGCCGGCTGCTGAAGCCTCGGCTGTATTTATCCAAGGCTGAAAATCGGCTGGCGCCAGCTCGGGGAAGGTAAGAAACAGATTGGGCATATCACCCTTGGGGTCAATGATGATAGCCGGTATGCCGTCGATCGCAGCCTCTTCGAGAAGCGATAAGCATAAACCTGTTTTACCGCTGCCGGTCATACCGACACAGACGGCATGGGTCAGCAGATCCTTGGAATCATAGAGCATATAATTCTTAAGGTCCTCTCTTTTTTGCGGGTCATATTCCCTGCCGAGATAAAAAGCTCCAAGTTTTTCAAAAGTATCCATGTGATATACATCCTTTCTGCCGTCTTATACGATTATTTTAACAGACTTGAACACGAACGGCACTACAAGGTATGGTTCTGGTAATTGTTGTTTTATCAATTCATTTTTTTAGCGTCTATGTGATAAAATTACTTTTGATTCGTTAATCAAGGGGGAATACACAGATGCGACTGCATATCGAGGGGCTCGAGAAGACATACAAAGAGAAATCAGTACTTAAGGGAGTCGATTATACTTTTGAGAAGGGCCGGATCTATGGACTGCTCGGCCGCAATGGCGCCGGCAAAACAACATTATTTAATTGTCTGGCCAGATATCTCGATTATGATAGTGGGCGCATCGGTATTGATCATGATGATATCGCGCTCGATGCAGCCTCGTATTTTGCTGCCGGCGGTAAATCAAATTATAACGAGAGTGATATCGGTTTCGTTTTTACACAGCCGCATTTGCCGGAGTTTCTGACTGGACGCGAGTTCATCAAATTTTTCATTGAGATCAACGGTGATAAGGTCAAGGATCCGATGGAAGTAGATGAGTATTTCAAGCTGGTGGCCTTCGATCCCGAGGATGGAGACCGACTGATCAAGAGCTATTCTCACGGTATGATGAATAAGCTGCAGATGCTGGTTTCATTGTTTATACTTAAGCCGCCCGTGATTCTGCTCGATGAACCGCTGACATCATTTGATGTTGTAGCGGCGCTTGAGGTCAGAAATATGATCAAGTCGATCAAAAATGACCATATCATCATCTTCTCAACCCACATTTTGCAGCTTGCACAGGACCTTTGTGATGAGATCATCGTTCTTCACGACGGTGTTCTGCGTCATATATCTCAGGAGAAAATACATTCGCCTGAGTTTGAGTCAGATATTATTCAGCTGCTGCAGGAAAAATCAGAAGACGCAACGGTCTTAGACGCTGTGACGGCAGAAGATGTTGCCACTGTTGACGATGATAGCAGCGTGGATAAGAAGAAACCTGCCCGTACGACAGCTTCGGCGCCAGCAGTATTTCAGCGCATCGAGGAGGACTGACAGCAGCTATGAAGATGACAAATAAGTATTCAAGCCTGCTACGCAGCAGATTGTCGATGCTCATTACTGCCAGGCGAGTCTCGATCACGATCACGATCAACAAACTGATCAACTTCTGTCAGAAGATTCCATTTATCGGACGCAAAGTGCCTGATTCGCTCTATGGCGGCAGCGATACCAAAACATTCATAACGATTCTGGCCAATCTCTTCCGCCTCAGCAAAAGGCTTATGCTGAAGGCACTCTATATCGGCTTCATCATCGTGCTCAGCTTCATCGCGCTTGATGTCGGTGGCCAAGATGATCCGCCCTTTGACATAGACGCTATCATGACCTTTTTCTTCTTCCTTAGCTTCCTGGCAGCGCCTATCGCCTTCGGTAAATCACTTAATCTCGATGTCGGTACTGATTTGTTGCTGATCGATAAGCTGCGAGCTGATGCTCATGCCTATGTACCGGCAAGAATCTACGAGCGCAAGGTGATAGATTTCGGCGCGACCTTGCCTTTTGCCATTGTGTTGTCTCTGCATGAGAGTTTTTCATTGCTTCAGGCTCTGGCGATACTGCCGCTGATGATCGCGGCCAAGATCGCTTTTGAATCCGTGTTTCTGTTTAACTTCGCGCTATTCAGGCGCTGGTCCAAAAACGCCTATAAGGTTCTGTCATACATTTATGTTTTCGGTGGTCTGGCGATCTGCTTCGTACCTTTTATTTTGGTCGCGCTCGGCAGGTATTTTCCATTCAAGGCAGTGGTTTTCCACCCGCTGTTTGTGATAGGCGTCTTATTGGCTGCAGTTGGCTCCTCGATCTATATCCATCGCTATAGGCACTATCGCGAGCTGGCCTGGGGAACCGTCGTCAATTACAATCTGGCTATGGAAAAGGTCAAGCCAAATCAGAAGAAGCAGCTGTTTGGCAATTCCGATAAATGGAATGAGAAGATGACAGAAAGCGAGATGCGCTCAGATCAATTCGCCGGACTAAGCGGCTATGCTTATTTCAACAAAATATTTTTCTTCCGCCACCGCAAGTTCTTCCGTAAGAAGATCATGATCAGATCGATCATTGTAGGCGCCGCCTTGGTTTCTCTTACAGCTTATCTGATTTTTGCCGGTGAGAGTGAAAACCCAGGAGATAGCGAAAGCACCAGCAGAATTCTGCCGATCTGTTTTTTCTTCGCTTATATGTTGTCGCTGGGCAGGGCGGCTACGGGAGCAATGTTTGCCAATTGTGATGCCTCGATGCTGACCTATCCATTCTACCGGACGCCCTCTGTGGTTATCCAAAACTTCTATCTAAGACTTAAGAAGATACTTCTGTTCAACGCTCCTACCTTCACCCTGCTTGGACTATTTGCCATAACCGGAGATATTCTCCTACCTTTTTACGCGACAAGAGATC
>CAZHQX010000124.1:3299-4755 GCA_964534195.1 uncultured Oscillospiraceae bacterium
GGACTATTTGCCATAACCGGAGATATTCTCCTACCTTTTTACGCGACAAGAGATCTGTCGACAGTCGACTGGATGATGATACCGCCTTATGTAATAACTCTGTTTATGATCTGGCTGTTCTTCTCATTCCATGATCTCTTCATCTACTATATTATTCAACCGTTTACATCTGAGCTGGGCACGAAGAGCAAGCTCTTCTCATTCATTCAGTTCGGGGTCTACATGCTCTCATATATGAATGTTATGCTTAATGAGGTCAATATCTACATCTATATGGCGATCATCATTGGTGTAACGCTGGTCTACGTAGCGGCAGGCTTGCTCAGTATCAACAAGTTCTGTTGGAAAACATTCAAACTGAAATAATAATTCAATTACCAAGTACACTTACGGCATCGGCAATGGTCTTCTCATAGGCCTCCATGCCGTATTTGTCTACCTGGGACTTATCCTTCGGCCCATGTGTCAGACAGCCTGCGCCCCCGATACAACCACCACTGCATGCCATACCTTCAATGAAGTTGCCATCCGCCCTGCCTTTTGATGCCTTGAGCAGAGCAACGCGGCAGGCATCGATACCATCACAAACCACCGGCTTGATATCGAAATCAAGCTGCTGCTCTTCTGCTGCTTGTTTTACGGCATCACTGAGGCCACCGCTGCGGGCGAAGATCCTGCCATAGAAGGAGGCGTTGTCGAGTACGTCATCTTCAAGCGTGCAGATATCAACAGAAGCCCCATCGAATAAGGCCTGCAGCTCCTCGAAGGTAATAACACTGTCGACCCAGGGACTGACCTCTGGCTGCTGCAGTTCCATTTTCTTAGCCGTACACGGACCGATGAACACGACTCTGGCATTGTCAGAGGTTTGCTTAATATAGCGCGCGATCTCAGCCATCGGCGAGAGATTATGCGAGATACTGTCAGCAAGCTGCGGAAACTCACTGCTGACATAGGAAACAAAGGATGGGCAGCAGGAGCTGGTCAGGAAACCCTTCTCAGCTAATTCTCTGCTCTCTTTCCAAGCTGTCATATCTGCGCCGAGCGCGGCCTCAACCACATGGAAGAAGCCCAGCCTCTTAATACCGCTGATGACCTGTCCCAGACGTGCATAGGTAAACTGACTGGAGATCGATGGCGCGACGACTGCATAGACACGTTGATTTGAAGCCTTAGCATCTTGAAGCAGCTCAATTACATCCAGAATATACGATTTATCCATGATCGCGCCAAATGGACATTGGTAAACACAAGCTCCACAGGCTGTACATTTATCATTATTGATCGAGGCCGTTTTATCATCACTCATCGAGATCGCACCAATATGGCAGGCCTTCTCGCAGGGTCTTTTGTTATTAGCTATCGCGCTGAAGGGACAGACCTGCGCGCATTTGCCGCACTCAATGCACTTGGATTTATCTATATGAGCTTTCTGATCCTGGTCGAAGCTGATGGC
>CAZHQX010000125.1:0-1753 GCA_964534195.1 uncultured Oscillospiraceae bacterium
CACAAGCTGAAAAAATATGCATACGCCTTATTAGTGACTTCGAAAATGAGGTCAGGAAGTTATATAACCAAAACGACCTCGCGCGCGGCTATATAACCTGCAAGAACAGACATGGCAACGAAGAAAACTTCCCGCTCATGACAATATCCATCGTGATCGTTCACTGTAAAAACTACAAGACACCTCATCAGATGTCAGAAGAAATCGCCAGACTGAAAAAAGAATGCAAGCAGCTGGTCGGCAGTAATTTTATTCTGGGTCAAAAACAAGCGTCTCAAAGTTTGCTGTAATAATCGCGAATAAATTCGAAGCAGGCCTTGATATCAGGGTTATCGCTCCTCTGAGGATTTATCTGAAGAGTGATGAAACGCCGCAGAGGCTTGCCATCGATACGATATAGACCAAGGCCAGGAACATTAACCGTTCCCCAGGTTTTTGCCGGGTAGAAGGCAGCTCCCATTTTGGCCCTGATCATATTTCTAACCATATCCGGACTGTCACTCTCATATTTATAGTGTGGCTTGAAACCAACCTCCATGCAGTATTTATCAGTAATCGTTCGCAAGCTATGTCCCACAGACAGCGTAATAAAATCACTTCCACTTAAACTGGCAAGCTTGAGTTCCGGATAATCGCCGTGGCCGAAATTTGCGTGCGAATCGGGTGTGTTGCCAGATATAAGTAGAATCTCCTCTTCAAGAATGACACTTGGGCTTTTACCGGTTCTCGCTCCGGTTGATGGTTTAGTTTCCGCTACTGTATCGGTTGAAGCAAGACGAATATCATACTCAACGCCACCAGTATCATCATGACCCGCTGACGGATCTGCTTTGTAAATCAGACTGAACTCGATTTCAGGATGAAGTTTACGATAGGCTGCAAGTACTTCCGGTACAAGCGCAGATGAAGACTGAATCAGTAAAGAGATGTGGGTTTGTGTCTCTCCCGCTATTCTGACAAGCTCATTCTTGACCCTGGTAAAAGCTCCTAACAAGTCGGGTATTTGCTGCTTAAGATATTTGCCCGCAGGACTTAGACGGATCGTGCGCCCCTGACGAATGAAAAGGTTGACACCAAGCTCCCGTTCGAGGCGTGCGATGCTCTGACTAATCGCTGGCTGAGCGATGTTCAGCTCATGCGCAGCCAGCGTCATATTTTCATGCTTGGCGGTAATGGCAAAATACTTCAGCTGTTGTAATTCCACATAAAACTCCAATCACAAGCTTGCTTATAACGCAGGCGTTATATACATGATAAATATTTCCTATTGGACATGCAATCCCCGACGCCATAAAATACCTGACATAAGAAAAACTTGACAAAGCAAATGTTGAAGAGAGAATGGGCAAAGCAAATTTTGCATAGAAAATCAGAAATGAGGCAACAAAATGGCACAATTATTCGAAGCGATCATGGTTATATGTTTTGGGATTTCCTGGCCTATTTCAATCCGTAAATCTTTGATATCCAAAACGGCAAAAGGCAAGAGTCTGCTTTTTATATTCTTTATTTTCGCTGGCTACGCCTTCGGCATAATAAGCAAGCTATTGGCTGATCAGATAACATATGTCCTTGTATTCTATGTGCTTAACTTGATTATGGTCAGTATAGACATTGTTCTCTATTTCAGAAATCTTAAGTATGATAAACAAATAGAACAAAAACATAAAACGCAGAAAAAGGGAGGAATTGCCAGCGAAGCGGCCTGAACGGAATCGCCAACGAAGCATTAGAGAGGAACTGACTTATGGAA
>CAZHQX010000125.1:1853-4751 GCA_964534195.1 uncultured Oscillospiraceae bacterium
AAGGAATACATCTATGGCCTGAGGCCTATGTCCGTGTGTTGGATGTGCTGAGGCCTTATATTGTATGTGATTGAGATTGTATGTCTAAACTTGGACAGATGACATACCGGTTTAGTTTTTTAGAACCATACGTTTTCTATGCGTAAGCGAAAGATGGCAGGTAATTGCTGCCCCCTCCATCCCCACTCACAACAATTAAGCCTGTTCAGTTTGCCGCCGGATTGTTATAATTAGCACAGCGAGTTTGCTAAACAATTTCATATAACATCGTAGGAACTGGCCCGGTCAGTTTTCGTTTGACCGGCACAAGATGACAGGCAGGTGAGATTATGACAGATGTTCAGAAAAAAGCGCTTGTGTTTCAATCTGATTTTGGATTGAGTGATGGCGCCGTGTCGGCGATGTATGGTGTTGCTTATTCCGTGGATCCCTCTCTTAAGATTTCCGATCTTACACATGATATTCCCCAGTACAATGTCTGGGAGGCCTCTTATAGACTGATTCAGACGGTTCAGTTTTGGCCTCAGGGCACTGTTTTTGTTTCGGTGGTTGATCCTGGTGTGGGTTCTAATCGGCGTAGTATCGCGGTCAGAACTACTAGCGGACAACTGATCGTGACACCCGACAATGGTACGATCACTCATATCATACGCATGTTGGGTGTTAAGGAGGCCAGGCTCATAGTTGAGGCAGAGAACCATTCGCCTTATGCGGAGCTCTCATATACCTTTCATGGACGTGATGTTTATGCGTATGTTGGAGCAAGATTGGCTGCCGGGGTGAGCAGGCTGGATGAGATCGGTCCTGAGCTCGATGTTGATTCTCTTGTGCAATTGAGTGTTGTTGAGGCGGAACGCAGCAATGATAGTGTTACCGGTACGATCGATGTGCTGGATGTCAGATTCGGCAGTCTCTGGACTAATATTCCTCTTCAGCTTTTTAAGACTCTTAATATCCCGGTTGGTGAACGTGTTGAGGTAGACATCCAGCATGACACGCGCACTGTTTATAAGAATTTTCTTGTGTATGCCAAGTCTTTTGCCGATGTGAATGTTGGTGAATCTCTTGTCTATTTAAATTCACTTAGCAATATGGCAGTGGCCATCAATCAGGGTTCTTTTGCCCAGGCTTATAATATCGGCACTGGTACAAACTGGAAGATCACAATGCGCAAGGCGCCGCGGTTGGTTTACGAGTAAGAATAAGTAGTGTCGTTTGATTTTGTTGCTCTGTCCGGCGGGATTCCCGACCGGATCATAAATAACACATTTTGAGGAGGGTCATCATGAAAAACAAAATCTTCAGTGTACGTACAGTCGTGGCTATTGGCATAGGCGCAGCGATTTTCTTCGTGCTAATGCGCTTCGTTGCGATCCCTACCGGTATTCCTAATACGACCTTCAACCTGGCATATGGCATTCTGGCGCTCTTCGCCGCTATTTTTGGCCCTATCGCCGGACTGTTGATCGGTCTGATCGGTCATGCTCTGACTGACCTGACATGGGGCTACGGGATCTGGTGGAGCTGGGTCATAGCTTCTGCTGCTTTTGGTTTCATTGTTGGTGTTTTCTTCAAGCTCTATAAGATAGAAGAAGGCGAATTCGGTATCAAGCAGCTGGTGGGTTTCAATGTAGTTCAGATCATCGCTAATCTTGTTGCCTGGGTAGGCATAGCTCCTACACTGGATATTTTGATATATCAGGAACCAGCGGAGAAGGTATATCTGCAGGGCCTGGTGGCAGGTGGTCTTAATATCGCTGTAGTTCTGATAGTTGGTTCTTTGCTGGCGCTTGGCTATTCAAAAACCAGGACAAAAGCCGGTTCATTGTCAGCTGATAAATAAGAAATGAGTACTAGAAGCTTGTCTGGCTATGAATATAGTGTTTTGTTTGAGAATTTTTCTTTTCAGTACCGCAGCCAGTCAGAGCCAACTCTGCACAATATTGATTTCAAGGTAAAACCGGGTGAGAAGGTCCTGATCGTAGGACCTTCTGGCTCTGGCAAATCTACACTGGCCCATTGCATAAACGGCCTTGTTCCGCATGCTTTTAAAGGTAGCTGTCAGGGGCGTTTTGAGATTTGTGGCGAGAACGCTCTGGATAAGGGTATTTTTGATATTTCCAAGCTGGTCGGCACGGTGCTCCAGGATCCGGACGGTCAATTTGTTGGATTGAACGCCGGTGAGGACATTGCTTTTGCTCTGGAGAATGATTGTGTTGATCAGGAGCAGATGAAGAGCCGTGTGCTTGAGGTGGCTGATCTTGTTGAGATCAGCCATCAGCTGCATAAGGCGCCGCAGGATCTCTCTGGCGGACAGAAGCAGCGTGTCTCAGTTGCGGGAGTGCTTGTCGATGATGTCGATATTCTGCTTTTTGATGAGCCGCTGGCAAATCTTGATCCGCAGGCCGGTACGCATGCTATCGATCTGATAGATATGCTTCATAAGCAAACAGACAAAACAATTATCATAATAGAACACCGGTTGGAGGATGTTCTCTTCCGCAGTGTTGATCGAATTGTAGTTTTCAAGGATGGCAAAATTATTGCCGACGCTCCGCCTGAGCAGCTGTTGTCTGGCAGCTTGCTGCGGGAAATTGGTATTCGCGAGCCGCTGTATTTGACGGCTCTGCGTTATGCCGGAGTTGAGATCACCGAGCAGATGAAGCCACAGCATGTGGATAGTGTGGTTATCGGTCAGCGAGGTGTTGATCAGAATTATGCTTTCGGCTCTGAGGGTGGAGCCCAGGGCCATGGCTCTAAGGCAGAGGATCCCGCCTCGAGGCTCAAGTCCTGGGACATAAGCTTGCCCCCGGCTGAACCGCTCGTGCTTGATAAAGTACTGCTTGAGGTCGATGGCTTAGGCTTCTTCTATGAACAGGATCTTACACAACGCAAGGT
>CAZHQX010000126.1:0-1950 GCA_964534195.1 uncultured Oscillospiraceae bacterium
TATGCTCTGATCAGTGAAGGCTTCGCAGTGAAGGCTGCTGACAGGATCAACATAGCCAGAGACATTATGTTTGCGGAGCAATATGATCCTGACATTATCATTCTAGATATCATGCTCCCAGATGGAACTGGCTATAGTTTCTGCTCAGAGCTATCCGCCTACAGGCGCAATCGAAACAAGCCGGTCTGGCCGGTCATTTTTCTCTCAGCCTGTGACAGTGAGGCCAATATTGTCATGGGACTCGACGGCGGTGCCGATGATTATATCACCAAGCCATTTCGGGTAAAAGAACTCATCTCCCGCATCAAGGCGGTCTTACGCAGAAACCACTCACATGTCTTAAGCTCCTCAACGCTTAGCTGCGGTAACATCTCGATCGATATTCAGGATCATCGTGCCTGGAAGCAGGGGCAGGAGCTTCAGCTGACAGTTATGGAGTTCAGATTGCTGGCCGCACTGATGCGCAATCAGGGACGGGTCTTATCCAGACAAATTCTGCTGCAGTCGCTCTGGGATGATCGCGGCGAATATATAGACGATAATACGCTATCGGTTCATATGAGCCATCTGCGGGATAAGCTTGAATCTGACCCAGGTGATCCTAAGCTGATTCAAACGGTTCGCGGCGTGGGCTATAGATTTTGTGCGGAGGCGAGCAATGATTGATTATCTCATTAATCCCGGCCAGCGCAGGCTATTGCTGTGCTTCATGGCTGTCACTATTTTTATTGCGGCTGCAAGTGGTTTTATGTCTGAGTACTTCACAAGGCAATTTCTCGAAACTCAGATCGAGGAAAAAATCGCTATGCTCGGCTATTTGTCAGATACAGGCCTGCTGCAGGACAGCGGACAAGTCGAACATATCGCTGTTTCCGGTCTGCTTGATGGTAAATACGATCAGGGACAGCTTGAATCAGGCCGCAACTGGCTGGCTGCTTATGGTTATGAGCAGCCGGATACCTGGAGCTACTACTCTGCTCATGACAAACTAAGCTTAACCGGATTTCTCTTCTCATTCATACCAGCCCTAATTGGCATTCTGATCATTGCTTTTTTCAGCTACCTTGTTATTGCTTCTCTGTACCGAAATATGCGAGCACTTGCTGACAAGGCTCAGCAGATCGCGGCTGATCCGGGCAGGACGATTCTATTTGGCAGCCATGAGGAGAATGGTGAGGGAGATCTGGCTGTTCTAAGGCATGCAGTTTTGCACTTAGCGGAAAAAGCTTCCGGTCAGCTCAAAACGCTTGAGCAGGACAAGGAGTATCTGCAGAATTTTCTCTCAGATATTTCTCATCAGATAAAAACTCCACTGGCCTCATTGCAGCTCTATTTCGATCTGATGCTGCAAAATAGACAGATGCCCGAGGAGAAACGCCAGCAGTTTATAGAGCAAGGACAGGTTCAGATCAGAAGGATCGACTGGCTGATTCAGGGACTTCTGAAAATGGCCAGGATCGACGCTGGTTCAGTCAAGATGCGTCTTGTTCATACTGATATCGCTGAAACGGCAAAAATGGCAGTCTCGCCTTTTTCAGAACAGCTGCGGCAGCGGCAGATCAACCTGATAAATACTATCCCCTCCGGTACGATCTGGCCACATGACCCTGAGTGGCTGGCTGAGGCACTAAGTAACCTTATCAAAAACGCTATTGAGCATACCCCTGAGGGCGGTGATATTGAGCTTACAGCCTCCAGAACATCACTGTCACTTCAGCTTCAGATCAGTGATAATGGCCCTGGCATTCCAGCAAGCGAGTTCAATAGAATCTTCGAACGCTTCTATCGGCAGGAATCTTCGAGCAGACCCGATTCAGTTGGAATCGGTCTATCTCTTGCCCGTTCGATCTTCGAGCAAAACGGCGCTGATTTGATCGCCGGCAGCAGACCAGGCGGCGGAGCCTTATTCACAGCTACTTTTCTTAAGAAAGCTTAAGCTTAATTTCATTG
>CAZHQX010000126.1:2050-4741 GCA_964534195.1 uncultured Oscillospiraceae bacterium
CAGGACAAACGCCACAGCTTACCAAATCAGCTCTCCGGCGGCCAGCAGCAGCGCACCGCCATGGCCAGGGCGCTCATCCATCGTCCGGCACTTGTTCTGGCTGATGAGCCGACAGGCAATCTTGATTCCCAGAACGGCCGTGAGATCATGGCCCTGCTGCGTGACACTGTTAGAAGAGTAGGTCAAACAC
Organism: uncultured Oscillospiraceae bacterium; assembly: GCA_964534195.1. Taxonomy (GTDB): domain Bacteria; phylum Bacillota; class Clostridia; order Saccharofermentanales; family UBA5734; genus JAAYFZ01. Next base: position 2,241 of record CAZHQX010000126.1, read on the forward strand.
TTATACTCATAACTCATGATCACAATATCGCTGCTCAGGCAGACAGAATTATGGTTATCGAGGACGGCCTGATCAGGCCTATGTCCGTCGCGCCAAGAGCCTGAGGAGGAACGAAAAATGAATAGTCTAAGTCAACTAAGCCGTCGCTACCTGCGTCGGCAATGGAAACGCACTATTTTCACCAGCCTCGGAATCATTATGGCAACAGCTCTTTTTGCCGGATTGGCATTGCTTCTGACCAGCTTTGTAAATATGTATATTAGCTCTGAGTCCGCAAGCAAGGGCAGCTGGCATTACCACATATCAGGTCTGACATTAGAGCAGGCCGAACAGCTGCAGGCAAATATCCGGGTGCGAGACAGCGAGCTTATCGCGACTTCTAAATATTTGGGCAAACTGATATATAATGATAGCGACGCTTTAGACCTGCCTGAATCATCTTCCGACCAAGCAAGTGACTGGCTGCTTCTGCGTGATATCAGTCAGATGAGTGATAAACTGTCACCCTATCCGATGTCACTATTAAGTGGACGATTGCCTGAAAACAGCTCCGAAATAGTACTGAACACCTCAACGCTCGGCTTTTTCCAGGGTGTTGAAGTCGGTCAGCAGATTGATATAGAGTTAATTGAAAACGGCGACAGTTCAAAATTTCAGCCAATTTCAAGAAGTTATACGGTCACAGGTATAGCCGACTGGCGTGATACACAGCTGCCGGGACCAGCATTCTACGCTCTTACTCATCTTGACGAAAGCGAAAAAAATCTGGCAGAGGTATATCTTACAGTCAAAGCAACTACAGCCTTCGAGGAGAGTATGTTCGCGGCTCTTGCCGATGTTCTGCCAGAGTCCAACCTCGATCAGACTGACCCGCTATATGACGCTGCAGTCAGCAGAATCAAATATGTGCAGTACAGCGGTTCATCGATAATGGATGATCTCAGCACGATCAGAATGGATACACATGACGCTTTGCTGCGTTTCCTGGGCCAGTCCTCTTACGATACGACCAATGAAGCGTTAACGAGATTTTTCGGCATTCTTGCTTTGATCATTATGGTTTCAGTCATTTTTGTAATACGAAACAGCTTCGCTATGTCAGTTAGCGAGAGGACCAGTGAGTATGGCCTGCTGCGGGTCGTAGGTGGTTCGCCCTCACAAGTACGACGGCTTGTGCTGCAGGACGCTGTACAAATGGCTGTTGTGTCTATACCGATCGGATTGCTGGCTGGTGTAGTCGCTATGAAAATAACGCTGGAATATGTCTCCGGTCTTGGACTGCCTGAGATTGAGTACCTTAAGCTGGTTGTCTCTCCATGGCCTCTGGTCCTGGCCGCGGCGCTGTCCATTCTTGCCATCATTCTTGCCGCGATATCACCAGCGGTCAGAGCAGGACGCCTGTCCCCTATGGAGGCAGTCCGCAAATCAGGCGTATACACGGTTCGAGGCAAGTCCAGCCGCGGTTTGACCCGCAGTGGCAAGCTGAGCCGCAAGCTTACCGGTGTCACAGGCTTCCTGGCCGGTCGCAGCATAAAACGCGACCGCAGGCGCTTCAGGATAACGACACTGTCTGTAATGATCAGCGCTATCCTGTTCCTGGCAGCAGGTGGTATATCCTTTATGTTCTCAAAACAATTATCCATGTTCAATACTGATGAGGTTGATTTCCGGCTATCCGCTTATCAATCTGCAGGTACGGAAACTGAGCAGGAATTCAATATGTACAAATCATTGATTGCTGAACAGGACGGAATTGATCGTACGGCTAAATACAGTGAGTTTAATCAATCACTTGCTGCAGACAAGAGCATTTTTTCAGAAGAGATGGTCGAGGCACTAAGAAATGCTATGCAGATCAATGGCAACCCTATGTCAGAGGCTGAGACGTTGGATATGCTTTCCAATCAATTCAGCTTAGTCAAGATTGTAATGGCCGATCGTGATCTGCTCGATCAGCTGCCGCTGACAGACCGCGATCAAGTCTGGTCTGAGCTGCAAGCAGGCAAGGTTATAATTTCACAGACAAATCCTATTAGTGTTGGCGATCTGAGTTTTCAGACAGTTCCAATGACAACTCTTGGTGTAGGTGACACGATCAAGGTCGCGAACAATGCTTTTACCGATGTAGAAACAGGTGAGATTCCAGATATAGCTGAAGCTTATCATTCTTATGAGATAGCGGCTGAAATCAGTGAGCTTCCATGGTTTTCAGAAGGCTTCTTCTCAGGCTTCATCTCGATCATACTCTTCGCTGATGCTGATGTAATTGAAGGTTATCTCGATAAGTCTGCGGAGGCGGGGCAAGTAATTGAGATCAATAATATCTTCGCTATAGATGCTGTTGCTGGACAAGAGGCACAAATTGAAGAACTGCTGCAACCGATAATGGAGAAGAATAATTCGGGTATAGACAACTCACTTTACGTAGCTAATAATTTTGCTGAAATGAGAATGTCTAGAAATGTAGTTAAGGGAATGAATGTCTTCGTTTATGGTTTCGC
>CAZHQX010000127.1:0-4725 GCA_964534195.1 uncultured Oscillospiraceae bacterium
GCGCCCTCATATACTGATAGATCGCGGTATCTGAAATCACCACTGTGGTCAAGGACCTTGAGGCCGGCGTCAAGCAGCTGAGGGACAACCTGAGAGGAGACGCCATGTGGAAGTGCAGTCACGACCAGATCACACTCGCTTGCAAGCTGATCGATCGATAGCTCGCTCAATGTCTGATCAACAAGCCCTCTGAATGCAGGATATATATCTGAGAATTTCTGTCCAACGAAGCTCTGGGAAACCAACGTACTGATTTCGAACTTGCCATGCAAAACCAGCAATCTGAGCAATTCCATGCCAACATAACCTGTTGCGCCGACGATTCCTATGCGTTTTTTCTTCATATATCTTATGCTCCTTTGCATAATTTATCATATTATCTAATAAATATTCACTATAATGCATAAAAAATGATTTTGCAACTAAAAATGACTTAAATACAGTTGCTTTACAATGTTTTGTGCTATTTACACATTATACAGCGTCCTGACGCCCTTCTGTATGTCATAATGTAAAAAGTACTCTTAAATACAGATAATCAGCTAAATCTATGCGCCTGATAGGGCATATTTTGCTCTCGATAATGCGATTATTTTCAACAAAAACGACTTTTATGGACATAATAAATAAACGATCATGGAAAAAGTTGTATTTTATGTCAATCCCCTGCAACTCAATTGCCAAAATGACCGGAAAACATTTGTTGAATTTTGCGAGTGGCAGGAGTTATGAGCTGATGTTATATTCAATGTGCAGGTCATATTAAGAAAATATTGGCACCTGATAGCTAATTGGAGGTAAATAAAATGGCAAATGTTCTTTTGAAAAATGTTTATAAGCGCTATGAAGGTAACGTAGTAGCAGTCAGTGACTTCAATATTGATATCGCTGATAAGGAATTCATAATCCTGGTCGGACCTTCCGGCTGTGGTAAATCAACTACGCTTCGTATGATCGCCGGTCTTGAGGAGATCAGTGAGGGCGAAATCTATATCGGCGATAAGCTGGTCAATGATGTTCAGCCTAAGGACAGAGACATCGCTATGGTTTTCCAGAACTATGCGCTGTATCCCCATATGACAGTTTTCGACAATATGGCATTCGGACTTAAGCTTCGTAAATTTGCGAAGGATGAGATCAAGCGTCGTGTTAACGAAGCAGCTAAGATCCTTGAGATCGAACATCTGCTCGATAGAAAACCAAAAGCTCTATCCGGTGGTCAGAGACAGCGTGTTGCTCTCGGCCGTGCTATCGTTCGTGATCCTAAGGTCTTCCTGATGGATGAGCCTCTTTCCAACCTTGACGCTAAGCTGCGTGTTCAGATGCGTGTTGAGATCACCAAGCTCCATCATCGTCTGCAGACCACGATCATCTATGTTACACATGACCAGACAGAAGCTATGACAATGGGTACCAGAATTGTTGTTATGAAGGATGGCTTCATCCAGCAGATCGACAATCCTACCAACCTTTATCTGCACCCTGTTAATACATTCGTCGCCGGCTTCATTGGAATGCCTCCGATGAACTTCGTAAATGCTAAGCTTGCTGTTGAGAACAATGTAGTTAAGCTTTCATTCCACGGCGCGACTGTTGCTCTGCCTGAGAAGTACTCAATCGAAGAAGTTAAAGCTTATGATGGCAAGGAAGTTGTTGTCGGTATCCGTCCTGAGGCTATCACAGATGATCAGCAGTTTGTTGCTGAGCATCCAGAGAGCACATTCCCAGCCAGCGTTGATGTTGTTGAAATGCTCGGTGCTGAGACATATCTCTATGTCACAGTCGGCGGCGCTCTCAGCATGACTGCCCGTGTTGATCCTACTGTCAGTAAATCACAGGTAGGCGATACAGTTAATGTTGCTGTTGATGGCAATCGTGTTCATCTGTTTGACAAAGAGACTGAGCTTGTTATCCTGAGCTGATCTTGTATGTCCACTAATTAAGTTTTATTTGCGGGGCCATCTCGATTTCAATAAGATCGAGATGGCTCTGTTGTATGTTAGGAATAAATTCGCTTATGTTTATGTGTTCGAATTAGAAGTTTGCAGATCTGTTGGGCCTAAGACTATGCAGCAGTTGATTAGAAAGTGTTATAATGTAGCAGTTAATGTTCGCAATTTGTCAGAAGATTGAAACATTGTGTTCAAAACTATAATATAGGATAAGATATGGTATCCCTTAGAGGGTGGAAAGGTGTGCATATGATGGAAGAGCTTAAGAAGTGTATTCGGGAAGTATCAACATTTCTTGATAAGACAGCAGGTGTGCTCGATGTAGACGGTATAATTGTTGCCTGTACAGACGAGAGTCTCGAGGGAAGCGAGGATTCTTCAGCGAGAGCGGTACTTCTTTCTGAGGAGCATATAGCTATTACATATGGCAGAACATACATGAAGCTGCCCGTAACAGAGCGGACAAGCTACATTTGTTTTGTTGATGGAACAGATAATGTCTCGCGCAACTATCTTGAGCTGATCTGCAACTGGATAGGGGCTGCGCTCAAAGAGAGAAACAGTGATGCTGAGCGAGAAGGCTTCCTGAAAAATGTTCTGTTGGAAAATGAGCTGCCTGGTGACATTCCTCTTAAGGCTCGCGAGTTTAAGATTCCATACTCAGTTCCGCGTGTTGCTTTCTTGATCAGGATTGAGCAGGCCGAGGAGATCGATTGCATAGAGATTCTATACAATATGTTCCCTGATGACCGATCGGCATATGTTCTGGCTATGGACGAGGAAACGATCGTAGTTCTGATGGACTACCCAAGAGAAGATCCTGATCAGATAAATTCGATCGCCAGTCAGATTTTGGACAATTTGAACGCCGAGTCAATGGCGAAGGTTCACATAGGAATTGGTATGCCAGCGGATACTCTCAAAGAGACCGCCAAATCATATCGTGAAGCTTCACTTGCTCTTACAGTTGGCAGCATTTTTGATAATGAGAATTATGTTATGAGATACGACAAGCTTGGACTTGGACGTTTGATCTATCAGCTGCCGCCGACACTTTGTCATATGTTCCTGGATGAGGTTTTCCCCAAGGGTGCATACGAGGCTCTCGATAGTGAGACACTTCTAACGATTCAGAAGTTCTTCGAGAATAATTTGAATGGCAGTGAAACCAGCAGACAATTGTTTGTTCACCGCAATACTTTGGTTTACAGACTTGATAAGGTTCAGAAGATCACATCACTTGATCTGAGAAGCTTCGATGACGCAGTATTATTCAAATTGGCGTCAATGGTCCGTAAATATTTAGAAAAACAAGAGAAGGGCTCTCTTAAGGCAGCTGGCGGCAAATGGTGGCATAATTGATCCAGCCCCTGAGTGTTCCTTCCAAGAGGGAGGATAAAATTGATTGAGTTCAGACGTGTTTCCAAGGTTTATCATACAGGAACGCATGCTTTGAATGATGTCAGTTTCAAAATAATGGATGGAGAGTTTGTCTTCATAATCGGTCGCAGCGGCGCCGGTAAGTCAACTCTCATTAAGCTTCTGACCTGCGAGGAGAAACCTTCTGAGGGCAGTGTGCTCATCGATGATTTTGACATCAGCAGGATCAGGCGCAGTCTGGTCCCGTATCTACGTCGAAACATAGGCATGATATTTCAGGACTTCCGCCTGATTTACACAAAAACAGTATATGAGAATGTGGCTTTTGCCATGGAGATAATAGGTGCTTCACGCCGTTCTATTCAGCGGCGTGTTCCTATTGTATTGAGTATAGTTGGACTCAAGGACAAAGCAAATGCCAAACCAGGAGAGTTGTCGGGTGGCGAACAACAGCGCGTTGCTGTTGCCAGAGCTATGGTTAACAATCCTATGTTGATTCTGGCAGATGAGCCGACTGGTAATCTGGACCCGACTAACAGTGAATCTGTGATGGCTCTGCTTGAAGAGATAAATCGAGGCGGCACCACTGTCATTATCTGTACACATGACCATGAGCTGGTCGATAGAATGAAGAAACGCGTTGTCGAGATAAGCGATGGTCTTCTTATCAGAGATGACTGTGAAGGCGCATACGCGAATTGCAAAATAGTCGCACCTGAGTATATTGAAACAGCTGAATTGGAAAATGAGTTCGGCCAGATCGATGTGCCAGCTGTTGACGCGGCATATGCAGCAAATGAGGAAGAACATCAGGCTTTTGTTGATGAGCAGGATTTGTCTGAATTTGATCAGGAGCAAGAATACCTGGAGTCATTGCCTCAAGCAGAATTAGAGCTGACAGCTGAGGATGATGTTTTTGACGGGGATTTTCTCCCTGGCAGTGGACACAGCTTCGCTCTAGTTGATGAACTGAAAAATTCTTTGCAGCCCGAACAATCGCAAGAGCAAGAAGAGGTTCTGCAGGCTGAACAGCAGCAGGATTATGAAGAAGTTCAAGAGACTGAACTTACTCAGGAGCTTGAAGAGCTGCAAGCGGATGGGGATAGTGTTGTTACGGCTAGAAGAACAAGCCGTGAAGAACGATTGGCCAGAGCTCTGCGCAAATACAAAGAGCAGGGACACGATATTTTCCTGCCGGGTTCAGATGACGAAAACTCGACGGAGCCGATAATACCTGAGAAGGAAGATCTTGAAGGACTGTCGACTAATACTTCTGGTGAGGCAATTTCATGAAGCTAAGCATGTATAGGCACTCATTCCGCGAAGTGCTGAGAAATCTTGTAAGACACCCGCTGGTAACTCTGGCGTCAGTAACTACTATGACACTGATGCT
>CAZHQX010000128.1:0-1318 GCA_964534195.1 uncultured Oscillospiraceae bacterium
TTTTTCTTATTTTATCATATTAATGACTACTTATAACGCTTCGCTTGATACATGCTTAAGCTCATACAGTTTATTAAGCGTCCAGGCCACCGCTCCAAGCAGCAGCCAGCCAAATGTAACGAGCAAGCCCCCGATCCAGGCAGACCGTGATCCGTCGAGTGCCAGTCTGAGCCAGCTGCCCGGCAAAGCGGCTGCCAATATCCGCAGCACGACCGCCCATTCAGGCAGCGGATATATTAGTCCCGACATCGCGGCATTGATAAATGTGATCGCCGGCGCCAGAAAAAGCACAGCCGTTGTGCTCTTAAGAAGCGTACCGACAAACAGCGTAATTGCCAGGGCTCCTGCCAGATAAACCAGCATTGCCGGCAAAATCCTGATAACAGTGGCAAAAGACTGGCCATATGAGATTGCGACGACAACCATTGCGGTGAGACAGCCGACAAACGACAACAACAAAGAAACCGACGACGAAACCGCGATAATGCTCCATCTGCCGCTGCCGCTTCTAGCAGCTCTGATCAGCAGTCTCGAATTATGCAGGTCAAACAGCCAGAGCGAGGATATAAGTAAATAGAACAAACAGAAGATAGCATACCAGCTGGCCGCAACGGCAATTGGTCCGGAAATTATCGATCTGTCTCCGTCTTCAGCCGTAATTTGAGGGCTGCTCATACCCGCGGAGATCTCATTCGAGTCAATAAATTCAGAAGCGACCTGCAGCGACGGATTCTCAGCCAGAATCTTTTCATGTGTCTGCTTAAGCAGCTGCAGCTCCTGAGCAGTGAAGCTCATTGATTGGGACTGGAGATAATCTGATGCTTCCAATCTGGCAAATTCCGCCATCCAGAATTCAATTGTTTTATTGATGGCCGGCTCACTTACAGTAATACCTGCGCCCGAAGCAGGAGAACTGAACAGATCAAGCGTGTTTTCGAAGCTGCCTGCCAACAGACTGCTGCTGTAATTGTCCTTAATGATCAGAACTGCTTCTGACCTGCCGCGCCTGAGACTAAGCAACGCGTCGTCTTTTGCCATTATGTTTGTTTTGAGATAGTTTTCCGCGGTCAGATCATCTGCCAGCATTTTACCGTACTTGCCAGAATCTTCATTGACCAGAGCCAGGATCATTCTGTCATCATTCACATTTGCTGTAATACTCACCGCTGCCAGAGCCACGGTAATAGACAGGATCAGAAAGAGCAGGGATCGCAGATCGCGCAAAGCAGCACGCAGACGGGCTTGGAAAAAAGCTGTCATTCTCATCTAGAACCCTCCTCTCCGCCTTGCGCCAACCAGGCCCAGGCAGAAGAACAGA
>CAZHQX010000128.1:1418-4698 GCA_964534195.1 uncultured Oscillospiraceae bacterium
ATCGCACCCATATAATATTCGATCGGCAGAAAATTACTGAGCGCGGAGGCCGCACCGACCTCTCCGACGATAGCTCTCCGGTTCATAAAACGATAGACAGACTTCATAAATGCGTCATCATAATATGACCCGGAAGATATCTCTTTTTCAATCAAAGCCTGCTCGGCCGCGGCCAGCATATTCTGTCCCTGGCTGACTACCGATAGCGAGCTTGAGAGTGTCATCTCAACAATTGAAAGCTCCAGGGCATTGATTTCACGGCTGACCAGACGTACGACCCCGGGCCTGCCCTCCTCTATACCACTGTAGAGGCCAGCCGGCACATGAATTATCACAGAAACCTTGCCATCCTCAAGCAGCCTGACAGCCTCGGAATAATCATCGGTGTCTCTGGCTCTGACCACATCCTTGAGCGCCTGTGAGTTTACGTATTGAGATATAAACACTGCCGTCTCTGGAGAATCCTGATCCTCATTACAAATCGCGATGCTGAATTTGGCATCTCCGGAAACCGCCAGCATGGGAACGAATATAAGGGAAAACAGCAGCAATACAACGACCGGTGCCAGGATGCATGAAACCAGAAGCATTTTGTCTGAAAAAATCCGCTTAAGATCGTATTTAAGCCTCATTTTCTGCTCCGATCAGTATCCTGCGCAGAGTCTGATCAGCGGACGATCCCAGGCGCACGAAATCATTGCTTGACGCATTATAGATGGTATCACCTTCTCTAAGGATCATAACCTGATCGAGCAGCTCCAGCGGCCGGCCGGCACTGTGGTCACTAAGAACTACACCGGCACCACGCTCTTTGTGACGCATGAGTATTCGCATAGTGATATCAACACTGTCAATATCCATACCGGCAAAAGGCTCGTCCAGTACAAGCATATCCGGATCGCCAAGCAGCGCTACCGCAAGATTGACTCTGCGCTTCTGACCGCCAGAAAGCTCACGAATCTTCTTGCGGGCATATTGGGCGAGCATTAGCTCATCCATTATTTTATATGCTGCCTCCTCTGACTCTCTTTTGTCACCTGATGACCAGACGATCAGATTTTCCTTGACTGTTAGTTCCTCAAAAAGCGCTATATCCTGAGGAGCATAGCCAATACGTCTGCGTAATTTACGCGGATCCGACAGAGCGTTTTGGCCGTTGATCAATAAACTGCCACTATCCGGTCTGGCCGCCAGCGCGAGAATATCGAGCAGTGTAGATTTCCCTGAGCCATTGGCACCAAAAACGCAAAGAGCGGAGCCCTGCTCAAGCAGAAGCTCCGCATCCTTAAGAACGGTTTTGCGTTTGTAAGATTTTGTTATTCCTTTTGCAGATAACAATACTTGCTGTGGCATTTCGTCATAACCTGTCCCCATAATGCTCGAGAACATAGTCAAGATCCTTGTCCCCTCTGCCGGAGCAGTTGACCAGGATCGAACCTGAACCCATTTCAGCAGCCAGTTTCATAGCATAGGCAACAGCATGTGCGCTCTCTAGCGCTGGAATGACACCCTCGAGACGTGATAGCTTGAAGAAAGCATCGATCGTTTCTTCATCTGTGGCAGAGCCATACTCAACACGGCCCAGCTCTCTGAGGAAGGCATGCTCAGGTCCTACGGACGGGTAATCAAGTCCGCTGGCTATCGAGTACACCGGATCAGGTTCGCCCTTCTCGTCCTGCAGCATAATTGAGTTGAACCCATGCATGACACCCTCTGAACCATAAGTCAGACTGGCTGCGTGATCGCCCTTCTTGGGGCCTCTGCCCATTGGCTCAACACCATACAGCTTGACCGGATCAGCCAGGAAAGGAGTCAGAATGCCAGCTGCGTTTGAACCACCTCCGACACAGGCGACGACCGCGTCAGGAAGATTCCCTGTCATTTCCAAAAACTGTTCTCTGGCCTCGATACCGACAACTGTCTGGAAATCTCTTACCATCAAGGGGAAAGGATGGGGTCCTACAACAGATCCTATACAATAAATCGCTTCATCATATTCCTGCATGTACGCCTCAAAAGCCGCGTCTACAGCTTCTTTCAGTGTTTTCAGTCCATGGCTGACGGGAACAACTCTGGCTCCCAGCAGCTTCATACGGGCGACATTTGGTGCCTGCTTAGCTATATCGACCTCGCCCATATAGATATCGCATTTTAAACCGAAGAAAGCAGCAGCCGTTGCCAGTGCTACACCGTGCTGTCCGGCACCGGTCTCAGCGATCAATTTCTTCTTGCCAAGATATTTTGCAAGCAGACCCTCACCCATGCAATGATTCAGTTTATGAGCACCTGTATGGTTCAGATCCTCACGCTTAAGATATATCTGTGTATTACTGATCGAATTTGACAATCTCTCACAATGATAGGTTGGTGTAGGTCTGCCCTGAAATTCCTTACGTATACGTCTGAGCTCGCTGATAAACTTGGAGCTCTGACAAATTGTTTCATAGGCTGTATAGATATTTTTGAACTCATCCTCCAGCTGTGGTGGAATAAACGAGCCTCCGTATTTGCCGAAGAATCCGTTTTTGTCCGGATAATTTTTACGGTAAACTGAAAAATCAATATCCTGTTTCATCATAGCCATAATCTTCCTTTCTTCATTTCTGCCCACTTAGCAAGCAGCCTTATCTACAAGGCTCTGATCTTACGCATCAGCGTATAAAAACAATATTCACATTTTATCATAACTAATTATTTCAGAGCACAAAAAATTATGCGTATTTCTAATCATAATCACACAATCGTAATTATTATTGATAATTATCTATATCGAATTGCGTTATATCTTTTGACAATTTACAAGTCAATATTTGCTGAATACTGACCATTATAGAAATTTGTGACTACCAATGACAATATGATTGGATGTATAATGAATACAATTAACTATGAAGCCTTACTGGATATTATTTTTTTTATAATGGCGCGAGCTTAATTCCACCTGATTCTTTATCTATCGCGCAGATGTATAATGCTTGGGAGCTGAAAATGTTAGAAAACAAACGCTGGCTCAATAAGCCGATCATTCAGATTTTAATTATGGCCGCAGGCACGGTCATTTATGTTTATCTTGCGCTCTGGCTCCAGCAGCATGCCCGGCAAATTGAACCCCATAATTTTTTCGGACTCGAGATCCCTTGTCCGATCGCTAACGGCGTTGTTACCCAGATTCAGATGCTGTTAACTGTCAGTCTCGTTTTACTCGGAGGCAAGCGCTTCTTCATTTTGGCGCTTTGTCTTAATATCCTTAGCCTGTTCAGCTCACTGATGTATGTGTTCC
>CAZHQX010000129.1:0-2188 GCA_964534195.1 uncultured Oscillospiraceae bacterium
TAGCCTGGTATGGGCTGTTTGCTCTGCAGCATCGCGGTCAGGACAGTGCAGGTATCGCTGTTAATAATAGTGGTACCATTATGTGTCAGCGCAGCCAGGGCCTTCTGGTAGAAGGATTTGACGAGGTTGTGTTGAATATGATGCAGGGGCATGCGGCGATCGGCCATGTCCGTTATCCATCCCAAGGTGATCCTGGGATCGAGAACGCTCAACCTATGCTGATCAAGTACCGGGCCGGACAGATGGCACTGGCTATGAATGGTTCTCTTAATAATAGTGAAGAGCTGCGTCTTGATCTGCAGGAAAAGGGCGCTATCTTCCAGACAAGCTCGGATGCCGAGGTCATGCTGTCGCTTCTGGCCAGAAACAGAATAGTTACCGAGCACATCGAGGATTCTGTAAAAATGATGATAAACAGCATCCGCGGTGCTTATTCAGTGGTGATGATGACACCGGGAAAAGTATTGGGTTTCCGTGATCCCAATGGTATTCGTCCGCTCTGTCTCGGACGGCTGGATGATGTTTATATTTTAGCCTCTGAGAGCTGTGCTATTGATTCAGTCGGCGGCGAGTTCATCAGAGATGTTAAGCCGGGTGAGCTTATCAGTATCTCAGCATCAGGCATTAACAGTATAATGACCGTAACGCCAGAAGACATGCAGCCGGGTCCCAATGCCGGCAAGCTCTGCCTATTTGAGTTTGTATATTTCGCAAGACCTGACAGCACGATCGACGGATCTAATGTCTATGCGGCAAGAAATATGGCCGGCAGACAACTGGCCAGACAAGCCCCTTGCGAGGCAGATCTTGTAATCGGAGCGCCTGACTCAGGTCTGGCAGCCGCGATTGGTTATGCCGCTGAGATCGGTATACCATATGGACAAGGCCTTCTTAAGAACAGATATGTTGGCAGAACCTTCATACAGCCTACACAGCTGCAGCGCGAACTGACGGTCGCCATGAAATTCGCAGCATTAACTGAAGCGGTAAATGGTAAGAGAATAGTCATGATCGATGATTCGATCGTTCGTGGCACCACCACAAGACATATCATACGTCTCCTGAAAAAGGCGGGTGCCTTGGAGGTTCATCTGAGGATTGCTTCGCCGCCGGTTTTCTATCCATGCTTCTATGGAGTTGATACACCCTCGCAAAATGAATTATCAGCGTGCAACATGAATCTAGAAGAGATTCGTGAAATGATAGATGCCGATTCTTTGGCCTTCTTAAGTCTTGATGGCCTGAAAAAATCAACATCTGGTCTTAAATGCGGCCATTGCACAGGCTGTTTTGATGGAAAATTTCCAGCAGGTGTTCCGCATAATCAGGAGAGTATTCTCAGAACGATCGATCAGGATAAATTCTTCGGAGTGAAACGATCAGGAGCAGATGAAGATGTTTAAACTTGCCGTTTTTGTTTCAGGCGGTGGTACGAACTTGCAGGCTCTGCTTGATAGGATCGCTGATGGAACTCTGAAAAACATCGCTATTGAAATAGTTATTGCTTCCAAACAAGGTACAAGAGCGCAGCAGCGCGCGGAGCAGGCTGGCATTGATTGTGTTGTTATGGACAGGGCAAAATATACTGATACAGCGATTTATGATCAGGCTTTGACAGATCTGTTGACTGACAGACCTGTAGATTTGATCGTACTGGCCGGATTCATGTGTCTGCTGGGGCCTAAGCTTGTTCAGGCCTACCGCAATCGCATTATCAATATCCATCCCTCACTGATACCCGCCTTTTGCGGTCATGGTCTCTATGGAATCAGACCACATCAGGCGGCTCTTGAGTATGGTGTCAAGCTCAGCGGTGCAACAGTACATTTTGTCGATGAGCAATATGATACGGGACCAATTCTGCTGCAGAGAAGCGTAATAGTCAGAAATGACGATACACCTGAGCTGCTGCAGAAGCGAGTGATGGAGGAAGCTGAGCAGATCATACTGCCGCAGGCAGTGAGTATGATAGCAGCCGGCCGAGTAAGAATAGAAGGCAGGCGTACTGTAATTATGGAGGATGAATCAAAATGATTAAGCGTGCATTATTGAGTGTTTCTGACAAGGCTGGTTTGAGTGAACTGGCAAGAGAGCTTCATGATCTCGGGATCGAGCTGATTTCTACAGGAGGTACGGCCGCGGCGATTGCTGCTGCAGGTCTGCCGGTTAAATCTGTATCCGATATAAC
>CAZHQX010000129.1:2288-4687 GCA_964534195.1 uncultured Oscillospiraceae bacterium
GCTGATTATGAGCATGTTATTGCTGAGATAAAAGCAAGTGGTGACACCACTCAGGAAACCAGGTTTTATCTAGCCCGTAAGGTATTTGAACAAACTGCGGCTTATGATGCTCTGATCGCTTCCTACTTCCTGAGGCAGAGTCCTGCCGCGATCGCAGGTCTGCCTGAGCAGCTGACGCTTACTTATGATAAGGTAAGCGAATTGCGTTATGGCGAGAATCCCCACCAGAGAGCTACCTTCTACCAGGAAAGCTTGCCGGCTTCAGGTTCTTTGACACAAGCTAAACAGCTTTCGGGCAAAGAGCTTTCTTACAACAATATCGCCGATACAGATGCCGCGATAGCTCTGCTGAAAGAGTTCACCGACCCGACCGTAGTCGCGATCAAACATGCTAATCCTTGCGGTGTAGGCAGCTCGGAAGACCTTCTCACTGCTTGGCGCAAGGCCTATGAGGCTGACAGCGTTTCGATATTTGGTGGTATTGTTGCTCTAAACAGACCAGTTACTTTGGCTGTTGCGGAGGAAATGAAGCCGGTGTTCCTTGAGGTCATCGTAGCGCCATCCTTTGACAGTGACGCGCTGGAACTGCTGAGCAGCAAAAAAAATCTGCGCCTGCTTGAACTGCCGGAAGTCGCCGATCCTATACCTGAAGGTTCAGTAATGCTTAAACAGGTGTTTGGCGGTCTGCTCATTCAGGATCAGGATACAAATGTTATCAACAGCGATGAGATCGGTATTCCGACAATTGCGAAACCTGATGAGGCCATGCAGGCTGATCTTGTTTTCGCAATGAAGGTGGTCAAGCATGTCAAATCAAACGCGATCGTTCTGGTAAAAGACCAGCAGACGGTTGGCATTGGACCTGGTCAGCCGAATCGTATAACATCAGCTCAGATCGCGATCAAAAACGCAGGCGACAAGGCCGCAGGATCAATTATGGGCTCTGATGCGTTTTTCCCGTTTGCTGACACTGTGGAAGCAGCCGCGGAGGCTGGTATCAAGGCGATAATTCAGCCAGGTGGTTCAATCAGAGATCAGGAGTCGATCGAGGCCTGCGATAAGCATGGTATTGCGATGTTGATGACTGGTATCAGACATTTCCGTCATTAAGTGATTTAAAGCGAAAATAAACATAAGGAAGGAGCGGCTGTCCGCAGTAGATTAGAACGCGGACAGCCTAACTGCTTATAATGAAAATACTTGTAGTAGGCGGCGGCGGCCGTGAGCATGCCATCGTCTGGAAGCTGGCCAGAAGCGAAAGAGTAACTAAGATTTATTGTGCGCCAGGAAATGGCGGTACTGCTGAGATCGCCGAAAACATTCCGGCAAAAGCCACGGACCTTGAGACTATCAGAGATTTTGCTCTTAATGAGAAGATCGATCTCGTTTTTGTTGCACCTGATGATCCTCTGGCAATGGGTATGGTTGACTATCTCGAGGCGGCAGGAATCAGAGCTTTTGGACCGAGAGCATCTGCCGCGAGGCTGGAGGCCAGCAAGTCTTTTGCCAAGGAGCTGATGAAAAAATACCATATCCCCACAGCTGCATATGAAACCTTCTCTGATATGGCGGCTGCGCTGTCCTATGTCGAGAGCTGTGATCTGCCGGTCGTTATCAAGGCTGATGGACTAGCACTGGGAAAAGGCGTAATTATAGCTGAAAATAGAGATGATGCACTTAAGGCTGTAAAAGATATGATGTCTGATGGTGTTTTTGGCAGCGCAGGCAGAACGATCGTTGTCGAAGAGTTCCTGCGTGGACCTGAACTTACGGTGCTGGCATTTGCTGATGGCAAAACGGTAAAAGCCATGGTTTCTTCTCGGGATCATAAACGTGCTCTCGATGGTGACAAGGGACTTAATACCGGTGGTATGGGAGCTATCGCTCCAGGTGCTGATCTCTCAGAAGAGCAGCTAAGAGAGATGCATGAGCAAATCTTCCAGCCGACAATAGATGCGATGAAAGCTGAAGGCTCGCCTTTTGCCGGTGTGATCTATTTCGGACTGATGCTGACTGAGGATGGTCCCAAGGTCATTGAGTATAATGCCAGATTCGGCGATCCTGAGGCACAGGTCGTCCTGCCCCTGTTGGAAACAGACCTTGTTGACATAATCGACGCATGTATAGATGGCAGACTTGATCAACAGGAAATCAAATGGATCAGCAGAAATGCTTGTGTTGTGGTCATGGCATCCGGGGGCTATCCCGGCAAATATGAAACAGGTAAAAAAATCAGTGGTCTTGATTCCGCTATAAGTCCTGAGGAAGATGCTATAATATTCCATGCAGGCACAAGTCGAGATGGTAATGTGGTAAATACATCAGGAGGACGTGTGCTTGGTGTGACCGCGCTGGCAGATAGCCGTGAAGAGGCAATCGATAAGGCGTATGAGATAATT
>CAZHQX010000130.1:0-4664 GCA_964534195.1 uncultured Oscillospiraceae bacterium
TATCGTCTGTTGAATTTGTTGAAGGATCGCCTGGACTATTTGACATTCCAGAAAGCTTATCACAACTGGCAAAAGCCAAGGCCGCGACGACAATGATGGCTAGAATCAGTGCTGTTAAACGCTTCATAATGACCCTCCATAGATGATGTCAGAATCGACTCCCCTTACGTTCCTGCTTGTTCTGGTACATCGCCTGATCAGCGGCAGCGAAAGTGGCCACATTCATCATTAAACAGCTAAATTTGACTGATGTCTATAAAAACAAGCGGTAAGATGTCATGATATGACCACGCCAAATCACATCAACAGCTTCGATAAATTAGTGTCATTGGCAAAATTGCTCAGCTCGTATAGAACTAGCACATCATCAACATAACCTGAGTCAAGCAGGTCAGATACTGATCCGGCATAATAACGCAGATCAATCATAATTATTCTGTCATAATCGGTAGTCAGAAATGGTACCATGCAGTTCGCGAACGAGTCTTTTATTACTAACAGCGTGCCTTCTCCCTGGCAGCCGCTGATCTCTGTCATGCCATAATTACCGCCGAAGAAAACCTTATACTTGTCCTTCTCGTCAAGTGCTTGCATATCATAAATGCTGCCAGCTTCACCATCAACAGTGACCGCGATTCCGTCACTGACTGCAGCCAGCGACACAGCATCTGGTACGGCCCTGACGTCAAGCACCCTGGAGTAGAGCGTACCCAGAAACGATTCAGAAACAACCTTAATCGTCTGTTCATTATATTTATAGCTTGCAGCCTCGCCCATCATTGCCTTGTAACCCACATATGCACCATAGGTGGTCCAGTGATGATCCGTCTTATAGTAAATGTATTCGCCTTGCGTTAATTTCAAAGCTTCGGTCGGATCAGTCAATTCAACATTGGCAAAAGCCTGGCCCGCGATCTGATATAGTTTTTCAGCGTTGTATATCCCGGCGTTGTCAGGAAGCTTGTCAGACAGAATCACTCCGGATGATGGCACCAACATCGCTGAAAACTCAATATCATCATAGTCTCGTGCAAGTGACTCTACTCGATCAAGATTTCTCTTGAAGTTCCTCTCATCGATATCAGCATCTGTGATCTTCTCAAAATAGTAATTATCCTTGCCAATATAAGTATCCTCGATATCGCGGCGGCCAATCATCAGCTTAATCTTCGTTCCGAGCTGCATCAGCTTGTCGCGGCCGGGAAACTGGTCGCTAAGAAACCTATCCAGTTTTTTCTGGAAGCTGCCTGACAATATTTCTGTTAAGCTGATATGTGGCGTCTCAGCTAAAACTCTATTTTCATTCTCTGAATAGGCTGCGCTCGGCATGATAATAATTATCAAACCGATAATCAGCATAGTCGCTAAGATAATTACAGATGCTGTGAGCTTGAGTCTATTCATTTTGATCATCTCCTTAGAATCTGAAATAAAGGAACGGATTATAGCTGTCACCGATCAGCAGGACAAAGCTGAAAAACAGAAGCAAAGCTGCGAAACCGAACTCCACAACAAATGATCTTTTATCACCGACCCGCAGCATCGCAGCAAGCTTTTTCACGGCTTTTGCCGGGATGCTGGTTGAGCCTATGGCCAAGACTATAAATAACAGACCATAGCTCTGAAGATAGTACAGCGTCATATTGTTCATCAACCCATTTGATCCAAATATGCTGCGCATAAAGCTTTTGAGCAAGGATAAATCGTCGCAAGCGAATACAATCCAACCAAACAGCACGAATGATAGCGTGTAAATATGCCGCAGAGCTCTCGGCCACTTCTCAAGGTTTTCAAGTAAAAATATCTTCTCCAATACGAGCAGGACGAAATAGAACAGCCCCCAGGCAACGAAGTTCCAGCCCGCGCCGTGCCATAGGCCGGTAAGGCCCCAGACGACCAGCAGATTGAAAATCTGTCTAGATTTACCGCGACGATTGCCGCCGAGCGGAATGTATAGGTATTCTCTGAACCAGGTACTAAGTGTAATGTGCCATCTGCGCCAGAACTCAGTTATGCTTGCCGATTCATATGGATGTCTGAAATTCTCTGGTATTTGAAAACCAAAAATCTGACCTAGTCCAATCGCCATATCTGAATAGCCAGAAAAATCAAAGTAGATCTGGAAACCAAAGGCCAAGGCACCTATCCAGGCAGTCCCGACAGGAACAGCGCCTCCGGTGGATGCTATCTCATCCCACAAGCCGCCTATCTGATTAGCAAGCAGAACTTTTTTACCAAGACCGATCGCGAAACGAACCAATCCGCCAAACATAAGCTCAGCTGTTTCGCGTCTATTTCGAAGCTGCTTCTCGATGTCGGTATATCGAACTATCGGGCCGGCAATAAGCTGTGGAAACATGCAGATGTACATTCCGAAATCGACGATATCCCGTTCAGCCTCCACCTTGCCTCGATAAACATCGATCGTATAAGACAGAGTCTGAAAGGTATAGAATGAGATGCCAATAGGCAGGGCTAAGCTTAGCAGCCCAAAATCAGTACCGATTAGTTTATTTATGTTCTCAAGAGCGAAATCAGAATATTTGAAATAACATAGAAGTCCCAGATTGACGATCAAAGAATTGACAAGAACAACCTTTTTGGCTGTTGAATTATTCCTGAACCGACTTATAAGCCTGCCGTTTGCATAGTCGAACACTGTCGAAAACAGCATAATCAAAATGTACTTAGGCTCTCCCCAAGCATAGAAAATCAAACTCGATACTAGCAGCAGCAGATTGCGAAATCGCCGGGGCAGCAGGTAATAGAGCATAACAGTCAGAGATAGAAAAAGACACAGAAACAGGATGCTGCTAAATAACATTGCGCTCTTGCCTTCCTATATCACGTATTAATTATTTCCTCAAAAGCTTCCTTGATGACTTGCTGATCGTTTCCGATTATCAGGACCGCGTAGTTGTCCTGACTAAACACAAGCGCGTTTTCAACCCGGTTCACTTGATCAGGCTGATATGATTCATAGAGCTTCCTGCGACCATCAACGTGATCCTCCAATGTCGCAATCATTCCTGCGATATCGGACTTACTTTTAAGCCTGACCACTGCGATCTCATCGGCAAGACCTTCGGATGAATATGCTAGAAAATAACCATCAACCTTATCATAATCAAAGTCTGAAAGATAAGAGAACAAGTCCTCTGCATTATCGTTGCTGCTGCTGACAGTCGTCATATCCGGCAGGCTCTTACCAGCCTCCAGCATTGAGGTTTGAAGTGTATATAAGCTGACTGGTTCACGCGCCACACTGCTGCTAATCGTCTCCACACTGCCGCAGGCAGCTGCTCCACAACAAATAATTAGTAAAAAAAGCACTGGCAAAAGTCGTCTTATCATGCAGTTTCCCTCGTCGAGAAATCATCCTCCCAGTTTTCGGAGTCACCCTCTGCTTGCCAGGAGGACTCACTGAAGCCAAAATCGTTGAAAGCTTCACCAATAACATTACTTACTCTCTCCTGGTCCTCGTCTTTTATAATGATATTCTTATCACTGTTATTCTGAATATAAACAGCAAATAAAAATCCATCATCAACCGGATTCCAACTGTAATTCATATATACATTTTCATAATCCGGCACGCTCCAGATAATTGATTGAATTTGCTCGATCATGTTAACAGCCAACTGGGCTTCGTACTCCGTAATGTTGGAGCCATACTTGAGAGACAGTATGTTCTCGCCCTCATCAAGAGCCGCTCGGAGCTGCTGAGGCATGTCATATATATCCGTAGCTTCCTGCGCTATCTGGTAGGCGATATTATATTTCAGACTGGTGGCCGCAGGGAAATATGATGTATCCCAGCTCTGTTCCCTGGATCGCATATTATCTGTCAGATTGAAATTAAAATAACTTCCTTTGCCGGCATCGGCATAGATATCTGTATGGTACCAATCGCCTTCGAGCTGGACTAAATTCCACGAATGGAATAAATCATTGTTATGCACGACCTTGCAGGGAATATCCAGCATTTGCATAAACAAGCGGAAGGTCGTCGCATAACCAACACATATCGCGTTGTGGTATTTCAGAACGCCGTAGGGATTGTCACTGTCAGCCTGAGTAGTAGGAATAACAGTAAGCAGTCCATTGTCGCTTTGCAGCTTATGAGTCATCCAATCATAGACCGCTGTTTCTTTCTCGTAAGCAGTCATATTATCTGTAATGATCTCATCAATCACCTTGGCTGCCATGTCCAGAGTCTCTTTATCCTTATCGTTTAGACTTGTACTGTCACCCGATTTGTAAGCGTCAGAAATATGCTCGGTCGATATTATCTTATACTGCTCAGCAATCGTTACATCGTTCTCCTTAGTTTCACCGATATTCTCATCGACTTCTTCCTCTTTGACTTGTAAGCTATCATCGATCGCTGCCAGCTTGCCATAGACCTCAGCCATAACATGCTTTTGATTAGACCAAGCCAAATAGCCAAGTGAAATGACCGCAGCAATTCCCAAGATCAGTACAGTAAGCAAGATGTATATGCCTATTAATCTAGGCCGGTCCTTCGTTTTCTCGCTCATCAGGTTTCCTCCCGCGTGTATGAATATTAACAGCTGACGCTTGTCTGCTTAGCAAATCTTATCATCACCCTGGATATTCAGCATCGAATATCGTAATAATTTTTCCAAAAGCATACTTCTTCT
>CAZHQX010000131.1:0-4600 GCA_964534195.1 uncultured Oscillospiraceae bacterium
TATTTATCTCTTATTTTATTTTGAAGAGATTTCTATTTAAGCCAATCCTCAAGCTGCTGCGTAAGCGCAGAGAATCAGTTGAAGGTGATATTGGCGAGGCCGAAAAACGCTTGAATGAAGCGCAGGATAAGCTTGCTACAGCCGAATTGCGATTAGACCGATCTGCTCAGGAAGCGGCTGAAATCATTCAGACCGCAAGGAGTCAGGCTGAGGTGCAGCGTGAGGCAATTCTATCTGAAGCGAAAAAGGAAGCCGCGTCGATGCTCGCCCGTGCTGACGGAGAAATCGACAGGATGCGCATAACCATGCTCAATGACATCAGGGATGAGGTCGCTGATCTTTCTATAGCAATTGCTTCTAAAGTTGTCGGCAAGGTCATGGATGAGAAGCATCAGCTTCAGCTGGTCGATCAGTTTTTGGATGAGGAAATGACTAAGCGCCAGCAACCATTGGATACGGAGGTGAAGGCTGATGTCTGATGCGGGATTCCGTGTAATCAGGATCGTGTCTTCTGTGCCGATGGAGCAGTCCAAGGGCGATGCCATAGGTGAGAGATTTGCCGAGCATTTTGGTATTACTGAGTATAGTATACGTTTGGAAACTGATGAGACCCTTATAGGCGGTATGATCATTTATGCCGGCGGTTTCCGCTACGACTACAGTATCAAGGGACAGTTGGCAAGAATATCCAATACGCTTAAGTCGCAAAAATCTATCAGCAATGAAGAGGGCGATCAAACTGAAGACGCAAACGATCTTATCAAGGCTAACCTGGCAAGAGCCCTAGATCTTTTTGACGAGCAACCGGTTGCTCCAGAGGGTCAGGATCTGTTTTGGAACAGTGATGCTCTATCAGTTCAGGATGAAAATATCACAAATACTCAGGTGGTTGACCGTTTGCGAGAATCGCTTGAGAGTATGACTACCAGTTCAACCGTTGACGAAATTGGTCAGGTCATTAGTGTAAGCGACGGTATTGCGTATATTAGTGGAATGCAGAATTGTCGCAGCAGCGAATTGATAATGTTTTCACGTGACACGTACGGTATTGCCATGAATATTGAAGAAGATCGCATCGGAGCGATCATTTTGCAGGATGACGATTCGATCCGTGAAGGCACGATCTGCAAGAGAACAGGAACTACCGCCAATGTGCCGGTGGGCAAAGCATTGGTTGGCAGAGTTGTTGACCCTCTTGGCGTGCCAATTGATGGTATGGGACATATTCCGACAGATAAAAGAAGACCGATCGAGTTTGAAGCCGCTTCAATAATTGACAGACAGCCAGTCAATCAATCACTTCATACAGGTATTACCGCGATCGATGCTATGACACCAATCGGACGTGGGCAACGCGAGCTAATAATAGGTGATCGCCAAACAGGCAAGACCACAATTGCTATAGATACTATTCTTAACCAGAAGGGCAAGAACGTGTATTGTATTTATGTGGCCATCGGACAGAATCTCTCTACGCTGGCAAATATAGTCAACAATCTACAGAATCGCGGTGCTATGGATTACACCAGCGTTGTAGTTGCCAGCGCATCTTCAACAGCCGCGATGCAATATATGGCGCCTTTTACCGGCTGTGCAATGGCTGAGGAGCTGATGTATAAAGAGCATGCGGATGTACTCATTGTATATGATGATCTGACCAAGCATGCCCAGGCATATCGTGCCATATCACTACTTCTTCGTCGCCCGCCAGGACGTGAAGCTTATCCAGGAGACGTGTTTTATTTGCATTCCAGGCTGCTTGAACGAGCCGCACATCTAAGTGATCGTTTAGGTGGTGGTTCAATGACTGCTTTGCCTGTCATAGAAACACAAGGTGGAGACATTTCAGCATATATTCCTACTAACGTAATTTCGATAACTGACGGACAAATTTACCTGGAATCTGAACTCTTTTATCAGGGTCAGAGACCTGCCGTAAATGTCGGTCTTTCAGTATCACGTGTAGGTGGTGCCGCTCAGTCAAAAGCAATGAAAAGAGTGGCTGGTCCATTGCGTATTAATCTTGCTCAGTACAGAGAGCTTGAGGCTTTTTCTCAGTTTGGTTCTGAGCTTGATGATGCGACATTACACCAGCTGAGAGTTGGCGAGAGACTTATAGAGGTTCTCAAGCAGCCCCCCTACTCTCCTTTGCCCATGCAAGATCAGGTAATCATGCTGTATCTGGCCAACAAAGGAATTTTAACAAGTTTAGACCGTGAAGATGTCAGGATATTTCTGACATCATATATGGTTTACATGCGTGACCGTCATCCGGTTCTGCTTGAAGAATTAGCTGAGAGCCAATTGTTTACCGATGCCATTGCAGCAACGATTGATTCAACGATCAAGGAGTACATGAAGCTGTGGCAGATGGAGAATGAGGATAATGGAACAGATATCTGATATCAAGAAACGGATGAAAAGTGTCCGTGATATTAAGCAGACGACCAGGGCTACACAGCTGATCAGTGCAGTTAAAATGAGACGAGCGCGTAATCAGTTGGAGAAGACGCGTCCCTTCTTTATCATCTGCGCAGATACCATGATCGAGCTATACGAAAATGGAGTTGTTCAGGATAATCGCTTTTTCCAGCTTAGACAAAAAAAACAAGGTGAAACCTGGAAAATCGGTTACTTCATTTTGACTGGTGACCAAGGACTTGCCGGTGCCTATAATTCTAATGTTATTGTGACTACGGAAAAACATATACGTAGTAAAACAATCGATAATTTAACCAAAGGACTCAATACAACCGCACATCTTTACGTTGCTGGTAAAATTGGTAAGGAGCGTTTGGTTCGTGATGGCTTCGACGTTGATGAGGATTTTAAGTATCCGATCAGCGAGCCTACATATTATCGTGCACGTGACATATCTGATTACATATACCACTTGTATAATGATCGAGAACTGGATTTGGTTTATTTTATATATACAAAAATTGAATCAGCGGTATCGATGGAACCAGTTGTAGCCAGAGTTTTACCAGTAGATCCCTACTCATTGCAGAAGACAATTCCGCCTGATTCACCATACAGCAAGTATGGTCTTACTGCGGCAGATAATATTGAGTACTTCCCTTCTGCTGATGAAGTCATGAACTATTTGATCAACACTTATTTGAACGGTATGGTTTATGGTGCTTTGGCAGAGGCCTATGCAAGTGAACAAACCGCAAGAATGACCGCGATGGATAATGCAACTGATAACGCGAATGAAATGCTTGATAAGCTCAGGATCAAAAGCAATCAAGCCAGGCAAGGGAGAATAACTAATGAAATCAGCGAGATAATTGGCGGCGCTGAGAGTTTATCAAAGAAATAGTAATTTTATCGCCAAAAGAGTAGACGGAAGGTGAAGAGATGTCCACAGGTTACGTTACACAAATAATCGGGCCAGTAATAGATATAAGATTTCCTATAGAGTATCTGCCGGCAATGCATGAGGCTGTTAAGATTCAAAATGGTGACAAGACACTAACAGTTGAGGTTATGCAGCATCGAGGCGACGGAATAGTAAGATGCGTATCTTTTACACATACTGAGGGCTTGATGCGTGGATGCGAAGCAACCACAACAGGCGGTCCTGTCATGGTACCGGTTGGTGATAAAATTACCGGCAGATTATTTAATGTGCTTGGTGAGACTATTGATGAGGCCGGTCCTGTTTTAGCAGATGATTTCTGGCCGATTCACCGTCAGGCCCCTTCTTATCTTGATCTGCATCCCGAATCCAGAATGCTGGAAACTGGTATCAAGGTTATAGATCTGATGGTTCCATTCAGTCGTGGCGGTAAGATCGGCTTATTCGGGGGTGCCGGTGTTGGCAAAACTGTTCTGATTCTTGAGTTGATTAGAAATATCGCTCGTGAACATGGCGGCTATTCTGTTTTTACCGGGGTAGGTGAACGTTCAAGAGAAGGTAATGATCTCTGGAATGAGATGAAAGAGTCCGGAGTTATCGATAATACTGTTATGGTTTTCGGCCAGATGAATGAAACATCAGGAGCCAGGATGCGTGCTCCTCTAACTGGTCTAACTATGGCGGAATATTTCCGTGATGTAAAAAACAAGGATGTACTTCTGTTCGTAGACAATATTTTCAGGTTTGTACAGGCAGGCTCGGAGATATCTGCTCTGCTCGGTCGTATTCCTTCTGCTGTAGGCTATCAGCCAACGTTGGCAAATGAGGTAGGTGCCTTCCAGGAAAGAATAACATCTACACGCAAGGGAGCGATTACTTCGATCCAGGCCGTTTATGTGCCCGCTGACGATTTGACCGATCCGGCACCTGCGACAACCTTTTCGCATCTGGAGGCAATAACAGTACTGTCAAGATCCATAGTGGAACAGGGTATTTATCCGGCAGTTGATCCGCTCGAGTCATCTTCGTCGATCCTTTCAGAAGCTGTTGTGGGAGCGCAGCATTATAGAGTTGCTATGAAGGTTCAGGAAACACTGCAGCGTTATAAGGAGCTTCTGGATATAATAGCTATTCTTGGTATGGAAGAGTTAAGTGATGAGGATAAGCTGACGGTTAATCGAGCCCGTAAGATTCAAAGATTCCTGTCTCAGCCTTTCTTCGTAGCTTCCAGTTCAA
>CAZHQX010000132.1:0-4594 GCA_964534195.1 uncultured Oscillospiraceae bacterium
ATGTTTCTGCGTCAGGCAGATAAGGAGTTCGAACGCTATAAGAGATATGGCTCTGTTTTCAGCATAACGATGATCGACATTGACCATTTCAAGAAAGTTAACGATACATATGGCCATAGTGAAGGCGATTTTGTTCTGCGTGAGGTCACAAGAATAATCAGTGATAATCTCAGGAAAACAGATGTTTTCGCCCGTTGGGGTGGAGAAGAATTCATTGTTATGATGCCAGAAACCAGATCTGAGGGATCATACAGCGCAGCTGAGAAGCTTCGCTCCGCAATAGCCTGTAATCAGTTTGGAGCTGTCGGCAGAGTTACTATCAGTCTCGGTGTTGCCATGATTACAGAGCAGGATAAATCGCTGGAGCTTCTGATCAGCAGAGCTGACGAGAAATTATATGACGCTAAGAGAGCCGGGAGAAACCGGACTGAAATATAATGTCGGATTCATTTTTGACATTAAACGCTTCGAAATACCTATCTTCCATAGGAATCCATTCGTTTATGAAGCGCTGCAGTTTGATTTGACCATCTCTCTCTTCAATTCTCTTAAGTCTAGTATCAATATCCGCATGGCAAAATATTCTCAGATTCAGCTTATCGTGCCAGAGGGGGTGATGGCTGTATACTCCCTCAATGAGAATAATGTCACTATGCTTGATTTCAATTTTGCCAGCATAATCCATAATGCCGCAGTCAAACACACTATATTTTGGAGCATTATGAGCTAACAGAGGTTCAATCACCTCCTGTTGAAATCTCTCATAGTGAATGTTGCCGCCAGGTTCAGCAAATCTGTTCTCATTTCTTAGATATGACGGCAGAAAAAAATGATCAAGCTCTATCAGTTCCACCTTAAGGCTGTAGACGGTTTCCAACAGATCTCGCAGCTCCTGCGACAGAAATGTTTTGCCGGAGGCGCAGGGGCCATCGATAGCAACCAAATATGGACTGCCATTGAGCTGACTGTCTTTTGCCTGGATGTATTTTTCGTATAAGAGTTTTACCAACTCATCTGAACTGCTGGAAATTTTCACTCGCCAGACTCCTTGAGGGAGGGTTTGGCTGACAAATCGATCAGACCGGCTCGTTTAAAGGCGATGATTATTAATGGGACCAGTATCAGCTGTAGAATTATACCGGGGATCGCGTTTATCCAGGCCTGTGTCATGAAGAGTGACCAGGTGAAGCTGTTGCCCTGAATGCCAAACAGAGCCATACTGACAAGACCCCATACGATTCTTCCGGCGATCATTGAAATGATCAGGCTGACATAAATAAATATGTT
Source organism: uncultured Oscillospiraceae bacterium (assembly GCA_964534195.1). GTDB lineage: Bacteria > Bacillota > Clostridia > Saccharofermentanales > UBA5734 > JAAYFZ01. The sequence continues at coordinate 1,288 of CAZHQX010000132.1, forward strand.
CTTCCGTGGGAATAGTTTATAAAGGAGTCCGGAAACCAAGCCGTAAGCTGCCAATTCGAAGGCCATTGCGACCGCAACCGGCATCAGAGGCGGCATACCGAACATGAGGCTCCTGAGCAAGGGTGCCAGGAAGCCGACTGCGAGTCCATAAGGCCAGCCGCAGATAAAACCGCATAGTAAAATTGGCAGATGCATGGGCAGAAGCTTGTTGCCGAGCTGCTGCAGCTGCAAAGTTAAAAAAGGTAAAACTATAGCTAGAGCAAGAAATATACCTGCAAAAGCAATGTTCCGAGTCGTATTTCTTTTCATGGGAATCTCCTCATTTATTATTATCAATATTAACTTACCATAATCTACCATAAATCACATATACGTGGAATATGTATGACCATTAAGGCAGATAAACATTAATGATTTCTCTCATATAGACGATATATATTTTACGAGTGCAGCTTAATAGTTAATCTAGATAGGGGGATAATTAAAATGGCTGGTTTTTTCGACAAAGATAAGAAGGTTGCCGATGGCAGACAATTTGAAGCAGCGATGGATGATTATGGTATAGACAGTGATTCAATGGAGGGGAAATATTTGACCTTCAATGTTGCTGATGATAGATATGCCATCGCGATCAAATATGTTACAGAGATAGTAGGTTTGCAGAAAATCATAGAGGTGCCTGAGCTCCCGGAATACATGCTGGGAATCATTTCGCTCAGAGGTACAATAATTCCGGTAATGGATTCGAGATTGCGCTTCCACCGGACTGCTTCAGAATTTGACGAGAGAACCTGCGTTATTATTGTAAATCTTGATGGCATGGTAATCGGCCTTATTGTAGATCGTGTAGATGAAGTTGTGACTATGACTCCGGATCAGCTGGAATCAGCAGATACGATTGGCAGACTAGGCAATAGATTTGTTCAATCAATAGGTAAGCTGGGAGAAAAAGGCGACAATGTCGTTCTTATAGTTAATCCAGCCAAGATAATGTCTGATAGTCAGTTGGAGGAAATTCAAAACACTCTGGAGGGGCAGGCATGACAAAAAGTAAGAAAACTGTTCAAGCTCAGCTGCTAAATGAGTTGACTGGCAGATTCCAGTTATCCTAAGAAGCAATATTTTCGAAAAAAGCCAGTAAACTATCTTGTTCATAAACAGCCCGCCTACGTTAACTAGGCGGGCTTTTTTATGCGCTGGTGTAACATTGAGCGTTAGCTTGACTTGGGACCCTAACAGCCTTATCATAGTATTTGCAAATGCGAATCAATCGCAAAAGTGAATAAGCCGGAGGTGAAGATCTGGTTGTTGTCAAAAAAGTGATGACGAGATCAACTAAATATAATGTTAATGAATTTAAACACCAAAATAGAAAATGAAGCTATTAGACCAAGAAAATTGTTTGTCCAATCTATAGCTATACTCATTGCTGCACTTATGCTGATAATGCTTGCAAGCTGTGCAGGCAGCGGGAATCAAGACACTCAGCTGTCCGGGCAGGCTGAGCCTTCTGCCACATCAAATGAAGCCGAAGATGGTCAGCCAGCTTTGACCGTAATTGCAAGCTTCTATCCAATGTATGATTTCGCGTCAAGAATCGGTGGTTCAAGGATCGAGCTCACAAATATGGTTCCCTCTGGAGTTGAACCGCATTCCTGGGAACCATCAGCCGCTGATATTGTCAAACTGGAAAAGGCAGATGTATTTATATATAACGGTGCCGGGATGGAGCACTGGGTCGATACTATTCTCGCGGCTGTATCCAGTAAGACTCTTATTTCTCTAGAAACCGCAGCTGGTTTGGAGCTAAGAGAGGGTCACAACCATGATCATGACGAAGATGCAGAGCATACTGATGCTGACGACCATGAAGAAGACGATCATGCCGCGGATGAGCATGACAGCGACGATGGACATGACCACGGTGACAACGATCCCCATGTCTGGCTTGACCCACTACTGGCGATAGAACAGATGGAAGCTATCCGTGACGCCTTCATAACAGCCGACCCCGATGGTGCCGACTTTTACCAGGATAATTTCACACAGGCAAAAGCCGAGTTTGAGGCTCTTGATGCAGAGTTCCATAGCAGACTCGATAAGGTAGAGAATCATGAACTGATTGTAGCGCATGAAGCCTACGGCTACCTGGCAGGTGCTTATGGGCTTGAACAGATCGCTATCTCAGGATTGTCTCCAGAGGATGAACCGAGCCCGGCAAGAATGGCAGAAATCATAGATCTTGCCAAGAGCAAAGAGATCAACGTTATTTTTTTCGAGTCACTTGTCAGCCCTAAGGTCGCGCAAACGATCGCGGATGCCGTTGGAGCTGAAACAGCTGTTCTCAGTACACTGGAAGGTCTGACAGACGAGCAGGTACAAGCTGGTGATGACTACATTTCCGTCATGCGTGCCAATCTTGAAACTATTGAGAAACACTTGGGTTAAGGAGAGCAAGACCTTATGGAAATCGTTAGAAAGCAAGTAAGCTGCGTGAACTTAGATCCAACAGCGACTCCAGTCATAGAGGTGGAGCATGTAAGCTTCGCTTATAATCAGAACCTTGTACTCGACGATGTCAGTCTGACTGTTATGCCCGGTGAATTCGTCTCGCTTCTGGGCGCGAATGGATCCGGCAAAAGCACACTTCTGAAAATACTTCTGGGCGAGCTTGCTCCGCTCCAAGGTTCAGTTAGAATGCTGGGCAAGAATCCTCAGCAGCTGCGCAACTGGTCGAGGGTCGGCTATGTCGCTCAGAATAGAGCAGCTACCTATAGTGGTTTTCCGGCAACAGTCGAGGAAGTAGTGTTAGCCCATCTCTATGAGGATATTGGCTTGTTTAAACTGGCAGGCAGGAAGGCTCGTGAAAAAGCTAAACACGCTCTTGAACTTGTTGACATGCAGGATTATGCCAGAAGACCGATCGGTGAGCTTTCTGGTGGACAGCAGCAAAGAGTCCTCCTGGCACGCGCAATGGTGGCGTCACCTGAACTTGTACTTCTTGATGAGCCAACGACCGGAGTTGATGCCGCTAATGCCGATGCCCATTTCTCGCTGCTGGCCAGACTTAATAAGGAAACAGGCTTGACTATACTGGTAGTTACACACGATATGGCAAAATCAGCTGATCATGTTGAGCGTTCATTCTGTCTAGAGGACGGAACCATGGTATGTCTGGGCAGGGAACAGATGAAGCTGGAGCTGGCACATAGGCATCAGCACCCGGACCACGATCATGGCCGCCACGAAGGGAGAGAGTAAAAATGCTGGAAATACTTCAATATGATTTCATGCGCAGAGCTCTCCT
>CAZHQX010000133.1:0-4577 GCA_964534195.1 uncultured Oscillospiraceae bacterium
AAGACTGCTCGAAGAGCAAGGGCAGATAACACCCGAGCTTAAAAAACAAATTGAGGCAGCTGCCGGCCTGACTGAGCTTGAAGATATTTATCGTCCATTCAGACCTAAACGAAAAACCAGAGCCAGTATAGCTTCAGCACGTGGCCTGACACCATTGGCCGATCATTTGCTTGATCAGAGAGGCGATGTTCAGAATTTATATGACTTGGCATCGAAGCTGCTGGCCCTGCCTGAGGCAGCTGAGCTGGAATCAGTAGAGCAGGCGATTGCCGGAGCACAGGATATACTGGCCGAGAGAACAGCGGATGATGCCTGGGTAAGAAGACGATTGCGTCAGGAAATGATGAGAAATGGCTTAATTGAATCATCAGCAGTCAAAGGTGCCGGTGAATCTGTTTATGAAGCCTACTATGATTACAAAGAGCCCGTTAGGATGATAGCTTCACATCGGGTGCTTGCTCTGAATCGCGGAGAAAAAGAGAAAATACTCAATGTCAAGATCACGTTGCCTGAGCAGGAAGCTGTGGCAATACTGACTGGCAGGACAATTATTCAAAACAGTCCTTATGCTGATCTACTAGCGCAAATGATTACAGATGCCTGGAAAAGGTTGATACAGCCTTCATTGGAAAATGAAATCAGACAGAGTCTTACTGAGAAGGCTGAAGAGAAATCGATCGTAGTTTTCAGCAGTAACCTGCGCAGCCTCCTGATGCAGCCACCGGTTAGAGGATATAGGATCCTTGGTTTTGATCCGGCTTATAGGACCGGCTGCAAGCTTGCTGCTGTTGACGAAACCGGCAGAGTGCTGGCAACAGATGTGATATATCCCACGCCGCCACACAACAAAACTGAGGCAGCAGCCCAGACGCTGCTTGGTCTCATCAAAAAACACAGTATTGAGCTGATCGCTATCGGTAACGGCACAGCATCAAGAGAGTCAGAGCAGTTTGTGCGTGATTTTGTTCACAATAACCATTTGAATGTAAGGTGGATGGTCGTCAGCGAGGCCGGTGCCTCCGTTTACTCTGCGTCAGAGCTTGGCGCGGCTGAGTTCCCCGAATTTGATGTTTCTCTGAGAAGCGCTGTTTCAATCGCAAGGCGTTTACAGGATCCATTAGCTGAATTGGTAAAAATAGATCCTCAGTCGATCGGAGTCGGACAGTATCAGCATGATATGAATCAGAAACGTTTGAGCGAAGCTCTGGGTGGTGTTGTCGAAGGATGTGTTAACGAGGTAGGTGTTGATCTTAATACGGCATCGCCATCACTGCTCTCATACGTTGCGGGACTGTCTCTGTCTGTCGCGAAAAATATAGTTGTCAGAAGAGAACAGCAAGGTCCCTTCAAATCGCGAAAAGAGCTTCAGGCAATACCGCGGCTTGGTCCGAAGGCCTTTGAACAGTGTGCGGGTTTCCTACGGATTCCGCAGGCAGTAGAGCCATTGGATAATACTTCGGTCCATCCGGAATCATATGACAAGGTGTATAAAATAGCCAAAATGCTGGGAACAATTCCTTCAGCCGCTTTGGCAGACAAAATAAGTCAGCGTGGAATCAGCCAGCTGGCACAGGAGCTTGAAATCGGCGAGCTGACACTGGCTGATATAGTAGAAGCACTGCGTCGCCCCGGCCGCGATCCTCGCGACGAGCTGCCGCAGCCGGTTTTGCGCAGCGATTTGCTTGACCTGAATGATCTCAAGCCTAATATGGTGCTGCAGGGCGTTGTTCGCAATGTCGCTGATTTCGGTGCTTTTGTCGATCTAGGTATGCATCAGGATGGACTAGTCCATATATCAGAGCTCTCTGACAGCTTCGTACGTGACCCTTTGACTGTTGTACGTGTAGGACAATTAGTTCAGGTACGGGTTCTCAGCATAGACTCTGCCCGCAAGCGTATAGCTCTTAGTATGAAAGGACTTAAGCAGGATGGACCAGTCAGCTGATATGGCAAGTGACAAAACCAGAAAATCAGACAAGCATACTGGCAAAAGGCGAGTTAAGGCTAAGTCTGGTGTTCGTCTGCCGGCCAAGTGGCTGTACAGACCTGTGGTTTTCCTGCTGCAGCTGCCGCTCAGACTGATCCTGGGTGTCAGAATAATAAGAGAACCTGGAATCAGAAAAATCAAAGGGCCTGTTATCATTCTAGGCAACCATCCTTCGTATATCGATCCATTCCTGGCGGCGATCGCCTTGCCCTGGCTTGATATAAATTTCGTAGCCGCCAGTCTGTTTTTCAGAAACAAAAAACTCAAAATCATACTAGAAAAAGCAGGCGCTATACCTAAAACTCAGTTCCGTTCAGATGCCACAGCTCTTAAACAGATGCTGCAGGTGCTGAAAATGGATGGAGCTCTGGGTATTTTCCCGGAGGGACAGAGATCGACAGACGGCACAAGAAGTCCGATGGATGCCACAATAGCCCGTCTGATCAAAAAAACAGGCTGCAATGTCATAAATGTCAAAATATCTGGTGCCTATCTGACCTGGCCGCGCTGGTCCGGCAATGGATTCCGGCCGGGCAGGATTGAGATCAGGACAGAGCTCCTTTTGACTCAAGCTCAAATCGCTGCTTATGATGCCGACCAGATATCCAAAACCATTCATCAGGCTTTGGATTTTGACGATTACGCCTGGCAGCGCAATAGAAATAGGCCGGCGTCCTATCTAAGCAGACGTCCGGCAGAAAATATGCATAACATTTGCCATCAATGTCCTGCTTGTGGTAAACGCATGGTCATGTGCAGTGATAGGAACAGGCTCTACTGCAGTGCTTGTGGCGCGGAATGGACTGTTGACAGACATGGTTTCCTGACTAATACACAGGCAGGTGATCAGGAACCGGCAGCTGAAAAAGGACAAATGGCGTTGTCGGCTTTTACCGATGTGCATGTATGGAGAGATTGGCAGAGAAGTCAATTAGCGGCCGAGCTGCAGAACACAGATTTTAGTCTGACATATCAAACAAAAACAGAAACGGCCGGTACGAGTGGGGCGTTTGTTCAGGACGGGGAAGGCCAGCTTAAGCTGGATCGTACTGGTTTGCGTTATCAAGGCAGGAGCTTGGCCGGGGACGAAATCACCTATTTCAGTCCGGCTGGCAGAACGGCCAGATTCAGCGCGAATTATGGATCTAATCTTGAAATTCCGCTCGATCATGGAGCATTCAGATTTTCTCCTGAGGAGGGTCAGGCAGTTATACTTCTGGCAGATGCCCTTGCTCTACTTGACAACGCAGAGAGCGAACAATAAACTTTATCAATATATGGTCTGGCTGCCTTGTAATGCGGCTGATCACTGATTTACGCAGAATGGAAGGATGGTCACAGGAATGAGTTATATCTGGAATGAAGCTGCTGAGACAATGCCTTATGAGCAGATCAGAGAGCTGCAGGGACAGCGTCTGGTCGAATGTGTTCAGAGAATGTATGGCAAGGTTCCTTATTACACTGAAAAAATGAAAGCTGCCGGCATTGAACCGGGTGATATTAAATCTATCGATGACTTGACCAGACTTCCCTTTATTGACAAAGAAGATATGCGAGAGAACTATCCGTATGGAACCTTCGCGGTACCACTTGATGAGATCGTTCGAATTCATTCATCATCAGGTACGACCGGAAAACAGAAGGTTGTCGGCTATACTCAGAAGGATATAGAGATCTGGGCAGAGTGCTGCGCGAGATCGCTGGCTTCTACCGGAATGACACATAGGGATATTCTTCACGTCGCTTACGGATATGGTTTGTTTACGGGCGGCCTTGGACTCCACTATGGAGCTGAACGTATGGGTGCGACTGCTATTCCCGTATCCTCAGGAAATACTAAGCGCCAGATTCAAATACTGGTCGATTTCAAGCCGACGGCACTTGCCTGTACGCCAAGCTATGCTTTGCATTTAGCTGACGAGATGGCTACCTATGGTGTCGATAAATCGATGCTTTCACTCAAGGTCGGAATCTTCGGCGCTGAGCCTTGGTCTGTGGAGATGAAGCAGCAGATAGAAGATAAACTTGGACTCAAGGCTTTTGACATTTATGGCCTGTCTGAAACCATGGGTCCTGGCGTATCTATGAGCTGTGAAGCTGGCAATAGACTGCATATTCAATCTGATCACTTTATCGCTGAGATCGTAGACCCGGAAACAGGCAAACCACTGGCAGAAGGCGAGCTCGGTGAGTTGGTCTTCTCAAGTGTGACAAAAGAAGGCACGCCGCTGCTGCGTTACAATACGCATGACTTGACCAGGCTGTACTATGACCGCTGCGAATGTGGCCGAACTACCGTTAGAATGGACAAGGTCACAGGACGTGCCGATGATATGCTGATCGTTAGAGGTGTGAATGTATTCCCGACACAGATCGAGTCAATTTTGCTTAATTATGGTGAGGTCGAGCCTCATTATATGATCTATGTAGACCGTGTGCATAATCTGGATCGTATGGAAATTCAGATCGAAATGACCAGAGGCTTCTTCTCAGACTCGATCAAGGAAATTGAGAATATAGAAAGAAGATTAAATGCTGATATTCAATCTCTGCTTGGTATTTCAGCCAAGATCACTCTGGTTGAGCCGCG
>CAZHQX010000134.1:0-4544 GCA_964534195.1 uncultured Oscillospiraceae bacterium
CCAGCCTGGCGCAATTCCTCGACCTGGTTGATCCGCACACCCTGCTCAAGTGACATTGTAAGAACACGACCGGTTGTGTAGATCCAGCGGACATCAGGTACGGCCACACGTGAATCAGGCTTCAAATTTTCGCGGAAGCGATCAGCGTTTTCGCCCTCACGCCGGAAATCCAGCTCGGCCTTGATCGTACGTTCAAGCTCTTCGATCATCGCCGGGAAATCGTATGTTTCACCATATTTGGTATGGTTATCGAGGAAATCTGCCAAATCACGCAGGATATCAAGATCGACCTGAATACAATCACTTATACCAGGACGTTGAACCTTCACAGCAACACTGTCGCCTGTATGTAAAACAGCCTTATGAACCTGCGAAAGCGAGGCTGATGCCAGTGGCTGCTTCTCAAAATCAGCAAAAACATCCTCAAGCGGTTCAGAAAACTCCTGCTCAACGACGCATTTAACATCCGCGAAGGGAAACGGATTGACCGCATCCTGCAGCTTGCTTAGCTCTGCAGTTACCTCCGGCGACAAAATATCAGGCCGTGTACTAAGGATCTGACCTATTTTTACAAAAGTCGGTCCCAGCTCCTCACACGATTTCCGCAGGCGCTCGCCAACACTAGATCGGGAGGTCTCCTGCCGATCATCATGTTTGATCTCACGACGTCTTATTCGAAGATAGCTGAACAGTCCCAGCTGCTCGAGCAATATGCCGAAACCATTTCGAGCGAACACGCGTACGATCTGCCGGTATCGCTTGAGATGTGTTCTTCTTGGCATAATTCTCAGCCTTGCTGATCGCGTGCGTTCAGAGCTGCCTCTACTTGCTCGCGTACTATTGCCGCCAGATCTTCCTTGTTGATAATGTCGGATTTCGCCGCAAGCTCCATTTGCTCAAGAGCCTTGTGAACCTCCTCATGAATCAGCTTGTTAAGCTCCTCACGCTGGCTCTCGCCTTTTTTCACAAGATCATTCGCGAATTCGCGGGCATCCTTGCGGGCAATATCGCCCTTCTTGACCATATCCTCCACAGTCTCTTCGATTTTCTCACGAGACCAGGACGCCAGTCCGATGCCGAAGCTAAGAGATTTTTCCAGAAAAGTTTTTACATCCTGCATATATGTCGCCTCCTGTTAAGCTGACGCAGTACCGCATGGTCTTTTCCGTTACAAGCTAATTATAGCACGCTGCAGGCGAAGTGAAGTAAACAGTCTGTCAGCGATGCCTGGCAAGTATCTCATTAAGCTGTTCATAAATATTGGCAGAAGCGGTAATAATTCCACTAGGCTCGAGCAGATTATCCAACCTGCTGCCGTCCCAGCCGCGAACAACGCCTCCGGCCGCCTCAACAATAATACTTCCCGCTGCGAAATCCCACGGCTGCAGCATCTGTTCGAAGAATCCGTTTAAACGGCCGCATGCGACATAGGCCATGTCCAAGGCGGCACTGCCGCTCCTTCTGATCTCCATGGAAGCTGTAAACACATCTCTTATCATGGCAAAAGTCTGGTCACTGTTGGCTCTATCATAAGGATTAGTGCCGAAGCCGATCAGAGCATGGGAAATATCATCGGTTTTAGATACATTTATAGGCTCCAGATCGAGCCATGCACCGACGCCGGCTTTTGCCTGGAATAGTTCATCGAGATATGGATTGTATACGAAGCCATAAGCAGGCTTGCCCTCAAGGTACAGAGCCAGTGAAATAGCAGAAAAACGGAAATCAAATATTAAATTCGTGGTTCCGTCGACCGGATCAAGGATCCAGCTCGGGCTCTCAACAGAAAAAAGATTCTTCTTGGACTCTTCGGCAATCAAATGGCTGCCGGGAATTAAATTCTCCAGCCTGATCGCAAGGTATTCCTGCACTCTGTAATCAATCTCAGTGACATAATTTTTGTCACCCTTTTTCTCAATTTGGCTGCGCTTAACAGTATTGGACAAAATTATGCGGCCGGCTTCTCTTAACACCGCACCAGTAAGCTTCATCAGATCGTCTTGCTCGGGATTCATTTTCTCCTCCTTAAGACAAACCTGGAACTAGGGTCTGTCCTCTGCTTTTTTATACCATATATTCATACTTTCTATTCGGCCTGCTATTTGTGTGTTGTTGATCAGTCTGCCGCCATAGCTATAACCCATCTTGGCAAAAGTACAGTTCATACCATGTGAAGATGCTCTTGCTATGGTATAAAGCGTGAGGATCTTTTCGTTATCCTGCAAATCCTGCTCCAGTTCATATAGCAATGTTCCAGCATAATTTTTGCCTCTGCAGGCTGGAAGAACTGCGAAATCTGTCATTTCGGCGTTCTTATTCTTCCGATCGAGCTCCGCTGACGCAAGCGCTATCAACTGATCATCCTGCCAGATACCATGGTAAATTACATTATACTCCATTGTCTCTTTTATGTAGTCAGCATCATGTATGGGAAATGGATAACTGGCAAATACCTGTTTGTATAGCTTAGCCATATCAGCGGCATCTTCGGCACCTGCACGGCGGCAGGATAAGCCTTTTGCCATTTGATCAGAAGGTTGAACAGGCACGCAGCCGCGGGCGGTTTCAAGCACATCGTCAAGAATTGCCTGATTACTGACTTCTCGTCTATGCTCGAAGAGAAAGCGGCTCATGAGCAGACAGTCGGCCTGGCCAGAGAAGTACCCCGGTATCGACGCTTCCTGCTCATAGTCCCGTTGTCTGAAGAGGTCGGCTAATCCAGAGGGCACCTTAGCGATGATCTTCTCATACCCGCTCTCTCCAGCCAGAATCTCTATTCTATCCAGAAAACGCGGAACGTTCTCTGATGGCAGCTTCATTACATATATGCGCTTATTATTACTTCCATGATGGATCAAGCCATCCTCAACACTTGTCAAATGATCAAACATATTTCTACCTTTATACTTATTGTGCCTCATCCATACATGATGGCGTCAGTGTTATCATTTCATCATAGTCAGACAAAAGACGTTGGATTCCAACTGCCTGATTCTCATCTGAATCATCCAGCTTCAGCTGCAGATTACAGTTCTCACAATCAAGATCACAGAAATTATGACGATACTCATCCGGTTCTTTGTAAGTAGTTATAACACCTTCAAAATTACGCAGGATCGCCTTGTTGGTTGACCATGACACAAGATAATTTGGTGCGACTGGTATCTTGCCACCGCCGCCCGGCGCGTCAACAACATATGTCGGCACAGCAAAACCGCTGGTATGGCCTCTTAAGCTCTCCATAATTTCTATGCCCTTACCGATCGATGTGCGGAAATGCTCCAGCCCTTCTGACAAATCACATTGATAGATGTAATAAGGTCTCACTCTGTTTTTCACAAGCATTTGCACCAGGCGCTTCATGATGCGGGGACAGTCATTAACGTCGGCCAGCAAAACAGACTGATTGCCAAGAGGGATGCCGGCTTTTGCCAGCTTGCGCAGAGCCTTGCGCGCTGACCCCGTGAGCTCTCGCGGATGATTAAAATGAGTGTTGATCCAGAGGCTTTCATACTTCTCCAGAATCGTAACCAGCTCATCTGTTATACGGTATGGCAGTACAACAGGTGTTCTTGTTCCGATTCTCACGACCTCAACATGGTCGATCGCGGTGACCTCCGCAAGTATCCAATCGATATATTCATCTGACAGCATAAAAGGGTCGCCGCCAGATAGCAGAACATCTCTGATGGCAGGATTATTCTTGATATATTCAATGCCGGCAAGGATCTGATCACGTCCTGGTATGCTGTCGCGGTCACCTACCTTGCGCTTGCGTGTGCAATGACGGCAATACATAGCACAGGTGTTGCTGACATGAAGCAGAACACGATCTGGATATCTATGTGTAAGTCCTGGCACAGGGCTGTCCCGGTCCTCGGCCAACGGATCACTCATGTCATGCTTTGAGATGTGAAGCTCACGAACATCGGGAAAAGCCTGCTTGAATACCGGGTCATTTTCGAGGTCCTGCGGATCGACCAGCGACAAATAGTATGGCGTTATCGACATTGGAAATTTCTCGAGAGTCTGCTCAATTTTCAGTCGCATCTCCGGTTCAAATGTGCGGTCAAATATCTTCTCTACCATGCCTACATCCTTGACAGCGTGTCTCATCTGCCAATGCCAGTCATGCCATTTATCGAGGCTGGCCTCCGTAAACTTAGTACCTTGCATTCTGTTTCTGATCATTTGAATATCTGTTGTGTTCATTTTCTTCCTCCTCTTTTTGGCACAAATAAACCAGGCCGCTCATAGTGTGTGATACAAACGGCCGGACTCAATGTAATTTTATTAATCTGTCAATCGCAAACTTTATAATATAAAATAACTAATATGCCCCTTTTTGTAAGGTATATACCTGCATTGTCACACCAGGCAAATACGCCTATTATTTTAACATCATACAAGCACATCGTCAATATGCATTAAGTTGTCTGTTTGAGAGGATTTAGCAGATGACGCCTGATCAGCTCGATCATTCGCCTTATCTGCTTAGTTCTTTTACAAACTGGCAACAATTGTTCACAGACTGTTACGCTTCT
>CAZHQX010000135.1:0-4541 GCA_964534195.1 uncultured Oscillospiraceae bacterium
CGCTCGGCATCGCCGGAGTTGAGGCATATAGCAGCTACCATACGCCCGAGCAGTGCCTATATTATCAAGCAAGAGCAGATGCCGCCGGTATTCTGGCGACCGGAGGCAGTGATTTCCATGGCAAGACCAAACCGTCGGTTAAGCTGGGGCAGTTCGGAATAGACAACAACACAAGATACCCGCAGCAGGGCCTCGAGATAGCGGCAGCGCTTAAGAAGCTGGCTGGACGGAAAGAGAATTGATATACTAAACGGCGACGGCTTTTGCCAGGATGAACTATTATGATTCTGGTGGCACCATTTTACAGCAAGTACGGCAGGTAAATTGTAATTGGCAACGATGGATTATGAAACCTTAGATTTGCTTCGCGGCAGGCATCCGGCATGGCGGCTGCTTTGTGCTCAGCATGCGCCGCTGATCGCGAGCTTCCTGCAACGGGCTTTTATCGACGGTAATGTGCGCTATATTACTCAGGCTGATTTGACTGAGGCGCTTGAGGACTATCTGTTTGCTCTGCGCGAGCGATATGGACAGGATAGCTTCAAGAGCTCCGCGATCTCCTATCTCAATGACTGGGCTGAAAACGATAAGGGCTGGCTTCGCAAGTTCTATCTCGATAACTCGGATGAACCATGCTTCGATCTGACACCGGCGGCGGAGAAAGCGATCAGCTGGCTGAATACTCTGACCGAGCGCAGCTTCATCGGCACTGAGTCGAGGCTGCTGACGATCTTCGATCTGCTCAGGCAGATGCATGAGGGCAGCGAGACTGATCCCGAGCTGCGAATTGCTGAGCTGCAGAAGCGTAGAGCGGCAATCGATAATGAGATCGAGCAGATATTATCAGGTGAAATACCGCTGCTGGATGACACTGCGCTTAAGGATCGTTTTCAACAGTTCCTGCAGCTGTCACGCGATCTGCTGACAGATTTCCGTGAGGTTGAGAGCAATTTTCGTCAGCTTGACCGCAGCGTCAGAGAGAAGATCGCCTCCTGGGACGGCTCTAAGGGGGCATTGCTTGAGGAGATCATCGGCGAGCGTGACGCGATCTCCGAATCAGACCAGGGCAGAAGCTTCCAGGCTTTTTGGGATTTTCTGATGTCATCAGTCAGGCAGGAGGAGTTCAGCAGCCAGGTCGAGCATGTTTTGTCGCTGGAGCCGGTGCTTGAGATGAATCCTGACAGACGGCTGAGGCGGATCCACTATGACTGGCTGGAGGCTGGCGAGCATACACAGCGCACCGTTGCCAGGCTGTCACAGCAGCTGCGCCATTTTCTCGACGATCAGGCCTGGCTTGAGGACCGTCGCATCATGGATGTGCTGCATAGTATAGAGAATCATGCGTTGGCGCTACGGGATAACATGCCCTCAGGCAATGTAACCAGTTTGCCGGAAAACTCAGCAGCAATAAACCTGCCGCTGGAGCGCCCGCTCTATCGGCCGCCGATCAAGCCGATCATAACCGAAACCAGCCTGGAGACAGGCGATTCAGATATCGACACCTCAGTGCTCTATTCGCAGATTACGATCGATCGCTCTGAGCTGATCAGAAACATCCGGGCGGAGCTGCAGGGAGCAAGTCAGATCAATTTAGCTGAGATCATCAGACGTCACCCCCTGCGATTTGGCCTGGCAGAGCTCGTAGTCTACGTTCAGCTGGCGACAGAGGCCGCTGATATCAAGCTGACCACTGTTGTCGATGAGTCGGTTGATGAGAAGATAAGCTGGCAGACAGACAGCGGCACAGTCCGTCAGGCGACGCTGCCAAGAATCATATTTCTGCGCGAACAGAGCAAGACATGATTAGGAGACGAAGCAGATGGCAGATTTAAATGAAATGAACAATGCGCAACAAGCCTGGCAGGGCCAACCGCCCGAATTATCGACGGTCCTGATCACCCTGCTAAAAGGCATCATCTATCGGGATGATAGTCAGGATATCTGGCGGGATCTGCTCTTGCAGCAGGCTGCGGTTCAGGATTATACCGCTGTTATCGGTCTTGACCTGATCATCGACGAAGCTGAGGGCTATGCCTATCTGCGCTCGCGGCAACAGGATGAGAATGGCGAAACCAACGATATACCCAGACTGGTCACACGTAGACAGCTGTCTTACCCGGTCAGTCTGTTGCTTGCGCTTCTGCGCAGGAAGCTGGTTGAATTCGACGCTCAGGGCAGTGAGACCAGACTGGTGCTCTCACGTGATGAAATAGCTGAGCTGGTCAGAATTTTTCTGCCCGAGGGCAGCAATGAGGTCAAGCTTCTGAGTCAGATCGAGACTCTGATCAACAAGGTTGTCGATCTTGGCTTCTTGCGGAAGCTGCGTGGTCAGAATAATACCTATGAGGTTAGAAGAATCATCAAGGCCTATGTCGACGCGCAGTGGCTGGCTGATTTCGATAAGCGCCTGGCAGAATACCAGCAGCTGGCAGGCGGAGCGGTGGAGGATGAGCAGGATGACTGAACAGCTGATGCTTGAGTTTATGAGCGATGACAGATTGGCGGGATTTCGCCTGCAGCGGCTCGAGGTATATAACTGGGGCACCTTCGATAAAAGGGTGTGGATCATGCGCCCTGAGGGCAGAAACGCTCTGCTCACAGGCGATATCGGCTCTGGCAAATCAACGCTGGTCGACGCGGTTACTACGCTGCTGGTACCAAGTCAGAAGATCGCCTATAACAAGGCTGCCGGAGCAGACAGTCGCGAGCGCTCCTTAAGATCCTATGTTCTGGGCTATTACAAATCTGAGCGTCAGGAAAACTATCACAGCTCCAAGCCTGTAGCGCTGCGTGACCAAAACAGCTACTCAGTAATTCTCGGTGTATTTCATAACGAAGGCTATGAGAAAACAGTAACGATCGCCCAGGTATTCTGGATGCGAGAAATGACCGGTCAGCCCAGCAGGTTTTTTGCCGCCTGTGAGCGCGACCTGTCGATAGCAGACGATTTCTCCAATTTCGGCAGTGATATATCAGGTCTGCGCAAGAAGCTCAAGCAAACAGGCGTCGAGCTTTTCGACAGCTTCCCGCCCTATGGTGCCTGGTTCAGACGCCGCTTCGGCATAGATAATGAACAGGCTCTGGACCTCTTCCTGCAGACTGTATCTCTGAAATCAGTCGGCAATCTGACTCTCTTCGTACGCGATCATATGCTCGAGCCCTTCGAGATCAAAACAAGAATCGAAAATCTGCTGGAGCATTTCGATAATCTCAGCCGGGCCCATGAAGCGGTGCTCAAGGCCAAACGGCAGATCGAAATGCTTGAGCCGTTATCAGAAGATCTGATCAAGTATCGTGAGTCCGAGCTCCAGGCCAGCCAGCTGACGTCATATCGAGATGCCCTGCAGTCATGGTTCGCAAGGATCAGGCTCGATCTTCTGACCAGCCAGCTGACTGATCTTCAAGCCGAGCTCATAAGGCAACAGGCCTCGGTCGAGAAAACACAACAGCAAAAGTCTAGTCTCCAGAATCAGGCGAGTGAGCTTGAGCGCAGCATTGCCCGCAATGGCGGTGACAGAATTGGTCAGCTCAAGTCTGAGATATCCAGACAAAACGAAATTTTAGTTAGGCTGCGGGCTCGTTTTAGCCAATACGAGAAGCTTGTACGTCAGCTCGACCTGCAGCCTGCGGCTTCGGCTGATGATTTCATCGATCAGCAACAGAAGGTTGAAGCGCTATTAAATGACGGTCGGGCCGATGAGGATAAATTTCAAAATGCGCTTACTGAGCTGTCCTATGATCTCAGAGATCAGATGAGTGAGTTTAACCAGCTCCAAAAAGAGCTTATTAGTCTCCGAGCCAGGCGCAGTAACATATCTGAGCGACAGGTTGCTCTCAGGAAGCAGCTATGCCAGGAAACAGGCATAGTCGAAGAAGACCTGCCTTTTGCCGGTGAATTATTACAGGTTCATGAGTCCGAGCAGCAATGGGAAGGCGCGATCGAGCGGCTGCTGCACAATTTCGGCCTGTCGCTTCTGGTGCCGGACCATCACTATCAGGCTGTAGCTGAATGGGTCGATCGAACACGACTGCAGGGGCGTCTGGTCTACTACCGTGTGCGTGGGCAGGTCGGCGCCAACAGGCAGGAGCTGCATCCTGACTCGCTGGTCTATAAGCTGCAGATCAGGCCGGACACCCATTTTTCCGACTGGCTTGAGCGCGAGGTCTCGCATCGCTTCAATCTGGCATGCTGTGAAACTGTCGAGCAGTTCCGACGTGAGAACCGGGCCATCACGAGAAACGGGCAGATCAAGAGCGGTGACAACAGGCATGAGAAGGATGATCGTCACAGCATCGATGACCGCAGCCGCTTCATTCTGGGCTGGGATAACAACAAGAAGATCAAGACGCTTGAGCAGCAGGCGGCTGGACTTGAACGAGGCATTGCCGCGCTAAGCAACCGCAGAACCCAGCTTGAGAAGGATATAGCGTCGGTTAAACAGCGCATTGAGCGGATGTCCAGCCTGCGGGCATATTCGGATTTTCAAGACATCGACTGGCAGCCCGTTGCCGCCGCTATAGCCAAACTCGAGGATGAGAAG
>CAZHQX010000136.1:0-4512 GCA_964534195.1 uncultured Oscillospiraceae bacterium
GCCCGTGCGAAACGAGGTCGATTATAACGCTGAGCCAAAACGCAGGGCGCGTTGGCAGCTAACGCGTAAAAAATCATAAATACTCCGACCCAGAGTGGATTCCATAGAAAAAACAATATCGACGGAGGAATCGCCAGATAATGCGTCAGCTCCGCGCGCCTTGATTCAAGAACAAATCGCTCAAAATATCCGGCATCAGCCTCTTTGAGCTCCTTCTTCGCGAATCCCTGTTTTAAAATAGCTGCTCCATCAGGCAGCTTATCCTTCCAGGCTTTGACCTTGAAAAGCTTGTCCCATATGCGTCCATCTTGTTCCCATTTTCGGCAGCGATAGATCCAGGTATCACGAGCGAAAAACCTGTCAGGCAGCTTAAGTGTGAAAATAGCTGTAGCCATATGTATGACAAACCAGGCTGCGAAGTCAATAACGATGGTCAATATGATGTTCAGTTCAATCACACGCATTTCAAATCTCCTGTTGCTGCTAGACCTTGATTTTTCGGCCGCGCCAGTTTACCGTATGCAGTACCTTGGTCATAAACAGCGACCAGAGGAAAAGCACTGTGAAAAATAAATGCTGCAGCGGATAAAGTACAAGCATAAGTATTTTAAAATTACCGGTTCGTCTTGCCTGAAAAATCAGCTGAAGCATATAAAGTATCACTGACACTATTGCTGTTGTCAACCAGAATGGCGAGCCCACAACTATTGATCTTATGAGCAGTGCGACAGTTGAGAAACCGCCGCTGATCCAGGCGATAATCATCGCAAAAACAAGCGGATGTGTAGAGGCTGAGGCTGTTCCGAAACTCTTGGTCCAGCCCTCGAAGAGTGACCTGAAGCCTTCCGGATACATGCGGAAGCTGATCAGTCCTCGGCCGCTGCAGCCTACAGTCGCAAGTCCGTGTTTCTGGTAGAGAACTCCCAACGCCAGATCATCCATAACTGCTGAGCTGACGCTTTTGTGGCCGCCGGTTTGAAAATATTCTTGCTTATTCATCATGATACAAGGACCAAATGAACCAGCACTCTTAAATTTGTCGCCCCAAGGCGTAAATGAGTTCATCCCTGCGATCACGATGATGTTGAAGATAGCTGAAAAGCTCTCATAATATTTTTGTGTGCGATGATATGGCTGTAGTGACAATATGCCGCTTCCCTGCATTTTCGCATAGGATGACAAGAGCCTGCGCAAGCTGTCAGGTCGTTCCAATCTGGTATCTGCATCCAGAAAGAGAAGCCAGGCGCCATTTGCGGCTTCTGCGCCGGTCCAACAGGCGAAGGATTTTCCGATCCAGCTCTCATCGTCGAGCCGGTCGGTTCGGATAACTCTTGCGCCGCTAGCCTGCGCCAGCTTACCTGTATCATCATCAGATTGATCATCTACAACGATCAGCTCGTAATCATCATAGTCCTGCTTAGATAAAGATTCGAGCAGTGGGGGCAAACGCTGCTGCTCATTACGCGCTGGTATTATAATAGTCAGCTTAGGCCATGAGTTTTGCAGCTCCTTTGCTATCTGATCAGGCCCGGTTTGTAGCACCGGCAGCCGCCAGAGCATCAAAAATCCAGAGATCAAGGCCAGAGCTATGACGACCAGGCTAAAAATAAACAACATTAGCTTATCCTCCAGCTTTTTAGGGCAGCCATCTGCGTATTCGACGAATAATCTTCAGATGCTTCGCCTCATAGGGAGGGTACTTGATTTTAAAATCAAGCATTTGCCCCTTCTTATATATGGTTTTCTGCCAGGTAAAAGCCTCGAAGCTTGCTCTTCCATGGTAACGACCGTATCCACTGTTGCCGACACCGCCAAAAGGCAGTTCGGGTTTGGCAACATGTTCAAGAACATTGTTCAAACAAAAAGCACCGCTTCTGAGTTCGTTCTGCAGTTTAGTTATAAGAGCTTCATCCCGGCAAAAGGCATAAACCGCAAGTGGCGCTGGTCTGCTCTTAAGTTCTTTCAGAAGCTCATCCTGCTCAGTCCAGATGATAACAGGCAGAATTGGTCCGAATATTTCCTCCTGCATCAGCGCTGAATCAGGATTTGGATCGGTGATGATAGTTGGCTCAATATAAAGCTGCTCCGCCAGATGTAAACCACCACTATGGATCGTTCCATCAGACAACATGTTCACTAACCGGTCATAATGCTTATGACCTATTATCCGACCGTAATCATTGGATTTCTGAGCATCAGTCCCATATAGCAGCTTCAACTGTTTATCCAGCTCCGACAAAAGCGCGGGCAGGGCAGAGGCTTGCACCATTACATGGTCAGGCGCGACGCAGGTCTGGCCGGTATTGAAGAACTTGCCCCAAACGATGCGGCGTGCGGTCACCTCATTTACACTGGCAGCGTCAACAATACAGGGACATTTACCGCCAAGCTCAAGCACGCAGGGGACCCTGAGTCTGGCTGCCTGCTCCGCTACGATACTGCCGACACGCTCGCTGCCAGTGAAGAAAATGAGATCCCATTCCTGTTTGAGAAGCTCAGCAGCGACCGAGCCATCACCCTCGACAACAAACACGTCATCCTGGCCGAAGGTTTCAGCTGTCAGCCTGGCAATCAGTTCTGATGTTGCAGGAGCCAGCTCTGATGGTTTCAGGAAACAACAGTTTCCTGCTGCCAGAGCCCCGGCTAAGGGCAGCAAGGCCAGCTGAAATGGATAGTTCCAAGGGCTCATTATCAGTATGCAGCCATAAGGTCTTCTGCTGACGAAGGCATTGGTTCCAAGCCTATAGACGGCTCGTTTGTCTCTGACAAAGCGCCTTAGATTTTTAAGCAAAAAGTCAATTTCGTTAAGCGTAACTGCTATTTCAGAAGCATAGGCCTCTACTGGCGATTTGCCAAGATCCTTGCCAAGAGCCTCCAAAAAAGCAGCCTCGTTATCGAGGATCATTCGCTTGAGCAGCAATAAAGCTGACCTGCCGCGCTCAAAACGATCGCTGTAGCTGGCCGCTCTCGACTTTTGCCGGTGTATTATTTCTTGCCATTTTGATGTCATGATGCGTTGTGCCTCATCCATTACGCATGATCAGTTCGCTGACCTTCTGACCGCTCAGTGTTACCATCGGCATGCCGCCGCCTGGATTAACTGTGCCGCCTGTGAAGTATAGATTGGCAAATAGCTCGCTCTTCTTAGGATTCTTAAAACCCTTGTTCTTTTTCTTATCGGAAACTGTGCCATAGATCGCGCCATGGTCAGAATTGTACATGCGCTTGATGTCGGCTGGAATCCACATATCCTCAGTAACTATGTGTTTGCGCAGGTCGGTAATACCCATGTTTTCCATTTTGATCAGCACCCGTTCGCGCAGCTGCATATATTCCTCTTGTGAGAAATCTTGTTCCTGGATATAGGGTATATGCGGCAGGATCTTGATGTTTTCGTGTCCTGGTCTGGCTTGTCCAGGGTCTGTTTTGCTGCTGTTGACGACATATAAAATAGGATCATCCGACAGCTTGTGGCTGTGGAAGACTTTGTCAAAATGGGCGCGTGGATCTGAGGAGAAGAAGAAATTGTGGTGAGCAAGCTGAGGATAGATCCGGTCAACGCCCAAATGAAGCACCAGTCCTGAGCAAGCTGGTTCGAAGCGTTTGCGCTTCTTGGCTGCGTGGTCCTTCTCACCAAGCAGTTGTTCATATGCCGGGAGCACTTCCATATTAGAGACAAATATATCGCCTCTGATTCTGGTTCCGTCAGCAAGCTCGGCTGCTTCTATTTGATCGCTGCCGCGCTTCTGTATAAGTTTGACGACCTCAGCGTTTAGATTGATCTCAACGCCTGTTTCCCGGGCAAGTTTTGTCAGACCTTCTGCCAGACCGTACATGCCTCCGGGAACATACCATACTCCCTGCGCATGCTGCATGTATATCATCATATTGAGAACCGCAGGTGCGTCGTATGGTGATGAACCGACATATTTGATGAAATAGTCCAGCATATTTGTCAGATTCGGGTCGGTTATATATTTGGCGATGGCATCATGCATTGTTGTGAAAAGATCGAAATCCCTAAGTGAACGCAGAAGACCGTATTGTCTGAGTACAGATGGAGTATCATCCAGGCCAAGATCAAAATAGCTCTTCTCGGTCGCATCATATAGCTTATGAGCATAACCGAGGAAGCTGCGGTACTCTTCGATATGCTTGCGATCGAGAGTAGGGTTGGCATCTGCCATTTTGTCGAGATCGCCGTAGAGGTCAATGATCGTACCATCGGGGAAAAATGATCGCCACTCAAGATCAAGACGCTGAATTTTCACATAATCAACCATCTTTCTCCCGCTGTCTCGGAAGAGTCTCTCGAAAATATGAGGCATAGTCAAAATCGAGGGTCCAAGATCGAAGCTAAATCCATCCTGCTCAAGCTTATTCAGCTTGCCACCCAGCTGGCTGTTTTTCTCAAAAATCTTAACTGTGTTGCCCTGTTGTGCCAGTGATATTGCTGCGGACAGCCCGCCGAGGCCGCCGCCAATAACTATAATGGTTCTGCCTGTAGCCATT
>CAZHQX010000137.1:0-4512 GCA_964534195.1 uncultured Oscillospiraceae bacterium
CTGCCGCTAACCTCAACAAAAACAGATTTTGTAAATGCTGACCATATAAGTATTCGCTATGCGGTTATTGGTACACCGGCTCAAGATGGCTCGACTGTTTTTGCGGTTTTCTCATTAGCTGACGCTGACGAGGCATCAAGACTGCTCAGACAGCAGCTCTGGCTCATAACTTTTGTCTTGATTTTGCTTGCCGGTGTGATATCTGCCTGGCTGGCGAAGAGACTGGCAGATCCTGTGCAGGCAGTCACAAAGGCTGCCAATCAAATCGAAACCGGCAACTATGATATCAGGCTTGAAGTCAAATCAACCGATGAGCTCGGCAAGCTTACATCGTCACTGAATTCAATGGCGGCGCAGCTTAAGAAAAATGACCAGCTGCAAAAGGAGCTTATCGCCAATGTATCACACGAGTTAAGAGCACCGCTTACCATAATAAGGGGATATGCTGAAACGGTCCGTGACGTGACCTGGTCTGATGACAATAAGAGAAATGCCAGCTTGAGCCTTATTATTGACGAATCTGAGAGACTAAGATCAATCGTCCAGGACATACTGGATTACTCTCAGCTTCAGGCAGGCACACTCAAGCTAAACCCCGAGAATTTTCTGCTGAGACCACTGCTTGATGAGGTTCTTCTCAAGCTGGACCAGCATATTACCGGCAAGAAGCTCAGAGTCCTGATAGAAGGAAACGACATGGCTGTTTTCTTCGACAGAAAGCGGCTGCAGCAGGTGGTGATAAATCTCGTTGTTAACGCGATCCAATACTCTTTTGAAAACTCAGATATCCTGATAAGCATGAAGCCTTTCAATTACGCCGGACGAACCCACTTAAAATTGTCTATTAGCAATCATGGTCCTGAAATACCTGAATCTGAGCTGTCAGCTATTTGGGATCGATTCCATAGATCAAGTCAGCTCAGAGCGGATGAACCTATAGGCACCGGTCTCGGACTTGCCATAGTCAAGAGCATTATGGATCAGCATGGCGCTGCTTGTGGTGTAAACAGCAAGGACGACCTGATCGAGTTCTGGCTTGATCTGCCTGCTACTTCGTCAGCTTCTCAACAAGGTTTATGATCTCATCAATCTTTTCTTCTTCTTTGCCCTCGGCAAAAGCCTCTCGGACGCAGCTCTGAAGGTGGGCCTTTACCACCTCTCTATCGGCCTTGCGTAATATGGCCTGAACTGCCAGCAGCTGATGAGATATATCCATACAGTAGCGGTCATCATCTACCATTTTTATCAGTCCGTCGATCTGTCCACGTGCTGTTTTAAGTAATGATTTGACCTTGTCATGATCTGCCTTCATCCAAACAGTCCTCTCTTAGCTTCAATCGAGATTGGCTTGTAGCCAGCTTCACTAACTGTATTTAAAAGGGTTTCATCACTGATTTCGTCTGAATCCAACTCTAGTTTAGCGATTTTTTTCTTAAGGTCAACGCTAGCTGTAACACCAGAAATAGCGTTTAGTGCTTTTTCCACTCTTGCCTGGCAATGACCACAGGTCATGCCTTCGATCTTCATTATCTTTTTTGTCTTACCTGCCATTTTTGTATCCTCCTGTTTAATTGAAGCAACATACCGATGGTGCTCGACTTTTGCCAGTGTTTCTGCTTATCTGAAGCGTCTTAATCTCAATGCGTTCAGGACAACACAGACCGAGCTTAAGCTCATGGCGGCTGCCGCGAACATCGGACTGAGCTGCCAGCCTGTAAATGGTATGAACAAGCCTGCTGCCAGAGGTATGCCTACAACGTTGTAGAAGAAGGCCCAGAACAGATTTTGCTTGATATTTCTGATCGTTCTGTGACTCAATCTGACTGCGGTTACCGCGTCCATCAAGTCATTTCGCATTAATACAAGATCAGCAGCCTCAATCGCGATATCTGTACCTGCACCTATGGCTAAGCCGGCATCTGCACGGACTAGCGCAGGCGCGTCATTGATGCCATCGCCAACCATCGCGACACGACGGCCCTGCTGCTGCAGTATCTGAATCACCTGGTCCTTGTCAGCAGGCATTACCTCTGCCCTTACACTGTTGACCTCGACCTCACGGCCAATAGCCTCAGCTGTTCTGACATTGTCGCCAGTCAACATTATGACCTCAAGGCCCATTTCCTGCATTTTTCTGATCGCTGATCTGCTGCCGCTTTTTATAACATCAGCTACGGCTATTATGCCGACGATCTCCTGTTCCCTGGCAAAAATCAGGGGTGTTTTGCCCTGCTCAGCCAGCTGCTCAGCTTTTTGCATCCATTCAGTAGTGTCGATCGAATTATCCTTCATCAGGGCTGCGTTTCCTGCCAGCCATGTCTTGCCAGACAGAACCGCTTTCAGTCCGCGTCCAGATAATGCCTCGTACTCTGTCACATCCTCTATTTCGATTTTCTCGGCTTGGGCATGGACAATGATCGCTGCTGCCAAGGGATGCTCTGACGGTTTTTCGATCGCGGCCGCTGCTGCCAGAAACTCAGTCTCACTTAATGCGCTGCCGTTAATTATATCTGTCACTTGTGGTTTGCCTTCTGTAATTGTACCGGTTTTATCTAGCACAACGGTATCTATGCTATGAAGAATTTCCAAAACCTCAGCTGATTTGAAAAGCATGCCGTTTTTTGCCCCGACACCGGTACCGACCATTATAGCTACAGGTGTTGCCAGTCCAAGTGCGCAAGGGCAGCTTATGACCAGTACAGCTATGGCGATAGATAATGAAAACTCAAAACTCTGACCAGCAATCAGCCATATGGCCATCGCGGCAAAAGCTATCGCGATCACAACTGGCACAAATATTCCGCTGATTTTGTCAGCAAGCCTGGCAATAGGAGCTTTTGATGATCCCGCTTCTTCCACAAGATGAATGATCTGAGAGAGAGCGGTGTCTTCTCCAACCTTGACAGCCTCTATCCTTATATACCCCGCTTGATTGATCGTTGCGGCGGCAACACTGTCACCGACCTGCTTATCTACAGGCATACTCTCGCCTGTAAGTGCAGACATATCTATAGAGGTCTGACCTTGAACTATAATGCCATCTACCGGAATGGATGAACCAGGCTTAACAATTACTATGTCGCCTTTTCGAACCTCTTCGGCCGCGATTTCGACCTCTGCGCCATCGCGTAGAACTACAGCCGTTTGCGGAGCAAGATCGATCAATCTGGCAATAGCCTCTGAGGTTTTGCCTTTGGACCGGGTTTCAAGATATTTACCTAGTGTTATTAGCGTCAATATTGTCGCCGCTGACTCAAAATAGAGATCCATTGAATATTGCTTCACTAGATCATTTAGTCCATGTCCGAGCCCGTAGCCTATCCTGTAAATTGCGAAAACGCCGTAAATCAAAGCTGCGGAGGATCCAACAGCGATCAGACTATCCATATTGGGATGTCTGCGCCACAGAGTCCGGAAGCCATTTCGGAAAAAGCTGAAATTGACAGCTGCAACTGGAATTGTCAGCAGCAGCTGAGTCAGAGCGAAGGTGATCTCATTGCCGGGGCCATGTATCCACGCAGGCAGTGGAAATTTGAGCATATGACCCATTGATAAGTACATAAGAGGAATGAGAAAAGCAAAAGATACGATCAATCTGAATTTCATTTTCTGTTCGGCGTCTGCGTGAATGTTGCGCATATTGTCCTGCTTATTATCTTGTCTCTTATCGGCAGATACTGAAGAAGCTCCTGCCGGTGCAGCCGCATAACCTGCACTGCTCACAGCCTGCTCGATCCCAGAGTCATTCAATATCGTCTCATCATAATCAACTACCATACTGTTAGCAAGCAGATTAACTGAAACAGAACTGACACCTTCCAGTTTGCCTACCTCTTTCTCTACTGCCGCTGAACAAGCCGAACAAGTCATACCTTGAACATCATATTTTGTCTTCATCTGCTTTGTCTCCTATTATCATGCAAGCTTATCTTGCAGCGATCTTATTCTTGATACCCCTCCCCCTCAGGGGTGGCTCGTAATTAATTATAGAGGCCGCTCTATCTGTAGTCAAATAGATAACGGCCTCTGTTAATTAAATTTGCCTATTCTGTATCAATGGCTACTCTTCCATCAGTTTCTCGAGTCTGCTGTTGATGGTTCTATTATAGTTTATGACTCTTCTCTCATACTCACTGTTCATATACTTCGAGGTCAAGAGGAAATCCGCTGTCGCACGGTTATTGGCAATGGGGATATCGTAGACAACAGCAATTCTCAGAAGCGCCTTAACATCAGGATCGTGAGGCTGAGACTCCAGTGGATCCCAGAAAAATATCACAAAATCTACAGCACCCTCGACAATTCTGGAACCGATCTGCTGATCACCGCCTAAGGGTCCGCTATTGTAAGCTTTGACCGGCAGTGTTGAATGTTCAGCGATTAATCGGGCTGTGGTACCTGTTCCACAAAGAAAATGACTCTTGAGTGTGTCCTTGTTGTCCAGTACCCATTCAACTAGCTCCTGCTTCTTGCTGTCATGTGCGATCAATGCGATCTTCTTCTGTCTGCCAA
>CAZHQX010000138.1:0-4488 GCA_964534195.1 uncultured Oscillospiraceae bacterium
TGTGGCGTAATGCAACATTACAGGAAAGGAGAGTGGCAGTTTGTCGCAGGGAGAGATTCTAACGATAATGCAGCAGGCGATATACACGATACTCAAGGTCGGCGCACCGATGATGATCACAGCGCTGGTCGTCGGTCTGCTGATTTCGATATTTCAAGCTATGACGCAGATCAACGAGCAGACACTGGTTTTCGTTCCCAAGATCCTGGCGGTTCTGCTTGCTCTCGTTTTGTTTGGCAGTTGGATGATGACAACACTGATCGAGTTTACGGTCAAGCTGTTCGACAGTTTGCCGACTCTATTGTCCTAGGCGAGCATGGTGCAGAGTATGCTGAGCCAGTTGACAGTATTGACATCGATTCCGGTATTTCCGCAGTTGAATCTGCAGTACTGGCCATACTATTTGCTGGTCCTGGTCAGATCATCCGGGTTTTTCATATTATCGCCGATCTTCGGCAGACGTAATTTGCCGGCTCAGTACAGACTTGGATTAGCTTTTATCCTGGCGGTAATGTTCATTCAGCTTTACCCGCCGGCAGCACCTTTTACCTCGGAGCCTGGAATTACATATATCGTTATGGTGACGGGCGAGATCTTGACAGGACTGATAATTGGTTTCGTGACGATGTTGTTTTTTGCCTTACCAGCTATAGCTGGTCAGGTAATCGATATTCAGATGGGTATCGGTATGGGTGCGGTTTTTGATCCAGCGATGGGAACACAGACGACCTATTCAGCACAGCTGCTGAATATTGCCATGACAGTATATTTTTTCCTGATGGATGGACATCTGATGCTGATCAGAATTTTCGGCATGACCTATGAGAGAATACCGGTAGGCGAGGTCAGCTTCGACCCGAGACTTGCGACGGTGGCCATGGAATCATTTTATCTGGTCTTCTCGATGGGCATAACACTGGCACTGCCGATCATCGGCTCGGCTTTTGTCAGTGAGGTAACAATGGGCGTTCTGATGCGCGCTGTACCGAATTTCCATGCTTACATGGTCGGTATACCGCTGAAGATAATAATTGGACTGGTAGTGCTGTTCGCGATGCAGCCGTTTTATATCGGTTATTGTGAGAACATCTTCGACAGGATGTTCCAGGCTATGAATAATATGATCGCGGGAATGGGGGGATAAGCAGTGGCCGGCGGCGGAGGCGGAGAAAAAACTGAAAAAGCGACCCCTAAGAAGCGGCGTGACGAGAGAGAGCAGGGTAATGTTCTGCGGAGTCAGGATATGAGCACAGCCCTGATGCTGATCGGCACTGTCGCGGTTTTCAAATTACTGATAGGCGGTATGGGCACCGGTATCATGGATATCTTCTATGAGTATTTGCCTGGTACAGGAATCGGCAATGAACCGCTGACCATCCTCTCAACCATGCAGTATTTCCAGCGGCTGCTGCTTGATGTCGCGCTCATCCTCGCTCCGCTTCTTGGATTTGCCATGCTGGCCGGTGTGGTCGTTAACCTCCTGCAGACCGGTTTCCTCTTCACGACCAAAACGCTTAAGCTTAAGCCCGAGAAGATCAACCCGATCTCCGGCGCCAAGCGTATGTTTTCCAGCCGCGCCATCGTCGAGCTGCTGAAATCACTGGCCAAGATCGGCATCATCCTGGCAATGACCTGGGATATCATTTATAGTGACCTGCGCCGCTTGCCCTCAATGATGGGCTATCGTCTGCCAATCGCGATGGGTATGCTGGGTGAAATGCTATTTAACCTGGCCTTCCGCGCTTGTGCGGTCCTGATAGTTCTCGCGCTGTTCGATTATCTCTATCAGTGGTGGAAGTTTGAGAAGGATCTCAAGATGACCAAGCAGGAGATCAAGGATGAGTACAAGCTGACAGAAGGAAATCCAGAGGTCAAAGGCAAGATCAAGCAGATTCAGCGCCAGATGGGCATGCTGCGCATGATGTCGGATGTTTCGAAGGCCGATGTTGTCGTAACGAATCCGACGCACTACGCTATCGCTTTGCGCTATGATACCGAGAAGGAATCAGCGCCGATAGTCCTGGCAAAAGGCAAGAACTATGTAGCTCAGCAGATCAAAAAGAGAGCCGCTGAGCATAACATTATTACCGTTGAAAACAGACCGCTGGCCCAGGCCCTGTACGCGCAGTGCAAGATCGGCCAGCAGATACCGATAGATCTATATCAGGCAGTCGCGGAGATTCTTGTCTATGTAGCTAAGGTGAAAGGAGGACAGAGCTGATGAAATTTGCTGACATTTTGATCGCTGGTGTTGTATTTACCATCATCATCCTGATCATTGTGCCGCTCAGCCCTATTATCCTCGACTTCTTGCTCGTGGTTAATATTTCTCTGTCCGTCACCGTGCTGCTGCTCTCGCTTTTTACGAAGGAAGCGCTGGATTTCTCAGTCTTCCCGCCGCTCTTGCTGCTGCTCACATTGTTCAGGCTCGCGCTTAATATCTCGTCGACCAGACTGATCCTCGGCAATAACGGTGAGGCAGGCGCGGTCATCAAAACCTTCGGCGGCTTCGTTATCGGCGGTAATATCGTCGTCGGTGTTATCATCTTCGCGATCATCATCATCATTCAGTTCCTGGTCATCACCAAGGGTTCTGAACGTGTCGCCGAGGTCGCGGCCCGCTTCACACTCGATGCTATGCCCGGTAAACAGATGGCGATCGATGCTGATCTGAACTCCGGTCTGATCGATGAACAGCAGGCCAGAGTACGCCGTTCCAAGATTCAGCGCGAGGCTGATTTCTACGGCGCCATGGACGGCGCCAGTAAATTTGTAAAAGGCGACGCCATCGTTTCGATCCTGGTTACGATCATTAACATCGTCGGTGGTATTGTTATCGGCATGATGACCTCTGATCTGGCCATTGATGAGGTCATAACAAAATATACTCTGGCCACAGTTGGTGACGGTCTCGTCAGCCAGCTGCCGTCTCTGATGATTTCAACAGCTACCGGTATCATCGTCACACGTGCTGCCTCTGAGGACAACCTCGGCTCCGAGATCTCAAGTCAGCTCTTCAGCCAGCCGACAGTTCTCTACGCCGCCGGTGTCATCATTCTGGCGCTCAGCATGATACCCGGTCTGCCGAAGGTTCCGATCTGGATGCTGGCGATCTTCCTGTTTGTAATCGCGACCATCGTCAGAAACAATATAATAAAAGCCCAAGCAGCTCCGCTGCCGGATACTTCTTCTGAGGAAATCGCGCGTGAGAGTCGTAAACCGGAAAATGTCGTGACGCTGCTCGGCGTCGATCCGATCGAGCTCGAGTTCGGCTATGGCCTGATCCCACTGGCCGATGCCAGTCAGGGCGGCGACCTCTCCGACCGTGTTGTCATGATCAGGCGACAGTGTGCCATGGATCTCGGTTTGATCATCCCAGGCATCAGGCTAAGAGACAATGTTCTGCTGAAAACCAATGAATATGTTGTCCGCATCCGCGGCGAGGAGATCGCCCGCGGTGAGATCATGGCCGATCATTATCTGGCTATGAACGCCGAAGAGAGCCGCATCCCGGTAAAAGGCATCGAAACTGTTGAGCCTGCCTTCGGCCTGCCTGCGATCTGGATCGCTAAGACAGAAAGAGAGAAGGCAGAGCTGGCCGGTTATACGATCGTCGATCCGCCATCAGTTCTGGCAACGCATCTATCAGAGCTGCTTAAGCGCCATGCCAGTGAGCTGCTCGATCGCCAGCAGGTCCAGACACTGATCGACAATCTGCGCCAATCACAGCCTGCTCTGGTCGATGAGGTCATTCCCAAGCTCTTCACATTGGGCGAGGTTCAAAAAGTACTGGCCGGACTGCTGCGTGAGGGTGTATCGATCCGTGATATGGGCACGATTCTGGAAACGCTGTCTGATTATGCCGGTGCCACCAGAAGCACAGATATGCTGATAGAATACAGCCGTCAGCGTCTCAAGAGGACGATCAGCAAACGCTTCGTCGGCGACGGCAAGGCCAGAGTCATTACACTCGATCCACAGCTGGAACAGCTGATAATCGAGCGTCTGCGTCAGACCGAACAAGGTTCATTTGTCGCGCTCTCGCCCGATCAGATCCAACGGCTGCTGCATAATCTGCGCTCGGCTCTGGAGCGCATGATGTCCGTCGGCATCAGTCCTGTTGTATTGACATCACCGGCTGTCAGACCGCATTTTAAGAGAATGGTCGAGCAAATGTCCCCGGAGCTGGCAGTTTTGTCATATAATGAAATAGACTCAGCCATAGAGATACATGCAGAGGGGATGGTGAGTATCGAACATGGATGAACTCTGGCGTGCATATAAGCAGAATAATGATCAGGAAGCCAGAAATGAATTGATCATGAATTATATAACTCTGGTCAAGCGTGTTGTCGGCAGGCTGTTTCCTGCCAGCCGCAGCTACCATGATTATGATGACCTGATCAGCTGTGGTGTATTAGGCCTGATCGATGCTGTTGATAAATTCGATCCCGAGCGTGAGGTCAAATTTGAGACCTATGCTCAGAT
>CAZHQX010000139.1:0-1535 GCA_964534195.1 uncultured Oscillospiraceae bacterium
TTGGCGCTTTGTCTTAATATCCTTAGCCTGTTCAGCTCACTGATGTATGTGTTCCGCAGCCAATCACTTGACTCTATGCCTGGAATACTCTCCTATCTAGGCGTGTTGATCATAGTCCTCCTGATCGGGACATATAAGCGTAAAATTAAAACTCAAGTTAATTTGCTGCGTAATCAGGAGAGCGAGCTCAGGGAGTTGGCCTATTACGACGGGTTGACCGGCGTACTGAACCGCAAATCCTTTATCAATGAACTTAACCAACAGATCAAATTCAGTGCTGAGCATGACCGCAAGCTATATATTGTCTTCATTGACATAGATGATTTCAAGCTGGTCAACGACACACTTGGTCACCATGCCGGTGATCATGTTCTCCAGGAGCTGGCATCAAGAATCAAGATCGAGCTTCATGTTTCAGATATAATCGGCAGACTTGGTGGCGATGAGCTTGGTCTGATAATCAGAAATGACGTAGAAGACAGCCGTATCAAATCATGTCTCAACGCGATTCATAAGCGTGCGCTGCAGCCTTACATGATCGACGGAAATGAGGTCAGCGCCACAGTAAGTATAGGCGCCTCGGCTTATCCTGATGACAGCACTATATCAGAGGAATTGCTCAAACGTGCTGATATCGCTATGTATCAAGCTAAAATGAACGGCAAGAGCCAGGTTGTTTTCTATAGTGATATCGCTGCGGACAACGAACAAAAAACCATTTCGGATAGCAGCTCACAAGGAAGTTATGGTGCCAGACCTTTTTTTGAGAAGGCATAAATTCATGCAAAAGCAGCTTCAATCTTTTTAACCAGCTCTGCCTCGCCTGCATCTTCGACCTCTATTCTATCCAGCGCCATCAGCCAAGCCCCCGCTACAGGTGGAAGCCATGATTTAATGACCTCGGCTCTCGGAACTCTTCTGTGAAGCTCAAGCATCAGTGCGTCTCTGATCAAAGGCGAATCACCTGTTAAGACCCTGCCGCCCATGACTACCTGAACGTGTTGGCTGCTCTGTCCTGTCCTCTCTATGACCCCTGCGGTCATTCTGCCAAGCACACTGCCCATATCTATAAGAATATCCTGGCAAACCCGATCCCCCTCATTAGCCAACCTGAAAACGACCTGGGAAATTTTATTCATCTTATCGATGGCTTCTTCCGTTAGTCTCGGATAGATATAAGGAATAATCTCAGCAAGACTATCTACACCAAACAATGAAGGCAGCTCCTTCGTTAGCTTTGACGAATCACCGGTTTTTTCATCCGCACGAAAAGCATAATGGAGTGCTTCCGCTGCAATGTCTCCACCTCCACCATAACTACCAATCAAATAATCAAGAGATCTGAGTATGGCCTTGTCGCCTTGGTCATTCTCAGCAGCAGCATTTGTCCCTGTGCCACAGATGCAGACCGCACCAACCGACCTCGGCAGACCAGCCCTCATAATGATCCAGGCATCATTGACAATATCAAAATCTATCCCGGCAAAAGCCGGCTGCAGAAGCTTTCTCAGCATTTCAAAATCTTCTGGCATATC
>CAZHQX010000139.1:1635-2825 GCA_964534195.1 uncultured Oscillospiraceae bacterium
TCAAGAAGCGGTTTCGCAATATCTGCATCTGCAATCAAAGGATTCAAAAGCATAGCAGCCAAAGCCTTTTCACGACTACCGGTCACTGCAGCTTCTACAACTAACTGCTCATACCCCTTTATCGCCTTAACAAGGCCGGCGATCTCTGCCGGCAAAGCACCCGAAGCCAAAGGTCTCACACCGCTTCTATCTACATAGCAGTTTGTTTCAACAATACAATCGTCGGGCAGATCACTGATAGCACCTTGATTCGGCACATTAACTATATGCATACTGCCTTCTGTGTTATGCAGACTCTCGATCAGGGTAAGTGCAGCTTCTGAATACCAGGCTCCACCTCGCTTGGATAACTGTTCAGGCTTAGTCTCAGTTGTTTCAAGAGCATATATTTCGAATAACTCTTTTTCAACACGCTCGACCTGAACAGCTCTTGTACCGCTGCCATCTGCCAGAGCCCGTCTGTCGGCCTCGATCTGCCTGGCAGGATGATAGAAGTATTTAAGGTAATAAGAGGGAATCAACCTGTTGCCGGCAACAATCATTTTATTTACAGGTTCATCGCCTAGAATCGAGGCAACCTGGTCGACGAAATCCTGCCGGGCGTAAAGCTCATCAGTGAGGTCCTCTCCTCTGACCCATATTCTGCTGATCCAGCTGAGATGATTAAGACCGACATACCGGACAGAAACATCATCCGAGGTAAGCTTAAGGTTAGCAGCTAAAGTTCGCTGCATATTCATCGGCGCGTTGCAAAGACCGATACAACGTATGGCCGAATGCTTACGAACGGCTTCTGTCACTATTCCTGACGGATTGGTAAAATTGATCAGCCAGGCCTGTGGGCACAGTTCCTCCATCTCGCGGGCAATATCCAAAATTACAGGAATCGTTCGAAGTGCCTTTGCCATACCGCCTGCACCTGTTGTTTCCTGCCCGATCACTCCAAACTCAGTAGGTATTTTCTCATCAAGTTCTCTGGCAGCAAGTCCGCCAACACGTATCTGAGTGATGACGTATGAACTGTCTTCAAGCGCTGATCTTCGATCTGTACCTGAGCTTATTTTAGTACTAATACCAGCTCTTTTTAGCATTCGCTTGCTGAAAGCCTCAATAATTTCAAGCTTGCTCCGACCAGCTTCGATATCCACCAACGCTATTTCATTCACTTGCAAGGAGTCACGTCGGGTAAT
>CAZHQX010000139.1:2925-4467 GCA_964534195.1 uncultured Oscillospiraceae bacterium
TCGAGATGCCTCAACGCTGGCAACTACATTGCCGTTAACATCAACAATGTCGCGGCAAGTGCTTCCGTCCGCGGAAGGCAGATAGTAGTGCAGCTCCAGATCCTTGGCATAATCATAATCCGGTCGCTCTGAAACAGTGCCCATCGGCAGCAGGCTGTTCTCGCGTATGTAGAGCGGCATTGAGAAATAATCGTATTGAGCCTCAAACCAGCGGCCTCCCTCACGAGCCTGACCGCTCAGCAGATCGGTCCAGCGGCCCTCAGGCAGATAGAAGCGCACCTTGCTGTCAGCCGAGAAAACCGGTGCGACCAGCAGCGAATCACCCAACATATACTGCAGATCAAGATAGCGGACGGCAGGATCATGAGTGAACTCAAGCACCATCGGCCGCATGACCGGCACACCTTCGCGGCTTGCCTGTACTGATTTACTGAAAATATAAGGCATCAGACGGCATTTAAGCTTGGTAAAAGCACTGACGACTTCATTTGCTTCTTCGTCGAAGAGCCAGGGCACGCGATAGCTGGTCGAGCCATGCAGACGGCTATGTGTTGACATCAGTCCAAATGCCGCCCACCGCTTGTAAAGATCCGGCGTCGCTGTGCTCTCGAAGCCAGAGATATCATGACTCCAGAAGGAAAAACCACTCATGGCAAAAGACAAGCCCCCGCGAAGTGTTTCTGCCATCGAGGGATAAGTCGCCATGCAGTCGCCGCCCCAATGTACGGGGAACTGCTGCGAGCCGGCGGTAGCGCTGCGGGCAAAGAGAACTGCCTCACCCTCGCCTTTTTCCCGCTTAAGCAACTCAAAAACGCACTTATTATAGAGGAATGTGTAGTAATTATGCATGGCAATCGGATCACTGTCGTCGTGATATACGACATTTACCGGGATCCTCTCACCGAAGTCAGTCTTGAAACAGTCAACGCCTACGTCGATCAGGCGCTTAAGCTTAGAACAGTACCAGTCGCAGGCGGCAGGATTTGTGAAATCAACAACAGCCATCCCGGCCTGCCAATTATCAGTCTGCCAGACGCCCTTACCATCAGCTCGTTTGAGCAAATAGCCTTCGCGCATGCCTTCTTGGAACATCTCAGTATTCTGCGCCACATAAGGATTGATCCAGACACAGATCTTAAGCCCTTTTTCCTTATAGCGCTGCAGCATAGCTTTTGTATCCGGGAAAACCCGCTCATCCCACTCAAAATCACACCAACGGAACTCGCGCATCCAGAAGCAGTCAAAATGGAAAACACTAAGCGGGATGTCGCGTTCAGCCATACCCTCAATAAATGAGCTGGTCGTCGCTTCATCATAATTAGTGGTAAATGAGGTCGACAGCCAGAGTCCGAAGGACCAGGCCGGCGGCAGTGCAGGTTTACCAGTTAGATCAGTATATGCTTTGAGAACGTTTTTCAGATCAGGGCCGTAGAAGAAGGTGTATTCAAGCTCCTCGCCGGGAACTGAAAAACCTACATAGCCAACCTTCTCGCTGGCTACCTCGAAGGATACATTACCTGTATGATTGACAAAAACACCATA
>CAZHQX010000140.1:0-4426 GCA_964534195.1 uncultured Oscillospiraceae bacterium
CAAGATCTATAGTCTCAATTGAAGGATTCTGTGAAAGCGTATTGAGCCATCCGGTGTAGTACCAGCCAATACCAGGTTCAAGCTCCTCAGAAGCAATCAGATAATCGGCATAAGGTTCAACTACAAAGGCCGTTTCCAATGTTGCCATCAGGCAGGCATCAAACCCAACAATATCAAATTTACAATCAGCACCGGCTAGAGCAGTACCAATCTCAGCAAGAGTCATCGTATCGCCTTTGAAATGTTCATCATAACCATAGCCGGTTACCGATCCGCCTCCATGATCCCAGAAAATCAACATATAGCGGTCAGCAGGAAATTTCTCCTTAGAATAATTAATGAAACTTGTCAAATTAGCTGGATCAACCATTGATTTCTTACCAAGATCGGCTTCAAGCAGCTTCAAGCCATCTGAATCGATCAAGTACCTCTGATTGGTATTTGAACTGATCTGGTCATTTTTCCACTTAGCCGTTCCGCCAGTTTCAAGCACAATATTTACGTTATCAGACAGATCAGCTGCCAGCATCTCCTGAAGATCCATCGTCGCCATACCGCTTCTGGACTCAAGATCAGTACCCAGCAGATATACCATAATTGTAGTCTGATCCTGACCACCTCCGGCAAGTGCCGTAAGCTTAGGTCTGGCCTTATCTGAAACACTACGATCAACCGCATAGCTGCCGCTATCAGCAACCTGCTCAGACGAACCGCTATTATCTACAACATTAAACCCGCCGTTTGAGCTTCCAGGAGAAGGTGAAGTAATTCCAGAACCTCCGCCGCCGAATTTTGTACTAATATATATCATGATTCCGATTACAATAATCGGCAATATCAATTTGAGCAGACTCGTTTTGCGGATCGGGCCTCTACTAGCTGACGAGGTTGTACCGCGCTGGAAATAGCCGCCGCCTCCTCCTACAGGTCTGGAGGAACCCCTGCCGCTGGTGCCGCTTCTTCTCCTGACAGTGGCACTGCCGCTGCCTACTCTTTTCTGTCTGCTGACAGGTCTATTTCCTCTGACCATAATAATCTCCTCCGGAATGATAAGATATCCTAATACATTTCGTAAAATGATTATACTACAAGCCGAACTATCATTTGCTATTCACCCGCAAATGATGGCAATAATTTCATTACTAGCAGAATCGGCGAGCAAACAAATAGCACACCAAAAATGGTGTTTAGTAAACCGCTCGGCCAATAAATGAGAACAGCGGTAATACCATAGACGACCAGGGCGAGCCATTTCCCATAGCCAATAAGTATTTCCCCAGCCCAGCCAACTGATCTGCTGAAGGGTAATGAGCTTTCACCCCAGAAATAAAAGAGCCAGGTCGGCAAAAAAGGCACAATACCGAACAATAAGAAATGAAGAATCCAGCCCCACCATCTATCAGATGGCAAAACAACAGCGATCCCCCACTGCGCAAGTACATTCAGCACGACCCAAGTCAAAAATGTTATGAGATAGCTTAGCAAAGTCCCGAATTTTGAATCCCAGAAACGATTGTGATATCGAGGTATGGAATTAAATCCCTTGCCATGAAGGGCCATAGAGGATGGATTAGTTGTAGTGGCTGGTATCTTCCCAGCAGCAGTCTTGTTTCCAATAGATGAAGGTGATGTGTTTGTCGTAATTGATCGCATCGACCTCTCGATCTTGCACCAGGGGCAGGATGCTTCACTATTCAAATACTGATGCCAGTTATTATTCTGGCACCTGGTCAATAACTGCTCCAGCTCATCTAGAGCATCGTACCACTCCTGACAGCCCGGACGCTGCTCAGGATCAGTGCTGCCCACAGTAAAAACCTTGATCATCAATAATTTCAATCGTTGAGGCAGTATTGTCAGATAAGGCGCATACTTAGGTACACCAACCTGATCAGCACTCTTAACAAAAGGGAAATAGCCTCGTTCTATGTTCTTTATCAGCGTAAAGCTCGATGCTGATAATCCTTTCGGCACGGTGCAGGCATATGGATGACAGCCGTTCATCAGCAAAGCAAAAATATGAATTGCCAAAGCAAATAGATCTGTCTTCTGTGAAAATGTTGGCAGATTAGTCCGACGCAGATCAAATCCATTGATTTTCATTAGCCTGTGCAGCTCACCGGGAACATAAGCCGGCATACAAACAACACATGGATAGGCTCTGCCATCCGGCGAATTTATATGATAGGAGTCAGTATCCACCAGTGTTACCAGACCAGTAGTTTCTTCAACACATATATTTGCCGGATTAAGATCACCGATGCAATGTCCGCTCTTGTGCACAGAATTTACCGCAGCGCATAAATTCTGCGCTATCTGTATATACCATTTCCAGGTATGCTTGCTGCGATTATCATAAGAATAGAGAATATCAATCTTAGCGACCTGCTTAATGCGCGGCATCAAGAAACCGACAAACAAGCCGGACTTATCGAAAAGTACATCCAATGGCCAGGCAGTTTGACCTCTGGCGGATTTCTCAGGCGGATATGCCAGCATCGCTGCGATTTTTCTGCGGCGACTATCCGTTCTACCTGCAGGATGGTATATTTTTGCAACCATATCAGGCGCATCAACAACATCATAAATACAACCCTCACCACCCCTGGCAAAAGGCTTGTCACTTAGTCTGATGGTTTGTTTACCGTTTGATAGGATCATTTTGATGCTGCTCCACTTGATGCTGAAGCTGCGGATATAGACGGCTAAACCTTATACGTCTGAGCTCAGCCCAATCAGGCTCTCTGTAATACTCAATTTCAGGTCGATTGCAAACCACAGAATTATTCCACATTGCCAGTACTGTCATATCATCGCTAATAGCGCTGCATGATGGGCTTCTAAGATATGCAGCACACGACTCGGCCAGATCATCACAGCTGATGTTCATTGTATCGCAATCAAGAAACTTCCGGATAAAGTTTATATAGAGCGGCTCAGATTGATCAGCCAGAAGAGAGGGAACAGCAACATCAAGCACACCGTCAGTAAGCAGGATCAGGGCTGTATAATTCTTGCCAGGCTCATCAAAAGACCATTTATCAGGACCACTTCGCAATGGGAAAACCTCATTATAGGCCTCACCCTTTTGCACCTGCGTCAAAAGCTCATATCGTCCATCAGTTTTCATGCCGATGACACCACTATCACCACTCTGCCCATAAGCAGAACGCTGGCCATCGAAAACTACAGCAGTAAGTGTTGTATCAAACTCCCGCAAAGGCAAATTAAGCTCATTCGCCAGTAGCACAATTGAGTTAAGCGCCGCGGCGAAGCCTTTTGCCAATATAATTTTCCAGTCGGAAGAGACTTCGATCGCTTCAGAGCAATATGCTGCCAGAGTTTTCACAGCCAACGCAGCACCCTGCTCTGAACAAGCCGCACTGCCAACACCATCAGCCACAGCCGCCAGCCAAACACGTTCATTCAGCATTACGGCCATATGAGCGTCCTGACAAGGCAGCAATTCATCCAGATGACTGCGGCCTGCCAGTGAAACGCCATAATAGCTGATCAGCAAGTCACTTGCCCCAGTCACTTGGTACAACCCTGCTGCCCTCCGGCAAAACATCGTACTTGACTGCATCTCCGGGATTTGATCGTGATTTGGTTGACAGACTGCTGCTTAGCCATTCGAACAACGAAGCAAAATTGAGGCCATCATCCAAAGCTATAACCCGCATTGTTAGTGATGTAAGTATTTCTGCCTCATAGCCAGGCACACCAACAGCCCACAATTCAAGCTTTTTGCTCTTTTGCAGATCATTTACTCTGGCAAAAGCCGACGCGTAATCGTCATTCGGAGCACCATCTGAGATCATAAAGATCCATGGCCGATGATAAGGAATGCCAATCTCCTTGTACTGTGCCTTGCGGCGTTCAAGCATATCGATCGCCGTGGACAGCGCCGCTCCCATCGAGGTTTGACCATTAGCCTCGAGAACAGGTGTGACCATATCAGATACAGGTGTAAACTCTTGCAATATATTTACATCCGAGGCAAAGGTAACAACAGCAATATCCAGGCCTCTGCGGAGTGCATCATCCTGCACACATTGTTCCTTGAACGTGGCTATGGCATTATTAAGCTTACCGATCGCATCATTGTTCTGCATTGAAGATGATACATCCAGAAGCAGTACACAGGCCAGATGCTGATCATTCACAGAGGCCGGAGCCGCACCATTATCTGCGGTGAAGATTTGCTGTTCCATGTTTTATCTCACTTTCTACATTTACTAAATTACATAATTTTCAGTCAAACATCAGAACATAGCAAGAAAACTATTACTTCTTATTTTCACGCTTAACAGGCAATAAATCCATTGCAAAATTGTAAATTAATTATATAGGATGGAGAACATCTATGATTTTCTTTCCTTCTTCGCTGCATACATAGCTTCATCTGCATATTTAATCAGCTGAT
>CAZHQX010000141.1:0-4396 GCA_964534195.1 uncultured Oscillospiraceae bacterium
AAAAATACTCCGCGAAAATGGGTTGACAGCATATGGGTTCTTGCATCATAATTAAGCAAATTATTGTATACAATCGCGGAGGTACATACCATGGGTTTAACGACAGCACAGAAAATTATTAAGAATCATTTGGTCAGCGGCACGATGCAGGCTGGTGAAGAGATATCGATCAAGATCGATCAGACTCTTACGCAGGATTCTACCGGAACCATGGCATATCTGCAGTTTGAGGCGATGGGCATTCCCAAGGTGAAAACAGAACTCTCTGTTGCCTATATTGATCATAATACACTTCAGACCGGATTCGAAAATGCCGATGACCATAAATATATTCAGACAGTTGCCTATAAGCACGGTGTGCGTTTTTCACGTCCCGGCAATGGTGTTTGTCATCAGGTACATATTGAACGTTTCGGAGCTCCCGGTAAAACGCTGCTGGGCTCCGACAGCCATACACCAACCTGCGGTGGTATCGGCATGCTGGCGATCGGTGCCGGTGGACTCGATGTAGCTGTAGCGATGGGCGGCGGCGCTTATTATTTGACGATGCCCAAAATGGTCAAGGTCGTTCTAGAGGGTAAGCTTAGAGCATGGGTCTCTGCCAAGGATATTATTCTGGAGGTTCTGC
Source organism: uncultured Oscillospiraceae bacterium (assembly GCA_964534195.1). Classification (GTDB taxonomy): domain Bacteria; phylum Bacillota; class Clostridia; order Saccharofermentanales; family UBA5734; genus JAAYFZ01. The sequence continues at coordinate 629 of CAZHQX010000141.1, forward strand.
GTATCATGTCGGTAAAAGGCGGCGTCGGTAAGATCGTCGAGTATGCCGGTGAGGGTGTCGCGACTCTGTCAGTTCCTGAGAGAGCGACAATAACCAATATGGGCGCTGAGCTGGGCGCAACTACCTCGATCTTCCCCAGTGATGAAGTGACAAAAAAGTTCCTGGAAGCTCAGGGCAGAGAAAATGTATATGTAGAGCTGGGACCTGATGCTGATGCTGTTTATGATGAAGAAATCACAATAGACCTAAACGAGCTTGAACCGATGATCGCAAGGCCGCATAGCCCTGACGATGTTGTCAAGGTATCTGAGATCGCAGGTATGCCTGTTGATCAGGTCTGTATCGGCAGCTGTACCAATTCATCACTTCAGGATATGCTGAAGGTCGCAGCAATGCTCAAGGGCAAGTCAGTACCGCCTTCGGTATCATTGGTGATCGCACCAGGCTCCAAGCAGGTCCTGACCATGCTGGCAGCCAGCGGAGCTCTGACTGATATGATCGACGCCGGCGCCAGAATTCTGGAATCCGCCTGCGGACCATGTATCGGGATGGGACAGTCGCCAAAAACAGATGCTATTTCTCTAAGAACAAATAATAGAAACTTCTATGGCAGATCAGGCACCGCTTCGGCGAAGGTATATCTGGTAAGTCCGGAGGTAGCCGCAGCCAGTGCTCTATCAGGAGTTATAACAGATCCTCTGACTTTGGGAGCTCCAGTTCAGATAGAAATGCCTGAGACCTTCTCGGTAAATGATAATCTGATCGTTATGCCTTCATTGCCAGATGAAGAGACAGAGGTCGTACGTGGTCCAAATATCAAACCTTTTCCAATCAACACAGCGGCGGCAGATACGATCAGCGGTAAATCACTTATCAAGGTAGAAGATAATATAACTACTGACCATATTATGCCTTCGAATTCGAAGCTGCTGCCGTACAGGTCTAATGTACCTTATCTGGCTGATTACTGTCTTACACCATGTGATCCCGAATTCCCGGCACGTGCCAAGGAAAATGGCGGTGGATTTATTATTGCCGGATCTAATTACGGACAGGGCTCAAGTCGTGAGCATGCGGCTCTCGCACCACTGCAGCTAGGAATAAAAGCAGTACTGGCGGTGTCTTTTGCCAGGATACATATGGCCAACCTGATCAACAACGGAATTCTGCCGCTTACTTTTGCAGATGCGGCTGATTATGATAGAATAAATCTACTTGATGAATTTGAGATCAAGGACGCGCCTGCACAGATAAGAGCTCTGGCGGATGGCGTGGATATGACAGTGACCAATGTGACTGGCGGCTATGATGTGATAGTTAAGCTGCCGTTATCAGCGAGACAGGTTGAAATCTTGCTTGCCGGCGGACTTCTTAACTATACTAAGAAGCAGGGCAGCTGAAGATGCAGGCGGTTGGCAAATCTCATGGAACTCTGCGGCTTCAGGTCTATGAGCAGCTTCGCGAGGGTATTCTGCTAGGTAAGTATCCCAGAGGCAGCGCGCTGACTGAGATCAGACTGGCTGAAGAGCTCGGGGTAAGCAGAACACCTGTGAGAGAAGCTTTTTGCCAGCTGGAGCTGGACGGACTCGTAGCGGCTACCCCGAATAAGGGAGTAGTGGTCGAGGGGTTCGATCAGGCCGATATGCTTGACATGTATGAAGTTAGAACCAGGATGGAGGCACTTGCTGCTTCAAGGGCCGCTGAGAAAATGTCCGCAGAAGATATCAGCAAGCTCAGATTGCTGTTCGAGCAGGAGGCTGAGCTAGCGGAAAATGGCGATTATCGCGAACTACAGCGATCTGATGCTGCATTTCATGAACTTATTTTCAGAGGCAGCGGCAGCAGAGTATTGCAAAACATATTATCATCGATCAATATCTATACAAGACAAGCGAGATTCATTTCACTCTCGACTAGAGGAAGAACCGAGCAGGTGCTGCAGGAACATGCGGGCATCTTGAGAGCAATCGAGGTAAGAGATGCTGTATCAGCCGGTAGGCAGATGCAGACACACATAGAAAACGCAGCAGCCAGCTTCAGAAGGCTGGCGGCCGAAATGGGAGGTAGTCAATGATAAGTGAGAAAAAGCGTGATGAAATAATTCGTCAGCTGGCAGAAGATTCAGCGGCGAAATCAAGAATTGACCCTGCTCTATATGAAAGATACAGCGTAAAACGCGGACTTCGCAACGAAGATGGCACCGGTGTTCTGGTCGGCCTGACAGAAGTCGGTGAGGTTTTCTCATATATAATGGATGATGGTGACCGTGTTCCTGTCGAGGGACGCTTATTTTACCGTGGCATCGGCATATCTGATATTGTTAATGGTTTTTATCAGGATAAGCGTTATGGTTTTGAAGAAACCGTATATCTGCTGCTGTTCGGCGAATTGCCGACACAAGATCAGCTGGAGCAGTTCGAGGATCTGATCAAGGCGAACAGAAATCTGCCGAATGGTTTTACTGAAAACATGATCCTGCAGTCACCCAGCCCTGATATCATGAACAAGCTGGCCAGAACAGTTCTCGGCCTCTATGCTTACGATGACAAGGCTGACGATATCAGCATCGAAAATGTTCTGAGACAGTCGATCTCACTGATCGCGAGATTCCCTGTTTTGATTTCCTACGCTTATATGGCTAAGCGTCATTACGTGGACGGACAGAGTTTGTTCCTGCACTCACCACAGCCACATTACAATACAGCCGAGAATATTCTGCATATGATCAGACCGGACGGCCAGTTTACTGAGCTCGAGGCCCGCATACTTGATCTGGCGCTTGTACTGCACGCCGAGCATGGCGGCGGCAACAACTCGACTTTTGTCACTAAGGCTGTTACATCATCCGGTTCTGACACTTATTCAGTTATCGCTGCAGCCATCGGCTCACTCAAGGGACCACAGCATGGTGGTGCCAGCGGCAAGGCCTACGATATGATGCAGGATCTGAAGAAGGAAGTTAAGAACTGGCGCAATGAGATGGAGATCGCTGAGTATCTGACCAGGATCCTTAAAAAAGATGCCTATGACAAGAGAGGTCTGATCTATGGTATCGGACACGCAGTCTATACGCTCTCTGATCCGCGTACCAAGCTTCTCCGTGATTATGCACGTGCGCTCGCTTATGAGGCCGGCAAGGAAGAGGAGTATGAGCTCTATACTTTGACAGAGAGAATGGCTCCTGAGGTCTTCCGCAATGTTAAGAAGAGCGATAAGATCGTCTGCGCGAACGTCGATTTCTACTCAGGCTTCATTTACAATATGCTTGGCATACCGCCTGAGCTCTACACACCGATATTCGCAGTTGCCAGAATCGCCGGCTGGAGCGCACATCGCATCGAGGAGCTCGTCAGCGGCGGACGTATACTGCGCCCTGCATACAAGTGTGTTCAGAAGCGCCGTAAATACATCGGCATGAATGAACGTCCTGTCACTGAGAATAAATAAATAATATATTGGCAAAAGACTTGCTTATCCCGGTTGTCGCTTCGTAGTGATGGCTGGGATATTTTCAGGTCCGCGAAAAATGAAAAGAAAAAACCTGCTTCATATGAAGCAGGTTTGATGCTGTGGTGACCCTAAGGGGAATCGAACCCCTGTTTTCGCCGTGAGAGGGCGACGTCTTGACCGCTTGACCATAGGGCCTTGTTTCAGCGTTGATGATTATAACACAGGAAAAATGGTGCCGCAAGTACTTGTTTCAAAAGATTTGCCAGCATGTGCTTATGACCGGATTTAGCATTAGTTTTATGTTTCGCTGATAGATTC
>CAZHQX010000142.1:0-4307 GCA_964534195.1 uncultured Oscillospiraceae bacterium
CTGCACCAAGCTGGGATGGTATGTCAGTTTTTATGTTCAGGCCCGTTTTAACACCTGGACCGACAATAAGAGGCTTGATATGCATCAACCGTTCAATAGCTGCTGCAGCGACAGCAGTGAGTGGCTTAACCACAGACGCAATGACCGCACCCTTGATAAGAGCCGGATCTAATCCATGCAGGGCAAAAGATCCATTCAGCAGAACAGCCATATCATCTGCGGTTCTGCGCTCAACCGCTGAGAAAACAGAAATAAATAATAGTTTTTCACCATCGAAAACACCAGTTTTTATCGAGGAATTGCCGATATCGCATACAAACAACATTCCTATACCCTCCATATTCATCCTATCATTTTTAACACTCATGCAGCCATTCAGCCAAAATCGCGGCAACTTCCTGTCTTGTCGCGGCGAGCATCAGTCTGTGACGGTAGCTGGCAGCATTATGTGTACCTCTAAGATAACATACTGTCTGCGTACGCATCTCACGAATAGCAATCTCCTCGCCGACACGATCGATCATTCCATCCAGATGCCTGAGCATCCATTCAATTCTGGTAAGCTTAGGTGGCATATCATCTGCTTGAAAATCAAGAGCTGCCGCTAATTCAGAATCAGGAAAAAATCTAGCGAAGATCCAGGGATTGCCCTGTGCTGCTCTGCCGATCATCACACCATCCGCACCAGTCTGATCAAGCATCGCAGCTGCGCTCAGCGGTGAATCAATATCGCCATTACCGTACAATGGCAGACTGACCGCATCGCGCACTCTTGCTATTTGGCTCCAATCTGCCTTACCGCTGTACATTTGCGCACGTGTCCTGGCATGAACTGTAATCGCGGCAGCGCCTTCTTGTTCCAGAATACGGGCGATCTCGACGCAATTGATCGAATCCTCATCCCAGCCAGTCCTGATTTTGGCCGTGACATTTTTACCAAATTCAGCCGCAGCCTCCACACTGGCAGAAATTACTCTTGCCGTTTGCTCAGGGTTTTTCATCAAAGCGCTGCCTGCGCCCTGTCTGACTACCTTGTTAACAGGGCAGCCCATATTCAGATCAATCAAGGCGCACTGACCAAGCAAAGGATGTGATAATACTGTTTTGATCGCGAATCTGAAATCGTCAGGCTCACTGCCGAACAACTGAATTGCCACTGGGTTTTCCTCCGGCATTATTTCCAGATAGCGATAGGTCTTTTTGAGCTGAGGATCATATACGATCCCTCGTGCGCTAACAAGTTCAGTAACGGTTAAGCCTGCACCCAGCTCACGGCAGATGCTTCTATATATAAGATCAGTAGTACCGGCCATGGGCGCCAGTGCAAGATTGTTATCAAGCCTGACGTTCCCGATAGTCAGTGGTCTGACAAAATCTAGTTTCTGTTCGTTCATTATTTCCGACCTTCCTGTGATTGAAAGATAATCCGCAGTCATAATTACAATTTCGGTTATAAGTATTCTTACATGCAAGCGGCTGCCAGCACAAGCAAAAAATCAAAAACCGCCAGAGCAGTAAGCTCTGACGGTCTCTGTTATGGCGTCCCGGACAGGAATCGAACCCGTATCAGCAGCTCCGGAAACTGCTGCCTTATCCATTAGGCCACCGGGACAGTTAGCTGCATCATTATACGAAAAACAGCCTCCAAAAGCAACAACACAGCACAAATCAGCTCGGTGTGCTATCTGAGCCGTCTTTTCCCATCATGCGAAATGCCTCCTCCGCCTCGCTCAGCAGGCGACGTAAGAGAGCTGTCATATTGGGTCTGCTGCTGCCAGCCTGGCGGAAGACGATATGAGGCTTAGTTCCAGCATTGAAAAGGAGCATGCCTTTTGCCAGCGGCAGAGACATCATAGCGGCAACAAATCCCATATCAGGCTTGATCTGATCGTCAAACGCAAGTACAACGTTCGGTTTATGCTCATACACTCTGGTCAGGCCATGCTGTTCAGATATGCTCCTGACACATGCAATATCAGCCAGAGTTACCGCACTTGCGGGAACATCACCATAGCGGTCATTCATCTCGTCAATGGCATCCTGCCATGACTGCAACCCGTCAATGGCGGCAATTCGCCTGTACATATCCATTCTCTGACCTTCGTCAGGTATATAAGCTGTGGGTATGTAAGCATCAACATCAAGTTCGATTGAGGCGGTGGTTCTGCTTTGAACTGTCTCGCCCTGCAATTCCTTGATAGTCTCATCAAGCATACGGCAATATAAATCATAGCCAATCGCGTCGAGGTGTCCGTGCTGCTCAGCGCCTAGCAGATTGCCGGCCCCTCTGACCTCAAGATCACGCAATGCTATTTTGAAGCCAGCACCAAGCTCAGTGAAATCTCTTATAGCAGTCAGACGCTTCTCAGCTACTTCACTGAGGATCTTATCACGCTTATATGTTATATAGGCAAAAGCCTGGCGGTCCGAACGTCCTACGCGTCCTCTCAGCTGATAAAGCTGTGAAAGCCCCAGACGGTCAGCGTTCTCAACAATGATCGTATTGACATTCGGCATATCGATACCGGATTCGATGATAGTTGTGCAGACTAGAATATCAGCTTCACCATTGATAAAAGAGTTTATGATCTCCTCGAGTCTGCGTTCACCCATTTTGCCATGAGCATAGGCTATTACCGCTCCAGGCAGTTGCTTCTCGAGTTGTGCTGTTTTCTCAATAATGCGTCTGGTGTCATTGAACAGATAGAAAACCTGACCCTCCCTGGCAAGCTCACGCATGCAGGCTTCAGCCACTATATCCTCATCATACTCCATGACATAGGTCTGAACCGGACGTCTATCGTGCGGCGCCTGTTCAATTACGCTAATGTCCCTGATACCGGACATTGAAAGATGCAGTGTCCTGGGAATCGGTGTGGCTGTTAACGTCAGAACATCAATGTTCGGACTCAGAGCCTTGAGTTTCTCTTTGTGATCAACACCAAAACGCTGCTCCTCATCTACAACCAGCAGTCCGGGATTTTTTAGCATTACATCCTTAGACAGCAGCCGATGGGTGCCAACTGCTATATCTATCTGGCCATTTTTCAGCCCTTTCAAGGTTTCCTTCTGCATTGCCTCAGAAGCAAAACGGCTAAGAAGACCAATGCGAACAGGAAACTGACCCATTCTCTTTTTCAAATTTTCATAATGCTGCTGTGCCAGAACGGTTGTCGGTGATAGCATAACTGCCTGTCTTCCATCCATAACGCATTTAAACATTGCGCGAAAAGCCACCTCCGTCTTGCCGAAACCGACATCACCGCAGAGAAGTCTGTCCATAACCTTATCAGATTCCATATCTGCCTTGATCTCAGAAATACACTGAAGCTGATCATCAGTCTCCTCATATGCGAAGTCTTCCTCAAATTCCTGCTGCCAAATAGTATCAGGTGAAAAAGCATGGCCCTTGACAGCACTTCGTTCAGCATAGAGCTTAACAAGATCAGTAGCCAGTTTCCTGATTGAGGTCCTGGCCTTCTCTTTGAGTTTATTCCAGTCCTGACCACCTAGCTTGGAGAGCTTAGGATCACGTCCTTCGGCACCGACATATTTCTGAATCTGATCGAGACTCTCCATCGGGATATAAAGAACATCATCACCAGAATAGCGAATCTGCAGATAATCACGCTTGATACCCTTGTTGTCCATATTGTATAAGCCTTCATAGCGGCCAATACCATGAGCTTCATGAACAACAAGCTCACCAGGCACAAGATCACTGAACAGATCGATCTTAACGCCAGCATGTCTGCGCTTGCGAACACTACGTTCGGATCCAAAAATGTCCTGTGAACCAATCAGCTGCAAGCCCGCCTGAGGCCAGACGAAGCCCTGAGGCAGAGCACGACTGCTGATAACAGCACCTGTCGCTTCTCCCTCAGCCATAATTTCAGATACCCTGCGGCTGCGTGATTTAGACCCTGTAAAAATCACAATACCTTCATCCTGGGCACGCTTTTTGACTAGATCGATCAGCAAGTTCTCCCGTCCACGGAAGCTATCGGCCGGGCGGCCATGAATATCGATCGTTCTGCCTCCGGGCAGCCCGTTGCCAGAAGAAGCTATCTGAGCAAAAGCAGCAACTCCAGGCCACTTATCTAAAACAATGCCAAGATCAGTACCTCTGATGGCTGGCTCACCGCTGATCACCACAGTCTGAGCCTTAAGCAGCATATGCCGCATGCGCTCAGCCAGATCGGCCTGCGCGGCATCCAAACGATTGCGGAAACGCAGTGGTTCATCAAGGAATAATCTCATACCACTTTTTCTGACATAGTCAAGAACGATACCGGCATCAGGATATA
>CAZHQX010000143.1:0-4282 GCA_964534195.1 uncultured Oscillospiraceae bacterium
TCAACGAACAGGTCAGAGCTGAGCTGCAGAAGACCTTCGATGAGAAGCGTGAGGAATTGGATGAGGCCAGGGCTCAGCTGGAGGATGGTCAGCAGGCTCTGGATACAGAGGGACCGCAGCAGAAGGATGAGCTTGCCAGAGCGACGGTTGAGGTCAGCAATGCGATTGCCAGTCTCAACGGCTTGCTGGCGGAGGAATCTCTGCTGAACGCACAAGAGCAGGCTTTTGTCCAGGAGAAGACAGCACTTAAGCAGGTGGTCGATCTTGATACCATGCTCAGTCAGGTTTTTCCCAACGGTGTTTCAGCGCTTAGCCCAGAGGAATTCGCGGCTATAATGAACCAGCTTGCGGCTTCCCTGCCGCCTGAGCTCGCAGGTATGACCCAGGATCAGATCGCTCAGATCAATAGTCAGGCTGACACAGCTGTGAGCAGATTGGCTGCGATCGAAACTGAGCTGCAGAATATAAATGTTCGCAAGATGACTATTTCCGCGATGAAGCCTCAGCTTGAGCAAGGACTTAAGGAAGCTAAATCCGGCTATGAACAGCTGGAATCAGGTAAGATGACAGCTGCTACCGAGCTGGCCAAGGCACAGCTTCAGCTAGAAAACGGTCAGGCAGAGCTTGAAAAGGGACTGGTTGAATTCGACAAAGCAGAAGAAGACGCGCTTGCTGCAGCAGATTTGCGCAATATAATCACAGAAGAGATGGTTCGCGGCTTGATTGCTGCTCAGAATTTCAGTATGCCTGCCGGTTATATCAGTGAGGGCCAGGAGCAGCATCTGGTAAAAGTCGGTGACAGTTTCGCTTCGATTGAGGAGCTGGAGCAGCTGGTTCTTATGGAAATAGAACCGGTTGGTGATGTTTTGCTTACAGATATCGCAGATATCGAGATGACTGATAACTCGGCCGACATGTATGCGAAGGTAAATGGCAATTCAGGCATTTTGCTGAGCTTCCAGAAACAGAGCACTGCGTCGACCGCGGAGGTCGCAAATGCTATTAGTGCGCAGATCGAAAAACTGGAGGAGGATTATGAAGGTCTTAATATAACCCCTCTGATGAATCAGGGTGATTATATTAATATGATCACCGGCAGCGTGCTTGAGAATCTGATTTACGGCGGCTTACTGGCTATTCTGGTTCTGCTGCTCTTCCTGCGTGATATCAGACCTACCGTTGTAATCGCCTTCAGCATACCGATCAGTTTGATGTTCGCGGTCACGATGATGTTCTTCAGTAAGGTTACTCTTAATATAATCTCGCTTTCGGGTCTGGCGCTTGGTGTCGGTATGCTTGTCGATAACAGCATAGTTGTCATCGAGAATATCTATCGCTTGCGGCATGAGGGCTATTCAGCCTCAAAAGCTGCAATTGAAGGAGCCAAACAGGTTTCCGGCGCGATTTTTGCTTCGACTCTCACAACGATCTGCGTTTTCCTGCCAATCGTGTTTACTGAGGGTCTTTCCCGTCAGCTGTTTACTGACATGGGCTTGACGATCGCCTTCAGTCTTATTGCCAGTTTGATAATAGCGCTGACTCTGGTGCCGGCAATGGGAGCGACTGCTCTCAAAACTGTCAAAGAGAAGGAGCATCACTGGTTCGATATCGTTAGTCATGGTTACGAGAAGCTCTTGCGAGTCGCACTGAACCGCAAGGCGATCGTTTTGGTTCTGGTTACAGGACTTCTAGCCTTCAGCATATATGGTGTAACCGTTATGGGAACGGCTTTCATGGCTGACATGGATTCGCCGCAGATGAGTGCGAGCATGACAATGCCACAAGGATCGAGTCAGGAAGATACGTATGAAATGAATGATCTTGTTTCATCCCGCATCTTAGAAATTGAAGCGGTTGAAACTGTTGGTGCTATGGCTGGCGGTGGTACAGCAGGTCTCATGGGAGGCGGCTCTGGTGAGGGTACAAGCTTCTACATTATGCTACGTGAGGACAGGTCACTTACTAATAAAGATGTTGAGCGCTTGATCTACGAGAAAACAGCTGACCTCGATATAGAGATGTCAGTAACTGCATCCAATATGGATATGTCGGCTCTTGGCGGCAGCGGCATAGCGGTCAATATCAAGGGCAATGATCTTGATAAAATGGCTGATATCGCCCGTGATCTCGCCGATATATTGTCGCAAGTTGAAGGAACTGCCAAGGTGACGACCGGTCTTGAGGACGCAGGAAGAGAGACAAGAGTTATTGTCGATAAGGCCGCGGCTATGAGAGAGGGTTTGACAGTTGCTCAGATATTCGGTGATTTGAATAAGATTTTGACTGCGCAAACTCAGGCTTCGGTTTTGACTGCTGAGCAGGAAGACTACCCTGTAGTTATGATCAATACAGAAAGACTTAATATTACGAGAGATAACCTGGCTGATTTTGAGTTTGAGGTCAAGAAGCAGGACGGAACCGAAGAGATTGTAAAGCTTAAAGATATAGCTGAGATTACAGAAGCTGAGAGCCTTAAATCGATCAGACGCAGCGGTCAGTCTCGATATATGACTGTAAGTGCAGAAGTAGCGGACGGCTACAATATTGGTTTGGTCAGCCGTGATTTTGATGACAAGCTGGCTGCATATGATGTGCCTGCCGGATTTGAGCTTGAAATAACCGGCGAGAATGAGAGTATTCAGGACGCGATGGGCGATCTGGTTTTGATGATCGCTTTGGCTGTAATTTTCATCTATCTGATCATGGTAGCACAGTTCCAGGATCTGCTGTCACCATTTATCGTACTGTTCACATTGCCCTTGGCTTTTACCGGTGGGTTATTGCTATTATGGGTAAGCGGCATGGAGCTTTCAGTTATTGCGATGCTGGGCTTCCTGGTACTGGCGGGTGTTGTTGTTAATAATGGTATCGTGTTCGTCAGCTATGTGAATCAACTGCGCGAGGAGGGCATGAGCCAGCGGGATGCTCTCGTCACAGCCGGTACTACAAGGATCAGACCGATCCTGATGACCGCGTTAACGACAATTCTGGCTATGAGTACAATGGCGCTCGGATTGGGCAGCGGTGCTGAAATGATGCAGCCGATGGCTGTTGTTACGATCGGAGGACTGACATACGCTACCTTGCTCACTTTGCTGGTCGTTCCCGTACTCTACGATGTTTTCCACAGGAAGAACAGCAAGAAACGTTTTATGACAGTTGATATGAATGATGAAGCAGAGGTGGAACAGAAGTGAGACCGAATGATCAATACTCAGATAAGGAAATAGCTATTTTTAACGGTATAGTTGAATTACTTGATCAGGGCAGACAGATCCATGAGCTGAAGATATCTGATATATCGGCTGCTGCCGGCATTGGTAAAAGCACAGCCTACGAGTATTTCTCCAGCAAGGAAGAGCTTCTGCGCAAAGCTACAAGATTTCATGTTATTAGAGAATATGAAGCGCTTCGATCTTTCGTAGTTGAGAGTAAAGGTTTTATGGATCTTATTGAGCAGGCACTCGACTACATAGTGGATATGCTAGGTAACAGATTTCCTAGCCTGCTGGTTATGTTCATGAGTCTTGATTCAAGCGAGGTCGAGCTTCTGATATCAGAGGACTGTGAGCTGATTCATGAGCTGGTGTCAGGTATGAATGATCTGTTTGAAACTGTAAGACTGGCAGGGCTGCGCGATGGACTCATAAGTGAGTCCATCGACGCTGATGACAGCCGCTTTGTTATATCAGGCATGCTCACCGCCTTCTTCCAGGAGACCAGATTTTTGCTCCTGCATGATAGGGATAACAAGCAGCAGCTTCAGCTATGTCGTGAGCGCACTATACGACTGATGTTAAAAACGTTAAAATAGACTGGCCAGAGCTTTTTTGTCACAATAGTTTGGACAGCGGAAGATCTGACTAATTTTGGGCATCAGTGAGGAAAACAAATTGGAACAGAAAAAGCGTATTATCAACAAGGAAGCAGCGGCAGAAGAGTTCGGACGTCATCGCAGGGCGATATTTGATTTTGTTTTGTTTGCTGTTATCGCTGTAATTATTTATTTAGTACGTGGGAACATTGCTCAGGTTATTGCGCCTTTTGTATACGCGCTTGTGCTTGCGTATTTATTTGATCCACTGATCAAGCTTCTCGAGAGAAAGAAGCTGCGTAGAATATTCGGGATCATAATTTTGTTTTTAGGTATTATCGGTGTTCTGGCCATTGTTATCGCTCTGTTCGTGCCTCGTCTGGTGCGCGACGCCGCGGGGCTTGCTGAGGATATTCCTAATATTATTAACTTTGTTGTTAAGACTGCTGAGGAAATAAGAGATGGACG
>CAZHQX010000144.1:0-1871 GCA_964534195.1 uncultured Oscillospiraceae bacterium
TCTGCTTAGTTCTTTTACAAACTGGCAACAATTGTTCACAGACTGTTACGCTTCTATCAGAAATCAACATATAGAATCAGCTCTATCACAGTAACTATAGGCGGCAATCTGATCTTGCCGCGGATATGACCAACAAGTATTACCTGAAAAAGAGGAGTATGCAGAATGCAAGAACAGAAAACACCTAAGAAACCACTGGTATATTATGCGGTAGTCGCGTTCACGATCTTAATGATACTGAACGCATTTGTCTTCCCGACACTTTTTCAACGTGATATTACAGAGACTGATTACAGTACATTCCTGACACATCTGGACGAGGGGAAAATTCAAAAGTTTGAGCTCGATGATCAAACTGTTTTCTATATAGCAGAAATCGAAGGCGAAGAGAAGCTGTTTACGACCGGTGCTATGCCTGATCCTGATCTGACCAACAGACTTCAGCAAGCGGAAGTAGAGTTCACACGAATAGTTCCTAAGGAAGCCTCACCAATTGTTACATTCATTGCCTCCTGGGTTCTGCCTCTTTTGATCTTTTTCTTCCTCGGCCGTCTGCTGATGGGATATATGCAGAAGAAAACAGGTGGAGCAAACGCAATGACATTTGGCAAATCAAATGCCAAGGTCTATGTCCAGGCACAAACCGGCAAAACCTTCAAGGATGTGGCCGGACAGGATGAAGCCAAGGAAGCGCTCACTGAGATAGTAGATTTTCTTCATAACCCCGGCCGCTACGCTGAAATAGGAGCCAAGCTGCCAAAAGGCGCGCTGCTCGTGGGCCCTCCGGGAACTGGTAAAACTCTTCTGGCTCAAGCAGTAGCCGGAGAAGCAAATGTTCCCTTCTTCTCTATCTCCGGCTCGGAATTTGTTGAAATGTTTGTTGGCATGGGCGCAGCCAAGGTTAGAGACTTATTTAAACAGGCAAGTGATAAGGCGCCATGTATAGTTTTTATTGATGAGATCGATACGATCGGCAAGAAGAGAGATGGAGCCGGAGGATTTAGCGGCGGTAATGATGAGCGCGAACAAACTCTCAATCAGCTGTTGACTGAAATGGATGGATTTGACAGCCGCAAGGGTGTTGTTATACTGGCTGCGACAAACAGGCCTGACAGTCTGGACAAGGCACTACTGAGACCCGGTCGCTTTGACAGGCGTATTCCCGTTGAGCTGCCAGATCTTGCAGGACGCGAGGCAATTCTTAAGGTTCATGCGAAAAATGTAAAAATCGATACGGAGGTTGATTGCCTCAGCATAGCAAGAGCTACTGCGGGCGCTTCCGGTGCCGACCTGGCAAATATGATCAACGAAGCTGCTCTGCGTGCTGTCCGCTTAGGTCGTGACCGCGTCATTCAGTCAGATCTTGAGGAAAGTGTCGAGGTCGTTCTGGCAGGTTATCAGCGCAAAAACGCGGCGATACAGCCAAAAGAAAAAGAGATTATTTCCTACCACGAGATAGGTCATGCTTTGGTCGCTGCCTGTCAGACAGATTCAGCGCCGGTCCATAAAATAACTATCGTACCCAGAACATCTGGCGCGCTTGGTTATACGATGCAGGTCGCTGAAAATGATCAGGTCCTGATGAATCGCGAAGAGATCTTCAATAAGATAGTTACTTTTACCGGTGGTCGTGCCGCCGAAGAGCTGATCTTCAACACAATGACCTCCGGTGCCGCAAACGACATAGAGCAGGCGACTAAGCTCGCCCGCTCCATGATTACAAGATTCGGTATGAGTGAACACTTCGACATGATGGCCCTCGAGACCACAAGTAATGTTTATCTTGGCGGTGAATCACAGCTGCTTGTATCAGCTCAGACTGCCGCGGCGATCGACGCCGAAGTGCTCGAATTGATTCGCAAGGCCCATCA
>CAZHQX010000144.1:1971-4224 GCA_964534195.1 uncultured Oscillospiraceae bacterium
GTCACAGGCATATACTCATCAACGCTGATCGATGAATCGAAGCGGCTGCTGGTTTCAATAACCTTGTAGCGGTCCTTGTCATAGTACATTGAGTAGCCTAACTCGCTCATATACAGACTTGTGACGATCTGCTCAGGCATGCCCTCAAGTTCGATCGTTATAGATGACTCTTCTGGCCTGGGCTCGCGCGTCGGAGCTGTTGTTTCCGTAGGCTCTGTTGTTTCTGTTGTTTCATCTGAGCTGTCGGATGGATCGGTCGTAGTTTCAGAGGTCTCTGGCTCTGTTGTTTGTTCTGTAGTCGGTTTGGTTGTTGTTTCGATGTCACCACCTGGAGTTACGTCTGAGTCCTCAGTATTTGTGACCGCTCCTGTCTCAACCGGTGATCTCAGGCAGCCTGTCATCATCAAGGCGACGGCGGTCAATACCGCTATTGCCAGAAGCGTGAGCTTACCTGCCCTCATTTTTCTTGTGCGATTTCTGTTAATGTTAGTCTTCATAGTTTTTCTCCTTTCGAAACAGCGTCTGCTGTAATCTCTTACTGTGACTACAGTTTAGCAAGCCGCTGTATCGTGGTAAGCACATGGTTGTATCAGAGTTGTATATTCTTAAGAAGGAAAACTGAAGCGAATAACTGTTCCCTGACCTGGATTCGACTCCGCTGTCAGACTGCCATCATGCCTGGCAGCGATCTCGCGGCATAGGGCTAAGCCTAGTCCTACACCACCGGTTTTGCGTGATCGTGATTTGTCAGCACGATAGAACGGCTCAAATATCTGGCCGATATGCTCTGGCTCAATACCACGGCCCTGGTCAGCGACAAAAATCTCAACTGTATTATCATCGACTCGTGAGGAACCTATAGTAATGGTTGTACCAGCTTTTGAAGCCGCGATAGAGTTTCTGATCAGGTTTGTAAGCA
Source organism: uncultured Oscillospiraceae bacterium (assembly GCA_964534195.1). GTDB lineage: Bacteria > Bacillota > Clostridia > Saccharofermentanales > UBA5734 > JAAYFZ01. The sequence goes on from CAZHQX010000144.1 coordinate 2,891, forward strand.
GCAGAAGCAGCAGCCCATGGTCTGCTTTCACTTCTCTGACAGCAGACTCTGCTTTGATCTCAATTCCCTGTTCGCGCAGGGCCGGCATCATTGTTTGCGCAATCTCAGCAAAAACCTGATTCAAATGCAGCGTTTCCAGCTTGAGCGCCTCTTTGCGTGCCAGAATCAGCGTCATCAGTCGATCATAGAGCTCGCGCAGCCTTTTTGCTTCACGCTCTATAACCTCGGCTGCATTACTCTTTTGCTCTTCATTCATTTTTGCCTGCTGCAGCAATGACGCGTACCCCTGAATCGATGTCAGCGGCGTATTCATTTCATGCGTCAAATTGTCGATAAACTGCTGCCGCTGTTCGGCTAGCTGTTCAAGCTCCTGTTCACGCTGCCGTACGGCCTCACTCATCTTATTGAAGGCACGTGTCAAATCAGCTGTTTCATCACGGCTCTCCGGTACGACCAAACTGTAATGTCCGTCCGCGATCTGCACCGCCGCCTCGCCCAGAGTAACCAATGGTCTGGTCAGACGTCTGGCCAGCGCATAAGTAGCAAGCCCAAGCACGATCGCACTGATGATATCTATCATGATAAAAGCCTGGACCATCGATGTTCGTCTTGCATATATTTGGTTGATGTCACGCGTATAGATCAACATGAAATCAGGATCACCGGTCAGCTGGCTGCTGACATGCATCATTCTGGTTCTTGAGCCATCCGTCTCCTGCGTACTGATCGCGGCCATCTGAACAAAATCCGTTGTGTCAGCTGAAGTTTTCTGTGCTTCAGTTGTCAGTTCAGTCTGATTGCTTCCAGTAGATGCAGGCCGCAAAAGCGCGGGGTCGAGCTTGCCCGGATCAAGAGAACCAAACATCTCGCCCGTACTGACACGATAAAGATCAAGCTCAATATCAAGCGATCCATAATAAGCAGAATAGCGCTGCATCAGCGGCCCCGGATCCTCCGGCATACCGCCGGCCTGTATACCTGCCTCAACGCGCTCTCTGATGATCGCCTGATCGCTGAAGGCTCTGGCAGTTTCCTGCTCAAGATTTGACAAATGTGTACTGCTGAGAAAATAGATGGAGGCAGCATGGAAGGCCAAGGCATACAAGGCCAGACTGGCCAGAAGAATTTTATGCCAAAGCTTCATGGCTCTGTCTCCAGCCTGTAGCCATATTTATATACTGTTTTCAGGCAGCTGTCCCAGCCCAGCTTCCTGCGCAGACGCTGTATATGGATGTCAACTGTTCTCGTTTCACCTATGTAGTCATAGCCCCAGGCATTCTCCAGCAGCTTCTCTCTGGACATCGCGATATTGCGATTTCTTACCAGAACCTCCA
>CAZHQX010000145.1:0-4187 GCA_964534195.1 uncultured Oscillospiraceae bacterium
AAACCCGGTTTGGAGCGGGATACGAGATTCGAACTCGCGACTTTCACCTTGGCAAGGTGACACTCTACCACTGAGTTAATCCCGCAAACGCAAGTGCTATTATATTGGATACTAATAAGTCTGTCAAGCACTCACTTATATGCTATAAAATGATTTCTCATTATTATATTCCAGCGTCTGCGATCATGACATCATACCGCGTTCAGCCATTGGGAACATTGGATGTACCAGCCCATCCATATTGCCGCCAAGCTTCTTGATCGCAGATGCCATTTCCTGAAACAGTGCTGGAGCAACCGCAGGCAGTTTATCTTCAAGATAGCTGCGCAGCACTCTGATGCCTCGAGGATCACCATAATCGCCTATACAAGCAGCAGCCAAAAGCGGACTCTGCATCTTGCGGAAAGACTTGCGAAGCACAGCGAAGATTTCGTCCTGCTTATGTGTCTGTCCGATGGCAGCTAGAGACATCATAAGATACTCATGGATAATTTGCCTGTCAGGATCCTGACTTAATAACGCTTCGATCTTCTCGATGATCGGGCTGACAGCCGCCGGTCCCATATTGATCAAATAGAGACCAACAGACTCCGCGATCCTATCGTCCGGCCTGTTTAAACCAGCAAATTTATCCAGAATGAGAGCTGTGGTTTCCTCTGACTGCCACTGTCCAAGAACTTTCATAAGTGAGCAGCATACCTGTTGATTGCGGTTTTTTTGCTCGTCAAATTCTTCCCCCTGATCATCCTGCCAGGTCCAGTCAGTTTCAAGACAAATGCCACGAAGCTTATCTCTCATATCCTGACCTGCTTCATGAAGTCTTATGAGAATACGACGCGGCATAGCATCGTCACAAATGATCGCTGCATGCAGTGCAAGTGATATCAGCATTTCATGCTCCGTCAGATCAGCCAGCCAGTCAGAAACACTGACCTCCGTATCAGGAATCAGCTCCGATGCCTGCAGCTCAGGAATGATCTCCTTCAGTTTTCGCGAATACCAGGTATCAAGCTCAGTTTCCACTGCCGCTTGAATCATTTCATGTGGATCCCCTTGCATATCCATGTTATGGATGCTAGCCATCAAGTGTTTCTGATAAGATTCAGCGAAAAATTCCTGATAAGAATTCATAAGGGCTGTTAGATCACGATTCTGCTTATAAAGCTTTTCTGACATAAATTGTTCCTCCTAAGAAAAAAAAGACCTCCTTGCGGAGGTCTTCGCTTGTTTGGAGGCACCATCCAGATTTGAACTGGAGAATAAAGGTTTTGCAGACCTCTGCCTTACCACTTGGCTATGGTGCCATATATTGATAGCCGATGGGAATCCACCGGCTATCCTGTTGGAGCGGGATACGAGATTCGAACTCGCGACTTTCACCTTGGCAAGGTGACACTCTACCACTGAGTTAATCCCGCACATGGTGGGTACTATAGGACTTGAACCTACGACCCCATGCGTGTGAAGCATGTGCTCTCCCAGCTGAGCTAAGCACCCGACTTGGTGACCCGTAGGGGAATCGAACCCCTGTTTTCGCCGTGAAAGGGCGATGTCTTAACCGCTTGACCAACGGGCCATGTGGTAGCGGCGGTCGGATTTGAACCAACGACACTTCGGGTATGAACCGAATGCTCTGGCCAACTGAGCTACGCCGCCATGTGAGGTGCTGCACCGCATGCTCCTGAGGTGCTTAATGAGTTTATCAAGAGACCTCGATTTTGTCAACAGTAATTTTGATGATTTTCTTAAATGATTTTTTAAGCTTTTTTCAGGCAAATGCAACACTGAAACATCTTAAGCATAAACGTCGAAAGCTCGACCAACTGCACTGTTTCAGGAATATTCATCCCCGAAAACAGGCAATTAAGTCGAGCGTTCAAAGCGTTTTATTTAGCGCAGTTAAGAACTAATTACTTAAGTTCTACTTCTGCTCCGGCTTCCTTCAGCTTAGCTGCGGCAGCTTCAGCGTCTTCCTTGCCGATGCCTTCTTTGATGGTTGAAGGAGCATTGTCTACCATTTCCTTAGCTTCCTTCAGACCAAGACCTGTCAGCTCACGGACAGCCTTGATAACATTGATCTTAGAAGCGCCAGCGGCCTTCAGAACAACGTCAAATTCTGACTTCTCTTCTGCAGCAGGACCTTCAGCGGCACCAGCAGCAGGAGCAGCAACTGCCATAGCAGCGGCTGATACACCGAATTCTTCCTCAAGAGCCTTAACCAGCTCAGCCAGTTCTATAACTGTAAGAGCTTTTACTTCTTCAATGAACTTTGTTACTTTCTCACTAGCCATTTTAAATTTCCTCCTTATAGGTTTTCTTAATTATTCTTCAGTTTTGGCAACAGCAACTTCTGCAGCTGTCTCTACACCTGCATTCTCAGCTTTCTCCTTAACAGCGTTAAGCAGCATAGCAAGACCTGCGATTGGAGAAATCAGTCCACAGACGATCTGTCCATGCAGAACTTCAACAGGCGGGATCGAAGCCAGACGCTCGATATCGGAAATCTCGATCTTAGCACCATCCATTGTACCGCCCTTGATTTCCAGTTTGTCGAATTTCTTAGCATACTCCTTGATAACCTTGGCAGGAGAAATAACATCATCCTTGCTGTAGGCTATGGCTGTAGGACCTTTAACAACATCCTCAAGACCTTCATAACCTGCGTCTATGAGAGCACGGCCGGAAAGCGAATTCTTGATGACCCTGTAGGTTACACCTGCTTTGCGCAAAGCAGCACGAAGCTGGGTGTCCTGTTCAACAGTCAGACCACGGTAATCAGCGAAAACCATTGCCTGTGCATCTTTGAACTCGCTCACCAGTTCAGCAACTATCTGCTTCTTAGATTCCAGTACTTTTTTGCTGGGCATTGTCAGCACCTCCTTGTTCAGTATTAAAATACCCCTCTCGCCAGAGGCGGAGGGGCACGTCAATGCTAATACAAGCATAAACTGCAACCTCGGCAGGAATTACGACTACTAGTAGTCACCTGCTGTCTCTGGCTTACAGGAACTATTTTCAGTTTTTCAGACAGTCAATTCAACAGCAATCAAACAAGCTTGGTCGTGTTGATCTTGATGCCGGGGCCCATCGTTGATGTGATGGTAACACTCTTAAGATACTGACCTTTTGCCGCTGAAGGCTTAGCCTTGATGACAGCGCTCATCAGTGTCTTAAAATTATCCTGCAGCTTTTCGCTTCCAAAAGAAGCCTTGCCGATTGGACAATGTATAATATTGGTCTTGTCGAGACGATACTCGATCTTACCAGCCTTGATCTCTTCGATGGCCTTGGTCAGGTCCATTGTAACTGTTCCTGATTTTGGATTAGGCATCAGTCCCTTAGGACCAAGAACCTTACCCAGTCGGCCGACAACACCCATCATGTCAGGGGTTGCGACTACTACGTCGAAATCAAACCAATTCTCTTTTGTGATCTTCTCGATCATATCCTCAGCGCCAACAAAATCAGCACCTGCAGCCTGAGCTTCATCAGCCTTGGGTCCCTTAGCGAAAACCAAAACCTTCTTGCTCTTGCCTGTACCATGAGGAAGTACTACTGCACCACGAACCTGCTGGTCTGCGTGACGTGAGTCAACGCCAAGACGTATATGCAGCTCGACGGATTCATCAAACTTAGCGGTCGCTGTCTTCTGAACCAGCTCGATAGCTTCTGCGGGCTCATAGGCCGCGGAACGATCGATCAGTTTGGCAGCTTCCTGATATTTCTTGCCTCTTTTCATCTCAATTCACTCCTTCGCCTTAGTCGTCAATTACGACTATACCCATGCTGCGGGCTGTACCTGCAACCATTCTGGCACAAGCTTCAAGATCAGATGCATTGGTGTCGACGATCTTGATCTGAGCAATTTTCATAACCTCAGACTTGGTGATCTTCGCTACCTTGTCTCTGTTTGGCTTGCCTGAGCCACTCTCAACATTGCAGGCCTTTTTCAGCAGTACCGGTACCGGCGGAGTCTTAGTAATGAAAGAATATGAACGATCAGCAAAAACTGTGATGATGACCGGAATAATCAGTCCGACATCCTTCGATGTTCTCTCATTAAACTCTTTTACGAACATGGCTATGTTTATACCATGCTGACCAAGAGCTGGTCCTACCGGCGGCGCTGGCGTAGCTTTACCTGCGGGAATCTGCAATTTTACATACCCGGTAATTTTCTTTGCCAT
>CAZHQX010000146.1:0-2745 GCA_964534195.1 uncultured Oscillospiraceae bacterium
CTAAGCTCACGCCGATACCGGCCCGGGCTTCTGCCTATATATTTATTGAAGTGGCGGATCATATGCGTCTCATTCGTATAGCCGCTGTCCTGCGCGATCACCGCAACCGGCAGGTCGCTGTTTTCCAGTAAATACAGAGCGCGCTTCAATCTTCCTTTCGCTATATCCTCGCCAACAGTACACATGAATATTTCACGATACAAATGCTGAAACCGCGATAAGCTAAGACCGGCTCTGTCGGCCAGCTCTTGTATGCGCAACCCTGCCTGAGGCAGACTATACAGATCATTTCTTATACTGGCAAAAGCCGGGTAGTAGTTATGATATGTTCTGTCTTGATGTCTGCTTGTCTGAAAAGCAGACAAGGACTCAAACAGCGTTAGCATGATGCCGGTATCAACCAGATCGCGCTTGCTTTTGCTGCCTGATCCGGCTAGTTGAGAATCGACATCTGCTCTATTCTGAATCACGGGTCTCTCCTCAAAAGCATCTGTTCCGATCATATGCCTGTTCGTTTGCAGCAGCTTGATCAGTTGTGTAACAAATTTAGCGTCATCGAGTGGCACTGGCTTGTTCAAAATCAGACCAAACGATCTGATCAGCTCTATCGCTGCCGGGCTCTCTGCCTCGAAATGGATCCAGTCATTTACAAAAGGCTTGAAGCTTGAGCGATAGTGATGCTTAATCTCTGGCTCCATCAATATATAATGGTCCTGACAAGAAATATAACCATCCTCTGTTTCGAACTCACATGGTGATCGGAAAAAAACAAACACATAGTGTGATGTGCCGCCCGGACGATTGATCTCAATACCAGTATGATGAGTGAATGCATAACCGCTGTCTATAATATGAAACATGTATTGTCGTCCTCGCAATAATAGAAATCTGTTAGTGTGTTACGATGTCATTGTAGCATTAAATGATGATTAAGTGACACGTAATGATATTGAACAAGCTAGAAAACGGTCATATACTAGAAGGTAGTCAGTATTATTTGATGATTTTGGAGGTACTAAAATGAGTAAGCTGATAGTTAATGCAACAAAACGGGGAAGCACGATAAACCGAAATATCTACGGACACTTCTCCGAGCATCTCGGCAGATGTATTTATAACGGATTGTATGTGGGTGAGGACTCTGAGATACCAAACGAGAAGGGCATGCGCACAGATGTGGTTGAAGCCCTCAGGAACATTAAAACACCTGTCCTGCGTTGGCCAGGCGGCTGTTTTGCTGATGAATATCATTGGAAGGATGGCATCGGTAAGAAGAGCGATCGCAAGAAAATGATCAATACTCATTGGGGCGGTGTTGTCGAGGATAATTCCTTCGGCACACATGAGTTTTTAGAGCTATGCCGTCAGATCGGCTGTGAGCCATATATTAACGGTAATGTCGGCAGCGGCACAGTACAGGAAATGAGCGAATGGGTCGAATACATGACTTTTAACGGTGTATCACCTATGGCGAAGCTCAGAGAAGAGAACGGTCAGGCAGAGGCCTGGAAGGTTAAATATTTCGGCGTCGGCAACGAGAACTGGGGCTGCGGCGGCAATATGCGCCCGGAGTATTACGCTGATCTTTATCGCCAGTTCCAGACCTATATTCGCAATTACGGTGACAATAAGATCTATAAGATCTGCTGCGGTGCCAATGTCGATGATTACAATTGGACTGACAAGGTGATGGCCAGTGCTGCTCCGTTTATGGATGCTTTGACCCTGCATTATTACACCATGCCGGGCGGCTGGGTCGACAAGGGCGCGGCTCTTGGCTTCAGCATCGATGAGTATTATGAGACGCTCAAGAGAACTTATTTCATGGATGAGCTGATCGAGAATCATATGCGCATTATGAGCAGGTACGATAAGGATAACAAGATCGGTCTGATCGTCGATGAATGGGGTACATGGTATCAGGTCGAGCCGGGCACAAATCCAGGCTTCCTGTTCCAGCAGAACACCATGCGTGACGCTATGGTTGCTGCTATCAACCTAAATATCTTCAATAGACATAGTGACAGAGTTGTTATGGCAAATATCGCTCAACTTGTAAATGTCTTGCAGGCACCGATCCTGACAGAGGGCGATAAGATGGTTCTGACACCGACCTATCACGTGTTTGATCTTTATAAGAATCATCATGACGCAACGCTGATCGAGAGCTTCGTACAGTGCGGCGAGGTTGGTACTGATGAGTACAAGATACCTCATCTGGATGTATCATCATCTGTTGATCAGAATGGCGTTATCCATATAACAATGGCTAATCTCTCAGCTGATGCAGCTCAGGATATTGAGTGTCCGATAGTACTTGATGACAGCCAGAAGGTCACTGCGCGGATTCTTGCCGGCAGCATGGAAGATCATAATGACTTCACTGAGCTTGACCGCGTAGGCATCACGCCTTTTGCCGGGATAAACAGAGACGCAGCTGGCTTCAGCTTCAAGATGCCGGCCTGCAGTGTCATTGAGATCACCATCGGATAAATTATGGCACGATCAATTTGTAAGCGCTGTTTGCTGGCCGAGCTTGATGATTTGAGCACCTATGAGAGTGTTCAAAAATACATCAAAACGATTCCGGCAAAAGATAGAACAAATTCGCAAGAGTATGCCAGCAGGCTCGACAGATGTCGGGCCTGTGAGCATTTGCTCGACGGCGTCTGCCATCAGTGCGGCTGTTATGTTGAGATGCGTGCGGCTTCGAGATCGCAGCGCTGTCCTAAGAAGATGTGGTGA
>CAZHQX010000146.1:2845-4144 GCA_964534195.1 uncultured Oscillospiraceae bacterium
TTCAACAGTAATGACATGCAAAACACTTATATCTATCGGACTGCTGATCTGACCGGGTCAAAATGGCATCGCACTGTAATTCCTGGCTTCCATCATGATCCGTCACTTCTTTTTGAAGACGGTCGGGTTTTTATAGTGTATGGAAATGGCACCATACATATCAAAGAACTCGAATCTGATTGCACAGCGGTCAAAGCCGGAGGCATCGATCAGGTCCTTCTTGAAACACCTGTTGTGGAAGGTCTCAACTGTGAAGGCAGCCATATCCATAAAATTGGTGATTACTATTATCTGATGATGATTCAGTGGCCCAAGTCAGGTTCTGGACGCCGGATTCAATGGTGTTATAGAAGTGAAGAGCTTCTTGGTGAGTATACAGGTAAGATTATTCTTGATGACGATATGGGCTATCAGAATAATGGTGTTGCGCAGGGTGGCATATTCAAATTCAAGAATGAATGGTACGCGATGCTTTTCCAAGATAGGGATTCTGTCGGCAGATGCCCTGTGCTTATGCCTGTAAGCTGGCAAGACGATTGGCCAGTACTTGGTATTGAAGGGAAAGTTCCACATGAGTTTGAAGTGCCGCTGCAGGAGAAGAAGGCTGAACCATTTACCATAAGCGATGATTTCGAATATGAGACTGATAAATTGCATTTTGCCTGGCAGTTTAATCACAATCCCGACGATAGATATTGGTCTGTTACCGAGAGACCCGGGCATCTAAGACTTAAGAATGGTCAATTATCGAATTGCCTTGAGAATGCCAGAAATACTTTGACGCAGCGTACTACGGGCCCGGTATCAAGCTTTTACACCTGCCTTGATACCAACGGTATGCTGACTGGCGACTGTGCTGGCATCGCTGCTTTTCAATCGCGTTGGGGCATTGCAGCTGTTACAGTTGATGACGATGGTAAGAGGATCGTCATGAAAACGGGTGAAGGTCAGGATGAGGTGATTGTTGAAAGTGTGCCTCTTCTTGCGGATACGGTACACCTAAAGGTTGAATTTGATTTCACTGACAGCAGAGATATTGCCATCTTCTACTATTCCTATGATTCGGTCAAGTGGATAAGACTTGGATCTGAACTTAAGATGATCTATCAGCTTCGTCACTTCGTCGGCTATCGTGCTGCCCTGTTCAGTTACGCGACTGAGAAAATCGGCGGTTACGTGGATTTTGATTTCATGCGCTATGAGCCGAGAGGTCAGTAGTTGTGATTGCTCGCAAAAAAAGCAGCAGGTTAGCTTATTTTACCTGCTGCCCTTTTTTCTGCCATATTGATTATGATCGAT
>CAZHQX010000147.1:0-4123 GCA_964534195.1 uncultured Oscillospiraceae bacterium
GGTACCGGCTTCGCTAACACACTGGGAAAAGCCTTGGCCGGGACGACTACTTCTGCCAGGATCAGAGCTTTTGCTCAGGCACAGCCACTTAAGCCTGACTTGTCAGCGATTCAGGATGTACCGGTTCTTGGCCCGGTAATGGAGTTTGTCAGTGCAGCTTTTCTACAGCATAATCTTTTCATTTATCTCAGCCTGCTGGTTGCGATATTTGTATACTGGTACTTATTTCACACCAGGCTTGGACTTCATGTTCGTTCTACAGGCGAAAACCCCTCGGCTGCTGATGCTTCCGGTATCAGAGTAACGTCACTTCGGTATATACATGTTATAGTCGGCGGTATGCTCTGTGGTCTTGGTGGTTTTTATATTTCAGTAATTAATGTTGGTACGTGGCTTGATGATATAATTGCCGGCAGAGGCTGGATAGTTGTGGCGCTTGTAATTTTCATCCGCTGGCATCCAATCAAAGCAATTGCCGGTTCGCTTCTGTTTGGTGCACTTGAGATCGTAGGATTCAGACTTCATCAGGTTCCGGGAATTGGTTCGCTGCCAATATTCTCTCAGTACTTCATAGATCTATATCCTTACCTCATGACAATTATTGTTCTGGTCATAACATATGCCAGGAAAAAAGCCTGGCAGGGACCGTCAAGCCTGGGTCAGCCCTATTTCCGTGAAGACAGATAAGCTGTATAATATGAATAACTAAAATTAATCAGCCGCCCTATGCGCTTGCATGGGGCGGTCATGATATGATTTACTATCTATACGGAGGTCTGGTGCATTGGTTGATAGCGATCTGTTGTCAGATATCGGGAATTTTTTCTCGGATCTGCTTCGGGACTTTACTAGTGGATTGATATTTTTCGGCGGCCCGCTTGATATAATGCTGGCCGTTCTTGACGTGCTGGCAACATCGCTGGTAATTTACTATGTTCTTAAGATCCTGCGTGATTCCAGAGCCTGGCAGCTGCTTAAGGGTCTTGCCCTGATCATCTCATTCGCTCTGATATGCAGTCTTATTGGTCTCGATACTGTTGGTTTTCTGCTAAATAATACGATCTCTGTTTTGGCAATCGCTTTTGTTGTAATATTTCAGCCTGAGCTGAGAAGAGCTCTCGAGACCGTCGGCCGCAGCAGCTTCAATATGATCTCGTCCGCAATTACACAAGAAGAGGGCAGGGAATCATCAGGTTCCGTGCATAATATGATCGAATCGATCGTAAGAGCCTGCGAGAGCATGTCGGAGACTTTTACCGGGGCTTTGATAATTATTGAGAGATCTACTAAGCTTGGAGATTTTGTTGAACAGGAGAATGTTGTTCAGCTTGACGCTGCCGTTTCATCAACCTTTCTTCAGCAGATTTTCTATAAAGGTTCTCCGCTTCATGATGGTGCCATCCTGATCCGTGACGGACGCGTTAGTGCGGCTCGTGTTCATGTGCCTCTGTCAGACAATTATCATTTGCGTCGCGATTATGGAACGAGACATCGTGCCGCGATCGGTGCCAGCGAGATCGGCGATACCATTGCCGTTGTTGTTTCCGAGGAGCGTGGTACGATCAGCTTAAGCTTAGAGGGCAGACTATACACCCTCGATAATGGAGATGCTTTGAGAACACTGCTGCATAAGCTGCTTAGCCCGACTAAGGCAGCCGGTGGTTTATCTGGCTGGTTTAGAGGAGGCCGCCATGGCAAAGCCGCTAAGAAAGCTGATGAGGCTAAGAAGACCGGATCTGCTAAGGATAATAGAAGTGAAGCTGAATCAGTTGTAATTGCGACTTCCGATTATGAATCCTTGCCGCTATGGCGTCGTTTGCTGCGCAGGACTCCTAATCCAGCTGGTCCAAAAGTCACTCGTAAGCAGCGTGTTGTACTTAGCCTGGCATCGATCGCGATAGCTATCGTACTATGGCTGTATGTGCAGGTAACTGTGAATCCTGTCGACAACAGAACCTTCTCTGTTTCTCTCAGCTATAGAGGCGTAGAAGCCGCCCAGGCAAAAGGATTTGAGATTCAGATTCCGGTTCAAACGGTTCAGGTCAATGTTATGGGCCGCAGAAATACAGTGACCTCTCTTAGAGCATCTGATGTGACTGCTTATATAGACTTTTCTGATATTGATCAGGCTGGCATAATTTCCGTTCCTGTAGAGATAGATACAGGTACTCTGCTATATACGAGGCCGACCTTCATAACACCTTCTTCAGTCACTGTTAGTGTCCGTGAACAAGAATAAAAATCATGCTGTAACGAATTTGTAATATATCAAAAGGTCGACATTGTCGGCCTTTTTGTTTGCCTTAAGAAAAGATCGTCGCACTATACCCAAAATAGTGACTTTGGAAAAGCAGGTTCTTCAGACACAAAACAGCAAAGATCAAATATTACAGAACGGCAATGCAACTGTAACATGATAGTAATATTAATAGTTTTATGAATGAAATATATGTAACAGAGTCATTATGCTATAATGCATTCAGAAAAGCATGACTGCCAAAAGGTTTTCATGCAGAACATTAAATGAGAAGATATTTAAATAGTAGTAATAAACATAAGCAAGGAGACTAATATGGGCAGATTATTTGGAACTGATGGTGTAAGAGGTGTAGCAAACAAAGAATTGACGCCGGATCTTGCATTTAAGCTTGGCTGGGCCGGTGCTCAGGTTCTTGCAGGCGAGTGCACGCATAAGCCTGTGATCATTGTTGGCAGTGATACCAGAATATCGTGTGCCATGCTTGAATCAGCTCTTGTAGCAGGCATCTGTTCTGCCGGTGCAGATGTATTTATTTGTGGTGTTATTCCAACACCTGGTATTGCTTATCTTGTTCGCAAGTACAAATGTGATGCCGGCGTAATGATTTCTGCTTCTCATAATTCATTTGAGTTCAATGGTATCAAGTTCTTCAGCAGCCAGGGCTACAAGCTGCCGGATGATGTTGAAGATAGAATTGAAGAACTGGTCAAGTCTTATGATGAGAACGCTGAACGTCCAGTTGGTGATCAGCTCGGCCATCGTATAGAGAAGAAGAATGCGTCACGTGATTACAGCGAGCATCTGAAGCGCCGCATGGGTGTAGATCTCAGCGGTATGAAGATCGGCCTTGATTGTGCTAACGGTGCTTGTGCTCACATCGCACCAGGCCTGTTCAGCGATTTAGGCGCCGATGTAGCTGCGATCGGAACTGAGCCGGACGGTGTTAATATTAATGATCAATGTGGTTCGACCCATTTAGAGAGACTGCGTCAGCTTGTGAGACGCGAGAGCTGTGATATCGGTATTGCTTTTGATGGTGATGCTGATCGCATGCTGGCAGTGGATGAGAATGGTTATGTTATCGATGGTGATGTGATCATGGCAATAGTCGCTCTCGATATGAAACGCCAAAATCAGCTTAAGGACGATACTCTTGTTGTCACTGTTATGAGCAATCTGGGTCTGGATATTATGGCAGAGGAGAGGGGTCTTAAACTGGTTAAGACCAAGGTCGGTGACCGCTATGTGCTTGAGGAAATGCTGAAAGAGGGCTATGCGATCGGCGGCGAGCAGTCCGGTCATATTATTCTCCTTGATCATTCAACTACTGGTGATGGTATGTTGAGTGCTCTGCGTCTGCTGCGTGCTCTGGTCAATAACTCCGAGCGTCTTAATGAGGCCAAAAATGTTATGACTGTTTTACCGCAGGTTCTCAAGAGCGCCCGTGTGCCCAATGAGAGAAAAACCGCTGCGATGGAGGATACTGATATCAAAGCAGCCTGCGATAAAATACAGAGTCAGCTGGGTAACAAAGGACGCATTTTGGTCAGAGCATCGGGTACCGAGCCTATTATCAGAGTAATGCTTGAGGGCCAGGATATAGATGAGATCACCAAGATGACAGACCAGGTAACAGAGCTGATCGTCAGCAAATACGGTATCTGAAATCACTGATTTCATTATTCCAATCGAAAGAAGGAAAAACTAAATGTGTGGAATAGTTGGTTATATCGGTCAGGATAAGACCTTGGATATCCTGATGGATGGTTTAAGTCGCCTTGAATATCGAGGATATGATTCCGCGGGAGTCGCCTTTTTACAGGATGGTGGTGTTAGAGTCATCAAGCGTAAGGGCAGATTGGC
>CAZHQX010000148.1:0-4091 GCA_964534195.1 uncultured Oscillospiraceae bacterium
CTATAGCAAGTATAAGAGCTAATACCTTTTTCACATTGGCCTCCTGATTACTTTATCAGTATTTGATAATATTGATCTTGCCAATAAGCGGCAGGCGTTTGGCTTTTCCCTGAAACCCGTTAACCAGACCTATGATTCCGAAAACCATAACTACGATAGGATAGAAGATAGCCAGAATCGTGCCGATAATTGGTATCAAGCCGAGGATAAAACCGCCACCGATACCGAAGATCAGCAGCAACAGACCTTGATTGGCATGGAATTTGCCATAACGAGAATCCGGACATGATATAAGAGGCAGGAAGAACAGCAGATATGCCAGTCCGGCAATCGTTTTGTTCTTCTCAATATCAGCCGGATCGAAAAATTCTTCCACTGATGTCGTGGTGTTTTGTGTATAACTAACATTCTCATTAACATTTGCTGCAGCCTGCGCATTAGCATCGTTTTCATTATAATTCTCAGTCATTTTCTCATCCTCCTTCAATCTGATCATGATCACTACATATTTATTAGACCTGATATTGAGCGAAGCGGACAGAAGCGCTGGTACCATATGGAGTACCATGTTTTTGCGTCAAGAGTAATTATTTGTGACCAGCATGGTCATTATTGATGACTTGTGGCGATATCATGTGATATACAACTTGATTGATTGATATTCCATAACCAAACATCAGGACAACAGTTATAATAACCATATGCAAAGATATTGTGTCATGTAAACGCTTTGAAAAACCTCGCTAATTTAATCAGAGGAGGCCTATGGAAGTATCCGAAAAACTAGCCTATGAAATTTCTGTTATAACAGGATCACATCTGATCGCCTTCGTAGTTCTGGCTGCTCTGACTGCTTTTATCTGGTTTAAGGCCAAAAAGAGCATTCTGCTTAACAGCTATCTGGCGCTCGTTGCTATGATAATGATCTGGCTGCTCGCCAAGATCTTCAAAACTGTATCCCCGAACGAAACCTTACGCTGGTTTTTTATTGTTCTTCAATACTTCGGCGTCCAGTATCTGGGCTATTGCCTGATAATTTTCGCTTATGTTTACATAACGGCAAAAGCCGTGCCCAGAACTATGCTGCTTGTTCTTTCAATTTTCCCCACACTTTCATTTCTGGTCGTCGCGACCAATCCCTGGCATATGCAGTTTTATTCCTATTTTGATTTCTACCGCGACCGCTTCGGCCCTCTCTTTCTGCCAATACAGGCAGGGCTCTATCTTTATCTGATCTGTGGAGCTGTTATGCTTGCCAGAGGATTCTTCCGCCAGCCGGCACTGGAGGGGCGCCCGCGACTCGGTCTGTTATTGGCGACCCTTACTCTTCTGCCACTGTTGATCAACGTCTATTATCTGGCATTTAAGTTCGATCTTGTTGAGTGGATATTCAATTTCCCTGTATTCGACATAACACCGATCTGTATAGCGTCAGCTCTGATCATTTTCATAATACCGGCGATACGCTACAGATTTCTTGATATTCTGCCGCTGTCATATAACAGTGTGATTCACTGTTTACCTCAGGGCATCGCTCTCTATGATCATCAGGGTAATCTGGTTTTGAAAAATCGCAGCTTCGACATAATGCAGGTCAGCTGCGATCTGGATGATGTCTTAACTGCCCAAGACCAATCTGATCTCGATATCAAAATCAGGAACTATCAGAATTCATACCGGCTGTTACTGGCAAAAGATATGCGGGAGCTAAACAGGCTTCAGAATACCTTGAGCGCTAAAAATGTCGAGCTCAAAACTAATCTCAGACAATTAAAGCAGCTGCAGGCAAATGCCAGAGAGTTGAACGAGCTGGCTGCACGCCGCAAGCTTGCCCAGGAAGTACATGATCTGCTCGGCCATAATCTAACAGTCGCGATCGGGCTTTGTGAGCTGGCTGCCAGAGAAGATGACCCGGATAAGCAAATGAGCTTAATAATCGATCTTAAGCAAATGCTCGCCAGAAGCAGCCAAGAGCTGCACGGAACTACAACGCTTGCCACTTCTCGTAAAATGGACAGCTTATCAGCGCTGAATTCCAGTCAGCTGATCGATGAGCTAAAAAAACTCAGAAGCGATCTGCTCGAGATAGAGTTTGAAATGAGCGGGCAAGCAGATATTATCGCGCAAGATCTGCACGAAGCTGTAATTACTCTCGCCAGAGAAACAATAACGAATGCCATACGGCATGGCCAAGCCTCCAAGCTGCATATGTTCCTACGCTGGTCCGGAAAACACCTGGAGATCTACGCGATCGATGACGGCAGAGGCTGCAAGGATATCAGCAGAAGTATGGGGCTTAGCGGAATTGAACAGCGTTTCAAGCAGCTTGGCGGAAGTGTAAGCTTCCGTTCAGACGAAGATACCGGCTTCTACACCCATGTCACTGTGCCACTAGATCGTCAGACGATCTGATTTTTGAGAGCGAACATCGCAAGAGCCGCTCGATCGCTTAAGCCTGTTTCTGCCAGCATCGCCGAAATTCGATTCTTCACAGTACCCTCGCTATAATGCAGAGTCTGTGCTATCTCTCGATTGCTGCAGCCCTGCGCCAGCATTCGGAAGATCATCACTGCAGTCTTGTCGAAGCTTTTTCCCTCAAAAACATATTTGCCCTTATCGTCAAGCGTATTGACCCGCTCAGGGCAGAGAATTGAAAAAGCACTCTGATGTACCACTGCAAGGTCTTTCAAAATACATTTGATAGCCATAACCAGCACATCAGGTTCAATATCCTTAAGCAAATAGGCGTCTGCCCCGGCATTGGCTGAAGCAGTTACACTGCCAACATCCTCAAAGGTAGTCAATATAGCGATCCTCGTTTCCGGCAGAAGCTCTCTGATCTCTCTTGCGGCCTCGATGCCGCCTTTTGCCGGCATATCTAAATCGAGAAGAACTATATCAGGTTTTGTAGCGACAGCCTGATCGATTGCCTGTTGTCCATCTGCAACAGCAGCTGCGATTTCGATATCGCCATACTTATCGAGGATCTCGCTGAGCATCGTTCTAAATAATGTCTGATCATCAGCTATCAGGACACGTATCATTTTTGCCACCTCTGATTCCTGTTATCCTTGTCGTTTATGCATGCCATGGACAGTTTGTCTGACCTGCTTGTAGATTTGACGCAGATCCTCGGCCAGCTCCGAGAGCAGGCGGCCTTCCGAAACCACTTGCTTTGCTGCCATCTCCGTCAGCCTTCCCATCACATGGTTTAAACGATCTGCCATATCATTTTGAATCTGCTGGAGCAGAAACATTCTCTGCTTCTCGGCCTCTAACTGTTGTTCAAGACCAATCCGCTTCTCAAGCTCTTCACACGTTTTCTCCAGCCTCTGATTACTCTTTTCAATTTCTGTCAGCAGCTGCTTCTCTTGCGTGATTTCGTGAAGAATAACCAACATGCCAAGGTCTGAGCGAATCTGGTCAGATATGGGCGAAACACGAAGCAAGTATTGTCTGCCCTTGCGGTCGGTAATATTCCCGGTATCTCTGACAGATTCTATACCATGCTGAAAATATGCCTCAAGCGCGTTTTTGTCACAGTGCAGCTGCGAAACATCCTGCTGATTCTGCTTCATACTGTTATCTACCAGTGAGACAAGCTGATTCAATCCGTGATCACTATCGGGAAAAATATCCTCAAGCTGATCAGGCTTATTAACACCAATAAGATCATTGCTTCTATTATAGATCAGGATAGTATCCTCCAACTCTGTGAAAAGGACTGACAGATCGGGCGGCATGCTTAAACCGCTTCGCCCTCTGTTTCTGACTCTGATCAGCAGAACCACAAAAACCAGAGCTGACGATAAGCTGATAACAAAAGCAATAATAGATAGCAACCCAAAATCTATATGGCCTGTTTTATCCAAACTGGTTTTATTCATAAATCGAAATATGAAGGCTATGATCATGATAATTGCCGCCCCCTGCAGCGCTGTCAGAGCAGCCGACCTATGAAGACGAACATACAAATAGATCGACAGCAGCAGCAAAGCTGTGATCGCTATCAGCATGAAGAGAACTTCTATGATCAGGCTATTAGGCATCGTCATGACTTAACTCCGCGTTTTTGCAAGCTCAACCGAATT
>CAZHQX010000149.1:0-4054 GCA_964534195.1 uncultured Oscillospiraceae bacterium
TTGCTGTTGGCGGCACTGTAGTAGTCGCGCAATATACCGGACGTGGCGAGAGACTACTTGCAAACAAGGCAGCCGCGCAGGCATTACTGTCATGTCTTGCCATCAGCCTGGCAATAACCGTGTTGATTTTTATTTATCAAGAGCCGCTGCTGCAGATGCTTTACTCTGAAGCTGAGCCTGAGGTAATGAAAAATGCTTTGGCATTTATGCGCATCAATCTATGGTCTTACCTGCCGCTTGCTTTGTTGAGTGTTGCTTTCGGAATATTGCGAGGTGCTGGAGATACTCGAACTCCTATGATCGTGTCTATTCTAATGAATCTGCTAAATGTTATCTTAAGCTATACTCTGATTTATGGCATTTCTCTTAACTGGGGAATACTGAGGCTCAATACACCAGCATTTGGCATCGATGGTGCTGCTGCCGGTATTTCACTGGCACGCCTGGTGGGAGCGATATTGATACTGATCCCTCTGTTAGGAGGTTCTAAGGATATTCAAATATTAAGATCTGATTTTCTCTCATATGACTCATTAATGCAAAAAAGAATCTTTTCACTTGGCATCCCGGCAGGTGCTGAACAACTGATGTTTAATGGAGGCAAACTTATCCTGCAAACCTTCATAGTAGGACTTGGTACAGCCTCAATGGCAGCGAACGCGGTCACTAATTCAGTCAACGGACTGATACTCATACCGGGTAATGCTCTTGTAATTGCTGCGACGACCTTGACTGGTCAGCTTATTGGCAAAGGCCAGCCCAAGGAAGCCAAGAAGCATTTAAAATTTCTGGTTCTTGCCGCCAGCGCAGCAATGCTGGTTCTTAGCCTGATTATTTTGCCTTTACTTAAGCTGATCATTGGTTTATATACAAAAGATCCAGACACCGCAAGACTCGCCTATATTGTTCTTGTAAGCTCATTGATCGCCCAGCCGCTGCTCTGGTCGGCATCCTTCGTAATGCCTGGGGGTCTGCGCGGAGCTGGTGATGTCAGCTTCACAATGATCGTCTCCATCATAAGCATGTGGGTCATGCGAATTGTCTTAGGCTATGTATTCGCAATTGCACTTCAAATCGGCATCCTTGGTATTTGGCTGTCTATGTATGCGGACTGGCTATTCCGTTCAACCTTTTTCGCGTTACGAATCAGAGGTAAAAAATGGCTGAAAAAATCTGTTATTGACTAAATCTCATAAGGAGGCTTACCCTCTCTTCTGATGTTAATCTCGTCAATAACCGCATTAGTTCTGTACTGAAGCAGAAACAGGATTGTTTCCGCAACATCATCCGGCATGATCATGCCCTCTGAGGTGAGATCAGGCCTGGCAACACTCAGCATATCTGTATAAACACCACCTGGACAGACAGTATGAACTCTGATGCCCTCGGTATAGAGTTCATTGGCGATTGCTTTGCTCATTCCCCTGAGAGCATGCTTAGAAGCCGCGTAAGCAGACTGTCCGGCATATCCCTTGTGCCCTAATGATGAAGAAATGTTTACTATAGCGGCATGATCACTCAGGCGCAGGTATGGCAACACCTTCTGACTTAGGACGAATGGTGTTCTGACATTGATCCGATATATCTTGTCCAGGACTTCAACATCGGTTTTCTCAAAAGGAGCATTATGTGCTATTCCCGCATTATTGATCAAAACATCGATCTGTCCAAAATGATCGAAAATTTTATCAATGCAGCTAGCAAGAAAATCATCATCTGTCAGATCTCCAGGCAAGGAAAATACTCTTGCACCTAACGATCTTGCAAGCTCAGCTGTCTGATTTATTTTGGAAATATTATGGCCTCCCAATAGTGCCAGATTGGTGCCTGCCTCGGCAAGCTTGATGGCGGTAGCTTTGCCTATTCCTCCACCTGCTCCCGTGATAACAACAACTCTATTGTCTAGTAAAATCTTCATTTTAGATCCTCCTTATATACAAAAACCAATATGTATTAGTATTCATTTATTTCTTATTCACGCTATTTCATACTATTTTATCATCATTTAGTAATAATTATTCTAATATTTAATATTATGTTATATTTCTTTGATACCGCCCTGATTTCTCCATTAGCTTAGATCTATTTAGCTGAACAATCAAAAAAACTCCGCCTTCACCCATTGGCAAAAGCGGAGCAAAACGTAGTAGAGACAGATCAGGATAGTCTGTTACGGAAATCCTCATAGCCAAATTCTCTGATTATTTTAAGTCCATTCTCCTCGCTATATAGAGCAATGGATGGGAGCTGTACACCATTAAATGTATTGTTTTTGACCATGGTATAATGTGCCATGTCACAAAATACTACCTTATCTCCAGGCTTAAGCCGCTCATCAAAGGAGTAGTCTCCTATGATATCTCCTGCCAGGCAGCTTGGTCCACCCAGCCTATATGTATAGGCCTTCTCTCCTGGTTTACCAGCACCAATAACCTCAGGCCGATAAGGCATCTCAAGTACATCAGGCATATGGCAGGCTGCAGAAGTATCCAGTATGGCCAGCGCCATATTATTAGTGAGTGTATCAAGCACCTCGGATACCAAATATCCTGTATTGAGAGCTATTGCCTCTCCTGGCTCAAGATAGACCTGAACGTTATATTTGTCTTGTATGAATTTAATAGATTTGATCAGTCTCTCAATATCGTAATCAGGCCTGGTTATATGGTGGCCTCCTCCGAAGTTGATCCATTTCATTTGCCCGATATATGGTTCAAACTTCTCATCAACAACCTGTACTATTCTCTCCAGGGTGTCAGAGTTTTGCTCGCACATAGCGTGGAAATGCAGTCCTTCTAGACCATCAAGGCTTCTGCCAGCAAAATGCTCCAGCGTGGTTCCTAATCTTGAGCCGGTATAGCACGGATCATAAATTGGTGTCGCTATTTCTGAATACTCAGGATTGATTCTTAATCCACAGGATATGTGCCAATTAGCAACAGCCTCGACCTGCGGACGATACTTCTCCCACTGACTGAAGCTGTTGAAGACAATATGATCGCTTATCCTAAGAATATCTTCGAAATCCTTGTCATTGTAAGCCGGTGAATAAATATGAACCTGCTTACCCATTTCCTCATACCCTAACCTGGCCTCATGCAAAGAACTGGCAGTTATCCCATGCAAATATTGTCCGATCAACGGCATTACGGAGAACATTGAAAAACCCTTCAAGGCAAGTAGAATCTGACAGCCGGTCTGTTGCTGAACATAGTCAAGAATCTTCAGGTTCTTTATTAGAAGATCCTGATCAACAACGTAGCAAGGTGTTGGAACCTTCGTAAAATCTATAGGCATTATTATACTCCTCTGTACTTTTTACAATTTTGGCAAAAACAGGCAAAACCTGGTTTTGCCTGCCTCCATACTGTCATTTTCTAAAATGGATCTGTTACTGAATTATGTCTTATGATCAATCAATCGATCAACTCCGGATCGAAGCTCTCCTGCCAGGGCAGACCCTGCTTATTGAGCTGCTCCATGAAAGGATCCGGATCAAATTCTTCAACATTATAAACACCTGGCTTGAGCCACTTGCCAGTCAGCATCATCATAGCACCAATCATAGCAGGAACACCTGTAGTATAGGAGATAGCCTGCGAGCCAACCTCAGCGAAACAAGCCTCATGATCGCAAACATTATACACATAATACTTAACCGGCTTGCCGTCCTTAACCCCCTGGAATATACAGCCTATATTTGTCTTGCCCTTGGTTCTTGGCCCTAGCGAAGCAGGGTCAGGCAGTACGGCCTTCAAAAAATGAATCGGCGCGATTTTCTGACCATTAAAATCAATCGGCTCTATAGATGTCATGCCGACGTTCTCGAGGACACGCAAATGAGTGAGATATTTCTCAGAAAAGGTCATCCAAAAACGTATCTTTTTAACTCCTTTAATATTAAGTGCCAGTGATTCGATCTCTTCATGATGAAGCAAATAGATATCCTTATTGCCGATCTCGGGGAAATTATAAACCTTCTTGATCTCAAGCGGCTCGGTTTCAACCCACTCTCCGTTCTCCCAATAGCTGCCAGGAGCAGTTATTTCTCGAA
>CAZHQX010000150.1:0-4052 GCA_964534195.1 uncultured Oscillospiraceae bacterium
TCCTGTCCGTACAAGGTATAGGTGTCTGATTCCCTGGACATGTACTCTCCCCAATTGTAAATAACAAGTGTTTTGCTGCGGTCTTTGCCACCGCAGGATGTGAGCAGCAGTGATACTGAAAAGATTAATACTGCTGCCAATGCTAAGGTTCTTCGCATCATTATTTTACTCCTCCTCTGGTTCCGGTTTTAATTCTTGAATCTTTGCCTGAGCGAATGTTAACTATAATCAACAGTATCAAAACTGTGATAAACATCAGTGCTGATAACGCGTTTATCTGGGGATTTACACTCTTTCTAGCCATTGAATATATGGTTATAGCCAGAGTAGATATCTGGTTTCCTGCTGTGAAATAACTAATCACAAAGTCATCAATCGATAATGTGAATGTTAAAATAAGAGCTGTCACTATTCCAGGCATGATCTCTGGAAGAATTACCTTGATGATTGCTTGATAGGGCTTGCAGCCCAAATCAAGAGCTGCTTCATAAATGTTTTTATCCAGCTGTTTGAATTTTGGCGAAATAGATAGTATTGCATACGGGATATTGAACGCTATATGTGCCATCAAAAGAGTAGGGAAGCCTGTTTTGATTCCAATAAAATAAAACAGGAGCATCAATGAGATACCTGTTACAAGATCCGGGCTTACATTCGGGATATAGGTCACCTGCATAATTGCTGAACGCAGCCGCCTCTTCATGGACTGCAGGCCAAGACAGGTGATTGTCGCGACAAAGGTTGAAATCAGCGCAGATAATAGAGCAATAATAAGTGTCACCCGCAATGCACTCAGGATATCTGAATTTTGAAAAAGTTTCCGGTACCATTCGAAAGTAAATCCACCCCAGACCGCCCTCGATTTGGCATCGTTAAATGAAAATATGATCAATACGATGACAGGTGCATAGAGAAAAGCAAATATCAGGAACATATATCCGTTCTTCAGAAGTTTCCTCATCCCAGAACACCTCCCCCAGCATTGTCCTCTTCATATTTTGTGAGAACACGCATGCTCGCAAGTACAAATACAAGTAAGAGTATTGATAGAGCTGAACCAACTGTGTAATCACGTGACACCATATATTGACGCTCGATAGCGTTGCCGATCAACAGATATCTGCCTCCTCCTAACAAGTCAGGGATAAGAAATGTCGTCATTGCAGGCATAAAAACCATGTTTATACCTGAGAATATTCCAGGCAGGCTAAGTGGAAATATCACCCTGGCAAAAGTCTGTCTCTTATTGGCGCCAAGATCTTCTGCTGCTTCGATAACACTTCTATCAATTTTCAGAAGAACAGAATGAATTGGTAAAACCATAAATGGCAGATAATTATATACCATTCCCAGTCCTATACCAAAATCATTATAAAGAAATTGAATAGGTCCAAGTCCGAACATGCCGATGAAGCTATTGATAATTCCGTTTGGCTCTAACAAGGCTAACCAGGCATAAGTCCGCAGTAGGGCATTCATCCACATTGGCAATACGAATAGAAAAAGAAGAAAACTGTTTCCCTTCTTAGCTTTGCTGCGTTGCGCTAGTATATAAGCAGCAGGGTATCCGGCTATAAGACAGATAAGTGTGCTGACGAGAGCCAGGCTCAGAGATTTAGCAAAAACGTTAATATAAATTGGTACCTGCAAATCTATATGCCAGATGCTGCTAAGACCTAAAAAATCCAGCGCCACTGTACTTTCAGTACTGAAAATACTGCGAAAACCCTCCAAAGTGAAGTACAAATTGCCGGCTGCATCATAAGCGCTGAAGGCGTAAAAAGCAACAAGAAGAAGAGGTGCTATTGTAAAAACCGCCATCCAGATCATGTAGGGAGCGGCCAGTTTCTGCATTCGCATCACCATGTGCCTTCCTCCTGATTGCTTATATCATCGTCAAAACTGGTCTCTGGCTGAGCCTTGTCTGGAGAAAAATCAGATTTGGCCATGACATGGATCTCATCAGGGTCGAAATGAAGACCGACTGTGTTTCCAGGTGTGACCGGGTCGGTACTATGAACCATGAAGCTGAAATTATCTGTATCTACTGTCATCTCGTAGTGGACTCCCTTGAATACAAGCGAACTCACTTTTCCTCGCAGCGCCTTGCCCTCAGCACTGACTATCTGGATATCCTCAGGCCTGATGACTACATCAACATCATCTTCTTGGAAACGCGGGTCGACACAGACAAAGCTATATCCGCAAAAGTCGACCTTGAAATCCTCTGTCATTTTTCCTGGGATTATATTGCTCTCTCCGATGAAATCAGCAACGAAGGCATTACGTGGTTCGTTGTATATATCAGTAGGAGTGCCAATTTGCTGGATACGACCCTGCTTCATGACAATTATAGTATCCGACATTGTCAGAGCCTCTTCCTGATCATGTGTTACGTACACAAAAGTAATACCAAGCGACTGCTGCATTTGTTTGAGTTCAATTTGCATTTCCTTGCGCATTTTTAGATCGAGAGCCCCAAGAGGTTCATCAAGAAGCAACACACGAGGTTTATTGACGATCGCTCTTGCTATAGCGATTCTTTGCATTTGTCCACCTGAAAGCTGATCGACCCATCTGTTTTCATAGCCCTTAAGATCAACCATTTTCAAAGCTTGCTCAACTCTTGATGTTATTTCACTAGCAGGCAGTTTCTGCAATTTTAGACCAAAAGCGATATTATCCTTCACATCGAGATGCGGGAATAAGGCATATCTCTGAAATACCGTATTAACCTTACGTAAATAGGGAGGAACGATGAGCAGGTCATTATCCTCAAAAGTAACTGATCCGCTGTCAGGCTGTTCGAATCCTGCCAGGATTCTGAGAGTCGTTGTTTTGCCACATCCACTCGGACCCAGAAGCGTGATAAACTCATTGTTCCTAATGTAGAAGGTTATGTCATCGAGCACCTTCGTATCACCATAGGATTTGCAGACATCGATTAATTCAATGATATGAGATGAACCAGTTGAATCAGCCAGCTGCCCTGTTTTTGTGTTCTCTGATACTTTTGCTTTAATGGCTGGACTTCTCTTTAGATTATTAAACATGATGCCTCCTATGATAAACGCTGCACTGGCAGGTAATGATGCAAATCAGAAACTTGGCGGAGTGGAGATCCAGAGCAGTTTTGCCTGTTTTTTGCCCTTGTTTTCAAGATGATGAGGAACCCCTGGACTTATCATAAAGCTCTCGCCCTTCTTAGCCTTGAGTCGGCGTTGTCCCAGTACAATGG
Organism: uncultured Oscillospiraceae bacterium; assembly: GCA_964534195.1. Classification (GTDB taxonomy): domain Bacteria; phylum Bacillota; class Clostridia; order Saccharofermentanales; family UBA5734; genus JAAYFZ01. Next base: position 3,239 of record CAZHQX010000150.1, read on the forward strand.
TTATATTTCCCTCTAAGATATATCCAAATTCTTCGCCTTCATGAGGGTTGTCAGGATAGGTCTGGCCTCCAGGTTCGATCGTGACCAGTATTGGCTCCATTTCATTTTTTTGCGCGTTTGGAATTAACCAGCAGATTGAACTCTTAAGCTCCGCATCTTCCTTGATCGCAAAATCATCATTTGTAAATACGACCTTATCCTCTGCCTGTTCCTGAAAGAACAATGGAAGATCAGTGCCTAGACACTCAAGAATATCTCTCAAAGTTGCAATAGAAGGGGAAGTCATATTGCGCTCAAGTTGGGAAATAAATCCCTTAGACAATTCACATCTGTCAGCCAGTTCCTCTTGCGTTAACTGATTCGACAGCCGCAGGAACTTAATTTTCTCGCCAATATTCATGCCGTTACTCCTTGCATGCCCCGAAGTTTTTAAGAGCCGGAAGTTCATTTCCATCTTCCAAAAAGTTGTTTGATCAAAGATCACATTTAAACTTCAGGTTTAGTTATACTAAACAACAATTGCAATTATAACTATCATCAAGACCAGGTGTCAAACACAAATTTTTGATAATCAATTATCTATGCTAATAGTGTTGCTTCATAGCTTGTGTAATTCGGTAAGCTGCTGACTCGCCATATTATGCATAGCAGGTGATTGCATTTTGCGTTGAGTCACGCTATTCTAATTCGAGAATAGTTGTAAGGAGAAATACTAGATGGTTGCAGCACAGCAATTCCTGCGTAATGAGATCAAACAGGCTAAACGAGTAGTGATCAAAATCGGAACTTCTACTCTTACATATGATAATGGCAG
>CAZHQX010000151.1:0-4052 GCA_964534195.1 uncultured Oscillospiraceae bacterium
TAATGTTACCTCGTCTGTTTTTCCAGGAGTTGCTCAGGCTTCGAGGCTGCTTGCCCATGGCAGTTCCAGTCTTAACTTGATCGATCTGCTACTATTGATACTTTTTGCCGCAGTTTCCTGGCTGATCGTGCTGCTGGTTGGCAGAGCGTTTTATTTCCAGGGCGTTGTTAGTGTAGCTATGTCAGGTGGCCGTAAGCGTCGCCTTGATGGCAAGGAGCTTGAGTCAGTCGGCAAAGCAGGCAGCCTATTCTGGACTATGGTGATCAAGGACTCACTTCTATTGATCCGTACACCGATTTTCTTGATGAACAACGTCATCATGAACTTCCTCTGGCCGATATTTCTGCTGATGCCACTGATGACACAGGGCAGCTTCTCAGAAACGCTGTCGGAGCTGAGACAAGCCGCGTCTATGGTTAAGGCTGATTCTGATTTCATAATTACAGTTGTTTTAATGATCGTTTTCGCGTTTTCAGCTTTTGTCGCAGGCACCAACGGTATCGCGGCCAGCGCGTTATCACGTGAGGGCAAGCTGCTATATGTCATGAAAATGATTCCGGTCTCCTATAGCAAACAGCTCCTGGCAAAAGTCACCGTCGGAGTTTTAATGGCTCTGGCCGGTGCCCTGGTGGCTGTTATTGCTGCCGTCATATTGGTATTGCCGCCATTCTGGCTTGTTATTCCGGTATTGGCAGTTCTCCCCGGTGCCTGCGCTTTACCATCTTGTGCGGGTATAATTTTCGACCTGCTCTGGCCTAAGCTGAATTGGGACAATGAGCAGAGAGCTGTTAAACAAAATCTTAATGTGCTTTACGGCATGCTTGCCGCATTAGTACTGATCGCGATTTGCGTGTTGCCCGCTTATTTGCTATCCGCTATCTGGCCCTTGGCTTTTGCCGCTCTTGTTATTTTACCGTGGCTGCTCAGTGCTGTTCTTTATTTCATAATGCGCTCAATGAGCTCTAGACAAATGGCTGCAATAGAGGCCTGATTCCGGTAACTTTTTGAGTGCATATGATTGTTAGTTGTGATATAATTCGCACGACTGTTATTTTTTACGCTCTTCAGGAGGATTAATCATGGTTGATCAGGATTTTATCGGCAGTATCAGAGCTGCTGAACAGCAGGCAGATGAGCTGATCGAGGCTGCGAAGCAGCAGGCTGCCAAGTCTGTTGAAGAAGCACGTGTTAAAGCTGCTGAGATTGTTGCGTCCGCTCGTAAACAAGCCGAACAGGAGCAATCCGCTGCAATAGACGAGACTCAGAAAAAGGTTGAGAATATCGAGACAGAGGCCGCGCAGATCGAAGATCTTGATGTGGCTGAGAATGTGATCAATGATGCTGCGGATGCGGTAGCGGAAAGGATCGTGAAATACAGTGTCGATCGTTAAAATGAGTCATATGACAGTCATCGGTATGGCCGAGGACAAGTCGTCTGTCATAGATGCGTTGATGAAGCTCGGTCTGGTTGAGCTTGATACTGTCCAGCCCGGCGACTCAGAAGCTGATGTTGAAAAAGCGCTCGAAGAACAGCCTGTTAAGCCAGCTGCGAACGATTGGCTTGCTGATCGATTCGAGAACACAGCCGATCAGCCATCAGCTGATGAGCAAGCACATACAACATCTCTTGACTCGATGTCAAGGCTAGAGCTTGCTATCCAGAAGTGCAATGAAATTCTGGAACAAAAGAGTAAAAATCTTGAGCAAGCTACTGACGCGCAGCTTCTCGATGCAGGTAATAGAGAACTGCAGATCATGGGCAGATTGGCAGAGCTTGAGAGAAATAGAATCAGGCTTGATGAAGTTATGACAAAAATCGCCCAGCTGCGCAGCCGGGAGGATATGCTCCAGCCGTGGACCGGTATCAATATTGATCTTGCTGTCAGAGGAACAGATCAAACCAAGCTGTATCTAGGCAGTATAGACACACAGGAGCAGCTTCAGGAGCTGAAAAACGAGCTAAATGAAAACTCTCCTGAATACCACATTGAGGTACTTCGGCAGGATGAAGCACATATACTCATAGCTTTGGCAGTCTGGCAGCCGCGCGCTGAAACTGCCATGTCAGCTCTTAGAAGGATCGGCTTCCGTCAGATGCCGCTCCAGGGTGAGCAGGGAACAGCGAAGCAGCTGAGTACCATGGCCGCCGATCAGATAAACAAGCTTGAGGCTGAGAAGGATACACTGGAATCTGAGCTGAGGGAAATCGCTGGCGCATCACGTGACTTCCAGCTGCTCCATGACTTCTTCCTGATCAGAAGTGTAAAATATAGCACTATGGAATCTGTCGCCGGCAGCAAAAGTACATTTTGGTTAAGCGGCTGGGTACCTTCTGTTCTGGCAGAAAAAGTTCAAAGTGCATTAAATAAAGAATTTATGGTTGCGGTTGATATCAGACAGCCGGATAAGGGTGAAGAGCATCCTATACTTTTAAAGAATCCAAAGTCTGTAGCACCGTTTGAAGTTATTGTTGAAATGTTCAGTGCTCCGTCTGTACAGGATATTGACCCCTCACCGTTGTTAGCGCCTTTCTTCTTTTTCTTCTTCGGCATGATGCTGAGTGATGTAGGATATGGTTTAATGCTTTCTGGATTATGCGCGTTCTTGATCTGGAAGGTTAAAGCAAGCGGTGAGCTGGGGCGTATGGCTAAGATGCTTTTCTTAAGCGGTATTGGTTCGATCATCTGGGGTGCTATGTTCGGTGGATTCTTCGGTAATATGTTGACAACTATCAGTGATGGTAAGATCAATATGCCGGCAATCTGGTTTGATCCTATGTCTGACCCGACCAAGCTTATGATATGGAGCATGGTCTTCGGTGTTCTTCATCTTTATGCCGGAATGGGTGCTAGAATTTACATCCTGGCAAAAGCAGGCATGCTGAAGGATGGATTACTTGACATCGCGCCCTGGTATCTGGTTATAACAGGCTTGGGACTTATGCTAGGCAGTATTGGAGGAGAGATAGGCAAATATATGGCGCTTGCCGGTGCGGTCGTACTCTTGCTTTTTGGTGGCAGAGATGCTAAAAATCCAGTAATGAGACTGCTGAAGGGCTTATTATCGCTTTATAATATTACCGGTTATTTCAGTGATATTCTGTCATATACGCGTATACTTGCCCTGGTTCTTGCAACCAGTGTTATCGCTATGGTTGTAAATCTTCTTGGCTTCTTGTTAGGCCCCACACCTCTTGGCATCGTAGTATTCATTATAGTCGGATTGCTTGGACACTCATTAAACCTGGCTCTATCTGCGCTATCTGCCTATGTTCATACAAGCCGACTGCAATACGTTGAATTTTTCGGCAAGTTTTTTGAGGGTGGTGGCAGGCTATGGAAGCCTCTACGCAGAAAAACTAAATATGTTCAATTGAACGAAAGTAAAGTAGTTATCAATAAATAAAATATATAGACAATATCGGGAGGAACTAATCATGAAAGAATTTATCGAATTGCTGGGTCCTGTACTCACACTGCTGGCCGGTGCAGTATCTGCTCTTGTGCCGGGAATCGCTTCTGCGCGTGCTGTTGGCCGTGTTGGTGAAGTAGCCAATGGCGTTATTACTGAGGATCCATCCAAGTTCGGCAAGCTGCTGATTCTACAGGCTCTACCAGGCACACAGGGCATTTATGGCCTGTTGACATGGTTTATGATCATGCTGAGCTCGGGTATGCTGGGTGGTAGCATGGATATTACATGGCAGCGTGGACTTGCTTATTTAGTGGCATCTCTTCCTATCGTATTCGTAGGCTATTTTTCAGCTATCTATCAGGGCCGCGTTTCAGAAGCTGGTGTTGCTCTGGTCGCAAAACGTCCGGAGGAACAGTCCAAGGCTATGGTTATGGCTGCTATGGTCGAGACATATGCTATCCTGGCTCTGCTTGCATCAGTTCTGTCGATTCTTAACATCTGATAGACGCGATTGGTCAAGCACACGGATGTGTCAGCTGATTAGTCGGATTGACGCTGATGTGAATCAGACTTCTCAAAGATAATGAGAAGACAGAGAAAGGAGCTATTTCTTTGGACGGTCTACAATTAATACAGGA
>CAZHQX010000152.1:0-1612 GCA_964534195.1 uncultured Oscillospiraceae bacterium
AAAAAGAGTTTCGGTCCGCAGTAAGCCTGTACCATCACAGTTTACTTCATAGACCTTATTGTACTCATCAATATTTACTATATTAGCCAGCAGCTCAAGTCTGACACCATCAGCCGTTATTGTCTGCTCTTTGCTAATAATATCGCTGGCAAAAGACATCTCCGGTCTGCATAGTGCTGGATTCAGCTTGACCTGACCTCTGGAGCCGTCTACTAAAATTTCTTCTGGCCCTTGAGCTGCAGCACACAAATCGAGTATGCCATCGCAATTAAAAACAGCTGGTATATGCAGACCAGCAGCCAAAACAGCCGTGTGAGAAACCAAATCACCATGTTCACAAACGATACCGGCAATATTTTCTGCTGGCAGGGCAATCAGCTGAGATGGGCTGAGCTTATCTGCTACTATTATCGAGTTTTCAGGTATGCTGGTTACCAGGGCATCCTCTCCAGCATATATAAGCAAGAGTATGCTGTTTAAAATATCATATAGATCAAGAGCCTTGGAACGTGTTTTCTCATCTTCTATTTGCTCAAAACGCTTGATTTGCTTTGAATAAGTCCGACTGATAGCCTCGGCAGCGGTAGATCCGGTTTCCAAGATAAGAGCTTCAGCTTCAGATATCAAGCTTTCATCTTCCAGAACAGTATTGTGGAAATTAAGGATATCAGCTTGTTCTTTTCTGCCACGGAGCTTTGCTCTGGTTATCTGTTGTTGTATGCGCTCCATTAGTCTTGTGCAGGCAGATTTTAGTTTCTCGATCTCAAGCTCAGAGTTTATACCATTGTGGCCATTAAGCTCAGAGGTAGTTTTGCTGCTATGCTCAATTTCCAGTTTTTTTGCTTCTGATATTTCATTAGTCAGCAGATAAGGCCTGCCGCAGGCCAGACCGGGAACGACAGCTTTTCCATATAGAATCAGATCGGGGTCGTCTGCTTTTGCCGGCATATTAACTCCTTGACTAAGATATGCTGATGACCGCTGGGATGTATCAAGCGTATCTTTCTTAACGTTAGTCAAAGTATATAACAGTTATCTGATCTGACTCAACCGCCAAGTACATAACAAACATGCTATAATGAATTCGAGCAATATGCTTATAAGAATGGAGTGATTAAATGCCGCGTCCGGTGAAATGGCGAAAAATTGAGAAAATGCCTGCTGTTATGCAATTTTATCCTCAGGTCAAGGATCCAGATTCAGCTGAGGAGAATGTATTGAAGCTGGAAGAGATAGAAGCAGTAAGACTTAAGGATCTTGAAGGTCTTGAGCAGGGTGATTGCGCTGAACGTATGGAAGTATCTCGTCCAACCTTCCAGCGTGTGCTTAATTCCGCGCGTGAGAAAATAGCTGACAGCCTTGTAAATGGCAAGGCTATACGTATTGAGGGTGGCAAATATACTCGAGGCATCCATCCGGTCCGTTGCCTTGATTGTGGCAGAGTCTGGGAGGAGAGTGCTGAGAATACGGCAAAATGCGGAGAACCGGATTATGTCTGTCCTCGCTGCAGCTCTGAACATATTCAGTGTGGCACGAATAATCAAGCTGGCGAGCAGGTTCAATGGCGCAACTGCCGTCGTGGAACAGGAGCTGGTATGGGAGCCGGAGCCGG
>CAZHQX010000152.1:1712-4043 GCA_964534195.1 uncultured Oscillospiraceae bacterium
GCCGGAGCCGGCAGAGGTGCAGGAACCGGTAGGGGGCGAGGCAGAGGATTTGGACCAGGTCAGGTCAAGCCCGAAGAGAACAAAACTTGATTTGATTGCAAAATTAAATTCAAACATATAGAAGTATTTATCATAAGCGCTCTTGCAAATGCAGGGGTGCTTTTTTCTTTTTGTTGACATCAGGGCTTCCTGGTTTTACACTATTGATAGTAATGGGCATATGCCAATAAGAAAGGAAGCGATAAAAATGAAAATTGCGATTTCGGCTAAGGGCCGTCAAGTCGAAGATCTTGTAGACATGAGGTTCGGCAGAACAGAATATTTTGTGATTGCTGATGAGAACGGACAAATAGTTGATGTGCTGGATAACGCGGCACAATCAGCAACTGGAGGCGCAGGTATTGCGGCTGCGCAGGCAATTCTGGATTCCGGGGCCGATGTACTGATTACAGGACAGTTGGGACCAAACGCTCTGAAAGTAATAAAGAGCGCAGCTTTGCCCTCTTATCAAGCGATCAATGGCTCAATAGGTGACAATATCAAGGCGTATGCCTCTGATAAATTGCAGAAAATAACCGAGAGCGGCCCGGCCCACGCCGGCCAGAGGTGATCATATTATGCTGAAAATAGCAGTTCTCAGCGGCAAGGGCGGTACCGGTAAGACAACCATATCGGCAAGCCTGGCCAGCATAATACCAGGCTGTGCCTATGTTGACTGTGATGTTGAAGAACCAAATGGCTTTTTGTTTTTAAATCCCGAGCTTGACAGCAATGATCAAGTTTTGGTAAAAGTCCCACAGATAGATGAAGAGCTTTGCAATGGCTGCGGAGCCTGCGTCAGGATCTGCCAATTTAACGCATTGGCACTCGTGCGCGGCAAGGTGCTGTTGTTTCCTGAGCTATGCCATCATTGCGGCGCTTGTTCGCTTGTCTGTGAGCCTAAGGCTATAACGGAGATCGACCGTTCGATCGGTACAATCAGCTGGAGCAGCAACAGCAGCTTCTACCAAGGTAGACTTAATGTTGGTGAACCTGCCGGCATACCAATAATAAAGCGTTTGAAGCAAGAATCAGACAAACGTTTTGATCTTAAGGCAGCGATACTTGATTGCTCGCCGGGAGCTTCCTGTGCAGTTGTTAATTCTCTAGAGGGATGTGATTACGCGCTGATCGTTACAGAGCCAACACCGTTTGGCCTGCATGACCTGAAGATCGCTGCTGATCTTGTAAGTGAAATGAAGATTCCTGCCGGAGTGATCATCAATAAATCCGGCGACCGAGATGATATGATAGACGATTTTTGCAAATCACAGAATTTGCCAGTACTGATGCGTGTGCCATATTCAAGAAAAATTGCCGAGCAGTATGCCCGGGGTATACTGCCGGTTCAGGAAAATGAAGAGATGGCTATGCAGCTGACAGAGGTCTATCACAAAATACGAGAGGAGGTACGCCCATGAAACAGATAGCTTTTATCAGTGGAAAAGGCGGGACGGGCAAGAGTACTCTCGTAGCTTCACTTGTTCAAATTGTAAAAAACAAGCGCTTCGCGGATTGTGATGTTGACGCACCTAATTTGCATTTGCTGGTCGCAAAAGAACAGCAGGATCCCAAGCCGTATTTCGGCAGTAAAAAAGCGCTGATAGATCAGGATAAATGCATTCATTGTGATCTTTGCCGGCAGACCTGCAGGTTTGATGCAATAAGTACGGAGCATGTAGTTCATACACTGAGCTGCGAAGGCTGTGCCGCCTGCACTGTAGTCTGTCCAACTGCGGCTATCGATTTGATCGATACAGTAATAGGAACTACAGATCTTCAAGATACGGAATATGGCAAATTTGCTACTGCCAGTCTATATACAGGAGCAGATGGCTCTGGCAAACTGGTAACTGAAGTCAGGAAGCGCCTATTCGACAAGAACGCTCAGGAGGAGTGGACTCTGATTGACGGATCGCCTGGAATCGGCTGTGTTGTAATCGCTTCAATAACAGGAGCAGATGCCGTCGTAGCGGTTTGTGAGCCGACCAAGTCAGGCAGGCATGATCTCAGACGGGTGCTGGAGGTTGCTAAACACTTCAAAATAAAAGCATATGTCTGCATTAACAAGCATGATCTGGATGAAATGATAACACAGTCAATAGAACAATTATGTCGGGCAGAGGATGTCCCTGTATTGGCAAAAATACCATTTGATACCAAGATCATGGAAGCGCTGCAAAATAACATGACACCTGTTCAAGCAGGAGTAAAAAGCTACATCAGCGCAGCTGAGGGTCTATGGACAAAATTACAGAAGGAGATACATGAAAATGAGTCAACAGGGCAATA
>CAZHQX010000153.1:0-4023 GCA_964534195.1 uncultured Oscillospiraceae bacterium
AATTCGTTATGCTGATCACAACTATATCCGGCGCCAGTGATTCAAGCGCTTTCAGAAGTGTATTGACCGGAGTTCTTGCTCCGAGATATGTAGTCTTATAGCCTGCGATCGTAAAGAAATCAGCAGCCATTCTCGCGCCGAGCTCATGCTGCTCCTCCTCAGGGCAAAACACTACGACTTTCTTATCAGATATGGTGTTACGCTTCTCCCGCTCTGAAAGAACATAGGGAAAAGCCGACTCGATAATTGAACGAACAATAGCTGACTGCAGATGCTCCTTCCAAATCATATCGTTCTGTTGATCCTCCGGGAAAACCAGGCGATTCAAAGCAGGAGTTAAAATTTCAAGATAGAGTGTTTCTATGCTGATAGTATTCTGCCTGAGCATGTCCAGGCATATACTAACAGACCGCTCTTTATCAAATTGATTCAGAGCGGTCAGGAAGTTATTATTAAAATCTGTCATATGCACCTCCGGAGTATTATCTATTACTCAAGCAATCTTAATACCGTTTCGGGTGGAGCAGCCCGCTGCGCCTTGATAGCCTCGTCCCCATTTACCATGGACTGTTGAATTTCAGCCAGCAGCAGCTTCACTCTCTCGAAGGGCAAAGGTTCTCGAGCATCATTAACTTCGAAATGAATACGCTCCGGAACCTCACCGGAATTATCGACATAATAATGCTTAATCTCATCACCAATAGGATGACTCTTCACAGGTAAGAATCCTTCTCCCGCCTGTACCTTATCATTCTTATCAGATTTCTCGCGGCGCTCAACCTGCTTCTGAGCTATCTTCTCAGGCAGTATTGATCTGTTGCCAAAATTATTAATTCTCATATCCATACCTCCAGACCTGTTAGTCTTCAGTTGATACAAACCCTTTTTCTGTATATGATCTCGGTGCCATTGTCACTAATGACTCTCAGACATTCTCTTTTTATCTCGATCGGCATAACCAGAACCGGGTGAAAATCATTTGGACTCTTACGTATAGCTGCCGGTAATTGATTGGAATCCAAATCAGCGAGCTCAAACAAATAACCTCTGGTTTTAAGTTCTTGTATCATAGTACCGAATCCCTGATCAGAATCAAAGCACACTTGATACCTTTCTGTCTCAAAAGGCAGCTCAGGCTTATGATTGGCCAGAAGATATGCCAGAAGCTGCAAATCATCAACATGGCCATCCTCGCCGATTCTCATAAATTCTCCTACTGATCCAACAATATCCTGTTCTAGATTAGCAATCAGTCTATCTTTATTCATTTTACTCCAATTTTGAGTTTTTTGGAATCTGCCAATTGCTCTCAGATTAAGCATTTTTTGTCTGGATAAACAGCTTCCAATTCTCCATTCATATGGATTCATATATTGAAATAATCTGCTCCGAGGAACTAAGAGAGCCAGTCTAATATTTATTTGATCAATATCAGTCTCAACGGGCTCATAGCTATTATCAGATGGAGCAGCGCCTTTTGCCTTGATGCAGCGTGGATAGACTACAGATCGTTCTCTTGGTAAAACATGCTCGAAAATCACATCATGCTCCCAGTTTTCATTGAAATCATATGTATAGATACCCCGATCATATTCAGAGAATAGCTCTGAGACCTCGGTCATATCCTCGCTCTTCATTTCAACACCGGGATTTGTATCTGTAAGTATCTCTAATTCTTTCGCGGATTCAATTCTTATTTTACTGCCAAAAACAAAATTGTGCGGCGATAGATCCTGCCATTCAAAGACTGCCTGTATAACAGCATGTAAGCCTGCGAAGCTCCAATTATCGGGTATTTGAATCCTTCTCCATACTGGGCTGCCGGCATGCTTAAGCTGAACCTTGAACTGAAGAACAGATGTACCATTGTCATGTTCTTCGATCGCGGCCTCTTGAATTCTTTTTGTTTTATCCTGTTCCGCTGACTGCATGATTTTATTGATCATATTAGCCACTCCGTTACCACAATTTGATATTTATCTTATGGTTATCATAGTGACATAAGAAAACAGCTGATGCAAGAGCAAACAGCTGTTAACTATAATTATATGATCAATGATCAGAGCATTCTGCTGCTGCGATCAACATTATAATCGACATGATACGGTTTGACATTGTACTGGCGACGCAGCCTCTCAAGCTTACGGCGGCGGCGCCTGCGTTTACGCTCACGCATTATTAAATAGAAGACTATTAGGATAGCCAGGACACCTGCAATCAGAAGAAGTCTACGAATTAACACTCCTAAAGCGCTGGTAATTCCAGCCTTCTCAGATTTATCAAGATTCAATTTATCGTTCTTGCTATTATCAACACCAGAAACATCTTCATTACCAGCAGCGACTAAAATTTCTTCAGTTGCTGATTCAAGTTCGACAAATGCCAAATGTTCATACATTATACCATCAGCCTGATCCATGTTAACTCTGATAATGGCTTTTGCAGAATCGGAGGAAGCCCCCGGCTCCTTGGGAAGTTCATAGCTTATTTCTATTGATTCCTCAGAAATATCCTCATGCAATAAGACCGCAATTTCAGAATCACTAAAATAAAGAGTTTCTTCTGAAATGTCGTCTGCGTTGATGCTGGAAACTGTTTTAGCTATTTTTTCAGCTGGAATACTAATCTCACGGAAGCTCTCGAAGCCATAGTCAAAAAGAGCGTTTGTGTCATCAAATTTCTCGTTTTTGCCAGAAGATTTCATAACAACAGCTACTAACGTTCTGCCATCTCTTGTGGCCGCACTGACAAGTGTATTGCCTGCCGCATTGGTGTAGCCGGTTTTGCTGGCTATTATACCATCGCAAATGATCGTACCGTTAACCAAACAATTAGCGTTATGAAGGAAACGCGTCTCAGTTTGCTTATTAGTGGGAGGAATCTCATACAGCTTCTCAGAGAAGTACTTCAGAAACTCTGGCTCCTGAACACAGGCCCGCATGATCATACCCATATCATAGGCAGTGGTAACATGAGAATCGTCCGGAAGTCCATGAGCGTTAACAAAATTACTGTTGATCGCGCCTGCTTCCCTCGCACGCTGATTCATCATCTCGGCGAAACCCTCAAGCGTACCGCCAATGCTCTCAGCTATGCCATTTGCAGCGTCATTGCCGGAGGCTATTGAGATGCCATAAATAGCCTGCTCAAGAGTTATCTGCTCATCCATGTCGAGCGCTATATGTGATGACCCTCTCTCAATCGAAAAAACCGCACGTTCACTCATTGTGATGCGCTGATCCGGTCGGCCATTCTCGATCGCCAGCAACGCTGTCAGAATTTTTGTGATACTTGCAGGAAACATCTTCTTATTCATTTGTTTCTCATAGAGAACCTGGCCACTGGCAGCATCAATAAGAACGGCCGTTTCTGAAAACAGTTCGGGCCCCTTAATGTCAGCAGCTTCTGTTTGCAAACCTTCAGATGCTGCCGCAGCATTTGTCTCTTCATTTATCGTCGTTGTATTGGCGGCTGATATAAAAATATCGAGGCCGGGTGAAAAATATATCAAAAATGCTATTAGCAATACACTGGCAAAAGCTCTCTTCATAAACATCCTTAGCGTTAGATCATAATAAAACGACTACGGGCAGCTGCCACTCGTTCTGATTAGAGATTATACATCAATAATCAGCCTAGCAAAACCACCCGTAGTCACAAATTCATTACAGTATTTCTATGAGCAATGAACAATATCTATACTTATAAGATCCTTATTTGCCTGCTCTGCCTCTGCCCTGGCCGAGGCCGCCACCGTTCATTCCGCCTCTTTGCTGACCGCCAGAACCGTCCTGCAGACGAGCACCTTCTCCATCACCTAGCTTGAGACCTCTTGATCCGTTGGCTGGCTCACACTCGCCTGGAACACCTTCGCACTCTGACATCCGTTCTGATATCTCCTGCAGTCTGGCGTCAGCATCAGCCTGCGTGATCCTCTCATCCTCAACTGCCTGTTCAAGACGAGCTGTCATAGCTTCTGTCCTGGCAGCTTTGAACTCATCAAGCAGATCAAGCTCTGCCGCT
>CAZHQX010000154.1:0-4016 GCA_964534195.1 uncultured Oscillospiraceae bacterium
CCGGTTCTATAAATCTGATCTTCATTAATTATCTTGCCTCAATGATTTATGCCAAATGCTTCTACTTCTAAATAGCCATAATTGTTATCAGCAGTGCCAGGTTATTCTTGCTGGTTTGGGTTCATTAGAAACTGCTATTTTTTCAAGAGTTAATTGCATTTTAGCACACTCAGCAGCAGCAGCTTGAATCGCAGCATAGTCTTCATATGCACGAGCAGACTCATGACACCTGAGAATTGCCTTTTTTGCTTCAGGCAACTTGATTTGCCCATCCAGCCAGGCTTGTGCCGCCATAAGGGCTTGATAAGGTCTTGTATCCTCAGGCAGATCTGATTTCTTAATATGTTTTTCAAATAGCGGCAGGTGATACTCCTGTGCATAATCTATCGCCCACCTGGCTAACGTTGCTTTGCATTGAAATTGCGAAAATGCTTTGAGTAATTTGACATTTAATGACACTAGCAATATTTGCATGGTATTATAAATAAAACATCTGCTACGGACGCTTAGTCCGTTAAGTGTGTTGGCAGCCAGGAGGATCAATGAGATTACTAGAAATAAACGGCAAACAAGAAAAAATTCCAGCCTTCCCCCATCACAAGGATTATATATATCGCTGTCGCAAATTTTTTGACGCGAAATCAGTTCTGTCATTTTTGTCGATCGCGAAATTTCATGCTATTAAGCAATCCTGGAAATGTCGCCGCTATGGCTGTGGTATACCGAGAGATATTCTTATAGACCCAACAAATGCATGTAATCTGTCCTGTCTTGGTTGTTGGTCACATGATTATGACAACAAAAGCAATCTATCCTATGAGAAGTTGGATAGCTTGTTTACAGAAGCTGAGAAGCTTGGAGTTTTGGACATTTTGTACACAGGCGGAGAACCTATGCTGCGCAAGCATGATCTGGTCAAACTGGCGGAGAAGCATCGCAAGCTGTTCTTCGGTATTTTTACTAACGGCACTCTTATCGATGAAGAATTTGTCGATCATTTGAAACGACTGGGTAATATGACGGTTTTTATCAGTATTGAGGGCTTCGAAGAAGATACTGATTTCAGACGTGGCCAAGGCACATATGCCAGAGTCATGAAGGCAATGAAGCTTCTTCGTGAGAATGGCATAGCCTTCGGTTTCTCCCTGTGCTACCACAGTCACAATTATGAAGTCGTTTCCAGCAAGCGTTTCCTTGATTTTCTGCAGGAGCAGGGTGCCTGGTTCGGCTGGGCATTCGGTTATAGACCGATTGGCAAGGATGCTGATATGAGCCTCTGTTTGAACGCTGAACAGCGCGATCATGCCCGCAGGGCTTTTGCCGATTATACAAATAGTACAGATATAACAGTAATTGATCTGTTTAATAGCGGCCACAAGGCCTACGGCTGCGTGGGTGCAGGCAGCGGTTATATTCACATATCTGCTTCCGGGGATGTTGAGCCCTGTGCCTTCTGCCATTATTCTGATGCTAATATAAATGACATGAGTCTGCAGCAGGCTCTGCAGTCACCTTTCTTCCGCAAGTTCCGCAGCATGCAGCCGTTTTCTGAGAATCCGCTGCAGCCATGTCCGATGGTTGATGTGCCGGAAGCTATCGTTGAGCTTACTGAGAGCACTGATGCGAAATCTACCCACATGAACAATCCGGAAAGCGCCAGAGAGTTCGCGGACAAGATCGCTCCCTATGCTAAGGAGTGGGATAGCTATGTGAACAGTGGAACAGCTGAGCCGTATTCCAAGAAAGAGATCAAGATTTTCCAACGACTGCAGCGCATATTCGAGACGCGCAAGAGGATGTCAGGAGATTTATAATATTTCATCCTGTTTCACAAGATACAAATCAAATTATTTGTACTGAGATAACCTTTACTATAAAGGTAATTTGTACTTATGTGCCTAATCTTATTTACCTTTGTTGACTAAACCTCTTTTTAATTCCTAGTAAATCACTTAGAATAGGAACACGCTCTTATAGAGTTTGTTCTATATATACACATATCTATAAGGCGTGTCTTTTACCAATGTGGGTCTAAGGCGATCCATTTTACGGTTAACCACGTTTCCCCTGAAAACGAGGCTGAAAACAGAGATCTTGCCTCCAGAATCGCAAGAAATAGTAGATGGATTTTGTTTATCACTAAATTTTGTGAGGGGGTAATGTTATGTTCAGTTATTTTTCTGATTCAATGAGTACACGATCTTATAGGAAAAGTGTTATGAAACGCAGACTATGGGCACTTATTGTGATGTTTGCGATGGTTCTGACACTTATTCCTGCCGCTCCGATTCTGGCAGATTCAGATCCGATCAGCTATGATACCCTGTACCGATGGACCGGACTTGGTATTACAGGTACAAGAAGCGACACAATGCAGTTTAAGATGACAGATGGATATATTGCCTTCTGTGTAGATGAGAATATCGTAATCAGAGATTTCATTGATTATGTCAAGGTACCTCTCGATCACTCAGAAAGCAGCAATATGTTTGACAACGAAAGCGCGGACCCGGACAAAATCAGAGCGATTCTGACCTATGCCTGGGATAAAACTGATCGAGACGAGATCACAGCTATTCAGTACGCTCTTTGGAATGAAATGCATGGTACAAACTTACCTGTTTCTGTGAATAATAATATCAAGTATATCTTCAATAAGCTGGTTGATGATAGCCAAACACCACCAATCAGTGCATTAAGTATAAATGAAAATGTGTTCACACTTACTGCACCATCTCCTGATAGCAAGCCATATATTTACACTCCTTCAACAACTGAGTATTCATTCGATTTTGAGGCTTTTTCCGGAGCAAATATTGTTTTTGCAGTATTTGATGAAAATGATGATGAAATGGCAACAGACGACTATGAAATCACAGATAACGGCAGCGGTAGCTATACTTTGAAATTGAAGGACGTGACTGGCCCTGCAGGCTTCAGACTTGAGGCAACAACACTTAAGGATACTGCGGTTGAAGCTTTTGTCTTCATGAGCATTAATGATGACTCTGAAGAAATAAACATATCCCGTTCGCAGACTGTCGCCGGTATCAAGCTGAGCGACACCACTCAGACAAAATCATTTAACGTCAGTCTGCATTATACCGCTACCGGTAGTCTTAACCTCTCGGGAACTAAGACTTTGACCGGACGCGACTTGAGAGCAGGTGAGTTTAACTTCGCCCTGTATGAGGGTTCCAGCACCAGCGGCACACCATTCAGAACAGCGTCGAACAACGCAGACGGCAGCTTCAGCTTCGGAACTATCAATTACGATCAAGATGATATTGGCAGCAAAACCTATACAGTAGTTGAACAGACCGGCACAACAGGCGGTATCAGCTACGATGAAAATTCATACACAGTTACTGTTAATATTACAGATAATGGCAATGGCACATTGACCGCTACTCCAAACATCAGCGGCAACAACAATGGCATCGTTTTCAACAATACCTATTCTGCCACAGGTAGTATCCGCTTCTCTGGTAATAAGGAGATCAGTGGCCGTGACCTGAATACAGGCGAGTTCAGATTCGCGTTGTATGAGGGTACTGATACCAGCGGCACACCATTTATGACTGCGACAAACAATACTGACGGCAGCTTCAGCTTCGGACCTATCAATTACACATTGACAGACGTCGGACCTAAGACATATACGATCGTTGAAGAGGTAGGAACACTTGGCGGTGTAAGTTATGACGATAGTGCCTACACCATGATCGTTAACATCTCGGATGAAGGCGACGGCACTCTGGATATCTCTTTCGATGAAGAGAGTGATGATCCTGATGAGATAGTGTTTAATAACACTTATACCGCTACGGGCAGTCTTGACCTCTCAGGAACTAAGACTTTGACCGGACGCGACTTGAGAGCAAACGAGTTTAACTTCGCCCTGTATGAGGGTTCCAGCACCAGCGGCACACCATTCAGAACAGCGTCGAACAACGCAGACGGCAGCTTCAGCTTCGGAACTATCAATTACGATCAAGATGATATTGGCAGCAAAA
>CAZHQX010000155.1:0-3982 GCA_964534195.1 uncultured Oscillospiraceae bacterium
CCATTTCCTGAGCAGCCGGCAAAAGCCGCTGTCATAAGCGCTAATACAATTATCAGCGCGGCCGTTGTTCTAAGCTTGTTCTTGTGTGATCTCATACAGATCCCTCCTAAAATTTTTGAATAAACAGCTATTCTGAAGGAGCTGCAAAAAAGCTCCACAGCAATGCTGTGGAGCTCTCAAATAACGACAAAAAAAGCCGCGATATGATCTCTCAACCCCAGGAGCATTAAAATGTGTAAGCAGGTCTCCCGACTTAGCTTCATCCTACTCCGACACCTTCCCATTCCTTGCGGAACAGTGGATATTGTCGTTTCGTCAGCTTCACGGTTACTGGGATAGTCCGGAAATTTCATCCGTGTTCCCCTGGCTCATGCCAGTGCCGAAGCATACAAACACATGCTGTTTATTCTGACAGGAGTTTAGCACATGCTGACCTTATATTCAAGATTTATGCTTTCACTGTCTTCATGCATCAAAAACAAGCGATAATATGATAGAATATAGGTTACTCAAAATCTGGAGGTAATGGACATGAAGGTAATTCTTCTTCAGGACGTAAAGGGTCACGGCAAAGCAGATGATATCGTTGAGGTCAACGATGGATATGCCAGAAATTTTCTTTTTAAGAAGAATCTGGCTCTCGAGGCAACGCCTGCCAATTTAAACAGCATTAAGATAAAAAAGAGCGCTGAGGCTGCCAAGGCAGAGCGTGAGCTTGAAGAAGCTCGTGAGGTTGGTTCCAGGCTGAAGGATCAAATATTCACGCTCCCTGTAAAATGTGGTGAGGGCGGACGTTTGTATGGAGCTATTACTTCTATGGACGTGGCAGCTGTGCTGGAGAAATCCGGCTATTCAGTTGATAAGCGTAATATAACTATCAAGACTCAGATCAAAAATCTGGGTGATTTCGAAGCTGATGTCAAACTGCATCCCAAGGTAACGGTAAAAATAGGCATCAAGGTAACAGCGCTTTGAACAAGCTTTGGCTCGGCTTTTGCCGGGATGGATCCTGTTTAGGCAGATTTCTGGTTTCAGATCGTATTATCAACTCGTTTTGGAGGACTATCTATGACGATTCCAGGCACTGAGGCTCCTGTCAGGAGCTCAGGGCGTGTACCGCCGCATAATCTTCAGGCAGAGCAATCGGTGCTTGGTGCTGCTATGAGCGGCAAACGTGCTCTTGCCGAGATCACTGCTATGCTCAAGGCTACTGATTTCTACAGGCCTGATCATGCGATGATCTATGAAGTGATCACTGAGCTCTACCTGGCTAGCAAACCGGTAGATATTCTTACTGTATCAGATTTGCTGGAGAGCACAGGACAGCTGGCAAAGGCCGGCGGCTTGTCTTACATCAGCTCATTGCCTGATATGGTGCCGATTATCGCTAATGCTGCCCAGTATGCTGATCTGGTCAGACAAAAATCGCTGCTGAGGCGCCTGATCTCGGCGATGGATGAAGTCAGCGGGCTCTGTTTTGAGGATGGCGATCAGGCGGATATGCTGCTGGATATAGCTGCAAAACGAATATATGAGATACGTGAGAATCGTGACAGCTCCGGTTTCGAGAGCTTAAAAGATATTATGGGCAGAACAGTCAATGAGCTGGCTGCTATGGCACATGGCAAGATGCATGAGCGCCATGTTATGACCGGCTTCCCGAGCTTGGACAGAGCGCTTGGCGGCCTCCGACAGGGAGGACTTATCATTGTAGCTGCCAGACCGGCTATGGGTAAATCGGCTTTTGCCTTAAATATTGCGCAGAAGGCAGCGACACTTTATCAGGTGCCGGCCGCGATATTCAGTCTGGAGATGTCCAAGGAAGAAATCGGCAATCGTATGCTCAGCGCTCAGTCGCTGGTCAATGCTAAGTCTCTGACCACGGGTGAAATTGGAAATGATGACTGGGAGAGAATATCCAAGGCGTTGCCTTCTCTTTATGGAGCGCCGATTCATATCGATGACCGATCTGGAACCAGTGTTCTGGAAATGATGTCCAAGTGCCGCCAGCTTAAGCTTGATGATAAGCTCGGACTGATAGTTGTTGACTACCTGCAGCTGATGAGCGGTAATGGTGGTTCTCGTACCGACAGCAGGCAGCAGGAGATCTCTGAAATATCAAGATCTCTGAAAATAATGGCAAAAGAGCTCGCTGTTCCTGTAATCGCGCTATCGCAGCTGAGCCGTGCATGTGAAGCTCGTACTGATAAGAAACCGATGCTTTCTGATCTTCGTGATTCTGGTGCTATTGAGCAGGATGCTGACGTTGTTATGTTTTTGTATCGTGAGAGCTATTATGATACTGATCATATGCCTACGGAGACAGAAGACGCCGATGTTATTATCGCGAAGAACAGACAAGGTGCAACCGGAACTGTTCATCTGGGCTGGTGGCCGAAGTATACGATGTTCTTCGAGAAGGATGAGGGCAGATATCCAACAGAACCACCGCCTTATTAAGCGGCATAATAATATGCGATAGATTTAAACTGAGCAGCAGAAAAACCGGCTGAAGCATGGCAGCATGGAGCAGAGTTTGGAAGATTTGATCTCAATTACAGAGAAGAACCTTAAGCAGCGTACACCGCTGAAACCAGGTGATATGATCCTGGTTGGTGTTTCAGGCGGCCCGGATTCAATGGCTCTGCTTGCCGTACTTCATCTCTTGAGCTCAAAAATGGGATTTGGATTGGCAGCAGCACATATTCATCATGGTCTTCGTGATGAAGCTGATTTGGATGCGGAGCTTGTAAGAACCTGGTGTCAGGAAAAAGGTCATATGCTTTTTGAGAAGAGAATTGACCTTAAGGTTGAGGCTGAAAATCTATCAATGAGTATCGAAGAGGCCGGCAGAGCAGTGAGGCGCGATTTTTTCACACAATGCCGTTCGCAGCTGCAGCTTGATGCAAATGGAGGCGTATTTGTCGCTTTGGCTCATCATCAGCGTGATCAGGCAGAAACCTTTATTATGAATTTAAGCAGAGGCACTGGTTTAAGTGGGCTTGCTGGAATGAAAGTGCTGGATGGTTTTTATATCAGACCTTTTTTGTCTGTAGACAACTCTCAGATTCAGAATTGGCTCGAAAATAATCATGTTCCCTGGAGGACTGACCATACAAATTACGAAACAGTTTATACACGTAATAGAATCAGACATATTCTATTGCCGTGCTGGCAGGAAACACTGGAGCATGATCCTGTGCCGGCGATAATCAGAGCCTGTGATAATCTGGCGATAGATGAAGAATGTCTTGAACAAATCTCTGATGCCGCCTTTTGCCGCGCTTATAATGAAAAGGATAGAAGCATCAGCTGTTCAATTCTCGCTAATGAGCATTCAGCGATTCAGATGAGGGTCTTGCGTTCCTATTTCCAGCGGATTTCCGGGACTGTTAAGGATCTATCGCAGAAGCATCTCAAATTGATGCAGGATGTTTTACTTAAGCAAGCAGGTCCCTTTGATCTTCCATACGGATTATCTATCAGGAAATATAACGATAAGCTTATGCTGGAAAGAGCAGATGAATTGTCAGCAGATCTTCAGTTGGGTGATTGGGAGATTCCGCTGGCCGTTCCTGGAAAAACGATGCTTCCTGGAGAACTTGGCTATATCGAAGCTCTAAAGATTGAGTATAGGCCTGATTTCCGTTATAATAGCGAGATGAATTGTTTCAGAGAGGATATTGCAGGCGACTGTAAGGTTCGTTTGCGCAGGCCGGGAGATAGGATCAAGCCGGCTGGACGACAAGGAACCAGATCTCTGAAAAAATTCATGAATGAGCAGAAAATTGACCCTGTAAAGAGAGACTTATTGCCGGTAATAGCACTTGGAAGTGATGTCGTCTGGCTGCCGGGACATGCATGTGGCG
This sequence comes from uncultured Oscillospiraceae bacterium, assembly GCA_964534195.1. GTDB lineage: Bacteria > Bacillota > Clostridia > Saccharofermentanales > UBA5734 > JAAYFZ01. The sequence goes on from CAZHQX010000155.1 coordinate 3,870, forward strand.
ATGCCTATGTTTGTTCTTCTGCCGATGAAGTTAAGTCAGCAATTCGATTGATTTGGCATATAAAGGGTTGAAAGACAGTTTTGTTTTCATATAATGTTGCAGAAGGTACGAGA
>CAZHQX010000156.1:0-3960 GCA_964534195.1 uncultured Oscillospiraceae bacterium
TTCCAGGCGGTGCTATGCTGGTCTGGCTTGTATTGGTAGTACGCCAGCCACATCTGTCTGGCTTTATAATTCTTTCTTTTATCATATTAACTGTTTTTCTGGCATCTGGTCTGCCATTTCGTTCCTGGGCAAGCGGCATTTTGCAGGCTGTTGCGATTATCCTTGTAATAGCATTGCTCATTGGTGCACTACTGCCGGTATATCTTAATTCCAGCGGCCAGACCATGGACGAGCTGGTGGAGTCTGTTACTGACAACTTCGCTCATGTTGAGAAAAGGATCGAGATGTTCTTATCTCCGGAGGATGCTGATTCCGATGACATTTATCAGATAACGCAGGCTATAATAGCAATTGGCTCCGGCGGACTAACAGGCGTAGGTCTGGGAAAAGGCCGGCAAAAGTATAACTATCTGCCTGAAGCTCATAACGATTATGTTTTCGCAATAATTGGTGAAGAGCTTGGATTTTTGGGAACACTTTCTGTTTTGATTTTGTTTGTCGTTTTCATGATTACTGGAGTAATGATCTCAATTAAGGCCAAAGACAATTATTCAGCTATGCTTGCTGCGGGTTATACCGGCCTGATAAGCATACAGGCTTTTCTCAATATGGGTGTTGCTACCCGGCTTCTGCCTTCTACTGGTATTTCACTGCCCTTCTTCAGCTATGGCGGAACGTCTAATATATTCTTTTTGACTGCTGTTGGCTTCTTGCTGGCTGTTTCCAGATCAGGGCAGCTGCCGCGCAGGAAATCTCTCTCGGCTGAATTAGCTGGCAATGCTCAACAAATAGAAAAAATCAACAGAAGGCCGACCCCAAACCGTGTTGGAACAGTTAACAGGAGAAGATGACAATGACTAGAAAATACATACTCGCTGGCGGTGGTACCAGCGGCCATATAAATCCGGCTCTGGCCATTGCCGATGAAATCAAACGAAGGGAACCAGACGCGGAGATTCTGTTTTGCGGTACTGCCCGGGGACTTGAGAGTGAAATGGTTCCTCGTGCCGGATATGCGTTCCAGGAGATCAGGGCCAAAGGCTTGCCAAGCAGACCGGGAAAAGAAGCGATCAAAGCAATTATTGAGATGCTGGCTGGCAGGAAGCAATGTCTGAGGTTGTTGAAAACCTACAAGCCTGATGCGGTCATAGGAACTGGCGGATATGTCTGCAGCCCTTTGATAGCAGCAGCTGCGCGCCTGAAAGTGCCAGCGCTTCTGCATGAGCAGAATGCCTACCCGGGAAGATCCAACAGAGTTATGGCAGGACGATGTCAAAGCATTTGTATCAGCTTCCCAGGAACTGAGAAGTACTTCCGTACTTCAGCTCCTATTGTTCTTACCGGGAATCCTGTCCGGGAGATTTTTTTTGAACTCAACAGGAAGCAGGCCAGGCAGGAGTTGAACATCGATGAACATCAGAAACTGGTTCTGATCATGGGTGGGAGTCTTGGAGCAGCCAGACTTAACAATGCTGTGCTGGGTTTAGCGGATAATGCGAAGTGGCAGTCTTTTACCAATGGTAATAATCAGGTGAAACTATTGCTGGCTGCCGGTAAACAACACTACACAGCTGTCAGCAAGTCGGCTGAAGCCAGCAGTTTAGCCTGTGATATCAGAGAATACTTATTTGACGCTCATTTGTGGATGGCGGCGTCTGATCTGGTCATAGCAAGAGCTGGAGCAATGACCTGTTCTGAGCTGGCTGCTTTGGGTCGAGCTTCAGTTTTGGTACCATATCCCTATGCAGCAGGCGATCATCAAACTTACAATGCAGGTGTTCTTGTTGACGCCGGTGCTGCAATCATGCAAAGTGATGATAAATGCAGTAGTGAATGGCTGTCAGAGACACTGATCATGATGCTGTCAGATCCTGACAAATTGTCGCGAATGGGCCAAGCAGCAAAACAGCTTGCCAAACCTCAGGCGGCAGGTGACATCTATGCATGTCTTGAAGGAATTATAAAATGAATCGAACGAGTCCTGACAAGCATAAGAGACGTTTTGGCTTTTTGATCTGGATGGCGGTGATGCTGATCATAGCAGCTGCTGTATTGGCTTTACCGTCTTTTCATCTGAGCTCGTTTGAAGTCTCATCGACGAATGTGTTGACCGAGGAGGAAATTGTCGCTGCCAGTGGTCTGTCCGACGGACAGCATCTGATCAGAGGTCTGGGTGGCAGTATACGCCATTTTTTTCAAATGCGGTATCAGAATGCTGAAGAGGCTATAGTGGCTCATTCCCCCTATGTAAAATCGGCAGATGTCCGCATGAGATTCCCTGGTACTGTCTCTATTCATGTGGAGGAGAGAATTGAGGTCGCTTACGTTAATATACCTGATGGCTGTGTTCTCATTGACAAAGAGGGCTATGCCTTGAGCATTCATCCGGACATTCCTGGGGATATTCCGGTAATCGAAGGGATCAGAGCGGTTTCTCTTAGCCTTGGACAGCCTCTTACGGTTGATGTTTCAAGCTCTATGCAGCTGGCTGTTACAATCATGGGCGCTATCATCGACGCCGACCGCGATGAGAGATCCTCGGTCAAATTGATGACGCATGTTAGGAAGATCAGACCGGCCGGTGGCAATCTTGTATATTTAACTGTGGTTCTTCCTGACACTGGTGAGGAGCTGATCATTCTGGCTGAACGCGGAGGTGATTTGTCAGAAGATATACTCTGGCTTAGATTTGCCTTGGAGCAGGGAGTTTTGAGCGGCCATGGCAAGGGCGTGCTCGACCTGACCGGCAGCAAAAAGATTTTCCGTCCTGACAGCTAAAAAAATAATGTAAGGCAGCACAGCGGCAGTACTTTTTTTTGCTGATAAATGTTAGAATGTGTGAAGTACTGCTTGTCAATATCTTTGCAAAAGCAGGCATACTGTTAATAAGTTGAGAATGGAGAGTTTAGATGTTTCCACTGATCGGATTAATAATCGGACTGATCATAGGTCTGCTTTGGAATATTGAGATACCACCGGAGTTCTCATCCTATGTGGCTGTTGGAATTCTGGCTGCTATCGATTCCGTGATCGGCGCCTTAACAGCTAATCTCAAGAATCAATATAATACCAAGCTGTTTGTCAGTGGATTCATCGGCAACAGTGCCATAGCTGTCCTACTCGCCGCTCTTGGTGATCAATTAGATCTGCAGCTTAGTCTGGCGGCGGTTTTCGCTTTTGGTAATCGAATTTTTATTAACTTCTCGACTATTCGCAGAATTCTGCTATCAAGAATGGGGAAGAAAGGCAGTTCTGATATACTCAAGGATAATAAGGAATCGGAAAAAGCTTAGAATGATGGCTGATGAAGCAAGGTTTTGTTGTATGAGCCAGACAGTTAGTGTAAAATTATTATAATGTGGTAAAAATGGATCGATAGCTTGTGAGTAAATATAAACTGCTGGTGATCGATCTGCTGAATAAATAGTTTAATTCTGAGAGGAGATGTTCTTTTGGTTGATTATAAAATGGGGTTCGGCATGGATAATGATCATTTCGCGACAATCAAGGTAATAGGTATCGGCGGAGGCGGCTGCAATGCAGTTGACCGAATGATTGAAGGTGCTGTTCAGGGAATAGAATTCATAACAGTGAATACGGACAATCAGGCTCTGCTCAGAACCAAGGCCAGCAATCGTGTGCAAATTGGAGAAAAAATCACAAGAGGCTTAGGTGCCGGCGCCAATCCTGAGATCGGCGAGAAGGCGGCCAATGAGTCGAAGGATGAAATATCGCAATTGATAAGTGGTACTGACATGCTCTTCATCACAGCTGGTATGGGCGGCGGCACAGGCACGGGAGGTGCTCCTGTTGTAGCTCAGATAGCAAGAGAACTCGGTATTCTGACAGTCGGCGTTGTAACCAGGCCGTTCAGGTTTGAGGGCTCTCGCAGAATGCAGAACGCAGAACGCGGCATTCGTGAGCTTGAGAAATATGTTGATTCACTGATCGTTGTTCCAA
>CAZHQX010000157.1:0-3942 GCA_964534195.1 uncultured Oscillospiraceae bacterium
GAAATGCTCTTAACATCAAGATCATAATCTATATGAAGTTCAGCTGGCTTAAGCAGCTCGTTAAGCTTAGACGTCATCATTCTATTACGAATGCTGCGTGATTTTCTGATCGGCAGGAAAAACCTGTCCAGCGCATCTATCTGACTGTGCGGAACTCCATGCAGTGCGATATAGGCAACAGACTTCTGATCAGGATTATTGATTCGCATCCCGGCAAAAGACGTGTCGGCAAATGAAGCTCTGCACTCCGCGCCGATCGTAGTCGGCAGGCCCATTATACGGCCGGCCGCGATAAACTCCATCGCGCCTGCGATCGAATCGTGATCCATGATACCGGCAGTCGCAAGCCCGGCTTCCCATGCCTTCCACACTGCTTTTGTCGGAGAGTAGGGTGAGAACGAGTACGTTGAATGAATATGATTGTTTACATCACGATCAGCCGACGGTTTGCTGATTTCACCTTGATCCACTAAATCACGAAGAGACTGCAAAGCCTGCAGTCTATCCTGTTCCTTCGGAGCATTCAGCTGTTCAATCAGCTGATCGAATATTTTATGATCCATCAGGCACCTCTTTTTGTCATAGTCTTATTATGACTAACCGTCCGGCACTTATCGCGCCGGACGGATGTCATTGTTAGATTTTATCCGGATCAGACGCCGAGTTTATTTCTGCGTATGATCTCAACATCATTGAAGCTCTGTTTGGCTACATAGCCATCGATCGGCTGGATCTTCTCATGATATGCATCGATAAACCAGTCAGCCTGTGGGAAGAAATGCTCTTCCAATTCAAACGCAGGAGTGATCCAATTGCGTGAACCAAGAACGACCGCCGGGGCATCGAGGTCATCGAAGCAAAGATCATTGATATTTCTGGCCAGATCGCTAAGATATGAGCCACGGTCGCAAGCATCACCTGCAACTATAATTTTACCAGTCTTCTTAACAGATTCCATAACCAATTCATAATTAAATGGAACCATGGTACGAGCATCAATAACTTCAACGCTGATGCCGTACTTTTCTTCGAAAATTTTGGCTGCATCAAGCGCACGATACAATGTGGCACCAATAGTTAGAATGGTTAAGTCAGAACCGGTTCTCTTGACATCAGGCTCGCCGATCTCAACCTCGTAGCTCTGTTCAGGAACACCGCCCTCATGGAACTGCTCAGCGATATCGTAAATTCTCTGGCTCTCAAAGAAGAGAACAGGGTCTGTTCCATTAAGAGCCGCGGTCATGAGACCCTTGGCATCGTAAGGTGTGACCGGGAAGACGACCTTGAGTCCAGGAATCTGAGCACAAAGCGAAGTCCAATCCTGTGAATGCTGGGCACCATATTTGGAACCAACTGAAACGCGGACAACTACCGGCATCTTGAGAATACCAGCTGACATAGCCTGCCATTTTGGCAGCTGATTGAAAACCTCATCACCGGCACGGCCGAGGAAGTCACAATACATCAGCTCTACCAGAGCACGACCGCCGCTCATGGCATAACCAACAGCAGAACCAACGATAGCGCCCTCTGAAATAGGAGAATTGAAAAGTCTATGATAAGGAACAGCCTCAGTCAGGCCACGGTATACGGCAAAAGCACCGCCCCAATCACGATTCTCTTCACCGTAAGCAACGAGAGTGGGATCCTCATAGAATTTTTCGAGGATCGCTTCGAAAAGGCCATCACGCAGCTGGTATACTTTGTTTTTGGAAACCGGCTTACCGTTCTCATCAAACGCGAAACGTGATTTACGGGCGATCTGCTGAACACGGAAGTTGTCTTCACGCTTCTGCAGCATATCGACCGGACGGTCCTCCATTTTGGCAACCTTCTGGTTTGAGAACATGATCTTTTCGATCGCATCTGGATTCTTGTGCAGATCCATACGCGGAGAGATCTCCGGATCGATCGCCAGAGATACAGCGGCCGTAATAGTATTGACTACGAATTCATCTACTGCTTCGAAATCAGATTCTGATGCAACACCGGCCATAACCAGATCTGCACGGAAAGCCTGGATCGAATCCTCTCTCTCCCATGCCTCCTTCTCCTCAGTAGTGCGGTATGAATCAGCATCTGAAGGTGAGTGACCTGCATAACGATATGTAACTGTATCCAGCAGAACAGGTCCGTTTTTCTTCTTCAAGATGTCCATTTTTCTCGACATTGCATCGATAACAGCCATTGGATTATAGCCGTCGATACGCTCAGCATGCATTTGCTCTGGATTGACGCCGGCACCGATTCTGGCTACGAAATCATAACCCATTGTCTCGCCGCGTGTCTGACCGCCCATAGCATATTGGTTATTCATGATATTGAAGATCAACGGCAGTCCGCCCTTCATATCACCTTCCCACAATTCCTGGAACTGATCCATAGCTGACATCATCAGGCCTTCCCAAACGGGACCACAGCCCATGGAGCCGTCACCGATATTGCAGATAACGATGCCTGGCTTACTATTGATCTTCTTATAAAGCGCAGCACCAACCGAAATATCAGCAGAACCACCAACGATCGCGTTGTTGGGATACACGCCGAAGGGCAGGAAGAAGGCATGCATAGAGCCGCCAAGGCCTTTGTGGAAGCCTGTATTCTTAGCGAAGATCTCTGCAAGAGTACCGTAGATCAGAAAATCAACGGCCATTTCCTTGACCGAACGGTCTTTGCCTGCATTGTTCTTTTCAATTATTTTCCAGATAGCTCCATCGAGGAAGCCTTCCATGATGTCTAGCAGCTCCTGATCAGAAAGCTTCTGGATCGCTGACAGACTCTTGGCGATAATTTCACCATGGCTGCGGTGTGATCCGAAAATGAAGTCGTTCTTATCCAGGTTATAAGCCTGTCCAACAGCAGCGGCTTCCTGTCCGATCGACAGATGTGCCGGACCTGGATTGTTGTATTCCAGACCATTGTAGCTGTTTGTTGTTTTTATCGAATAGAGCATGTTCTCAAACTCACGAATCATGCGCATGTCACGATATATCCTTAACAGATCATCCTTGGAGAAGTTGCCAGCTTCTTCACTGGGCTTCTTCTGATACTGATTTACTGGAATCTTCTCAAATTCGATCCAGCCTGGTGCTCTTACATCTTCCGGTTTTACAAATAATTGTTTGGCCATTTTCTTACCTCCACTTAATATCAGCTGTGAAATATTGCTTCACGTATTATCTCGCCCACGGTCGGGTGAGGGAAAATCAGTTCTTTCATATGATCTATACGCATTTCAGTTTCAACCAGAATGCCTGCAGACAGGATGATCTCAGAAGCATAGCTTCCTATCATATGACAGCCCAGCATTCTCTGATGCTCCGGATCTATCAGTAACTTGATCAGACCCTCGCCCGCCTCATTTTCCGCCATATAGCGTCCACTATAATTCATCGGCAGCGTAACCTTCTTATATTTAATACCCTTTTCCTTGCAGGTTTCTTCTGTCTCACCGACGAAGGCCATTTCCGGATTGGTATAAATAACAGATGGCATCGCCTGATATCTCATGACATCCTTTTTACCAAGAATCGTATTGATCGCGACCTCTGCTTCACGATATGCCGCATGTGCCAGCATCCAGGTACCATTGACATCGCCTACAGCATACACGCCTGAAACATTGGTGCGGCCCTGAGCATCCGTTACAATTCGACCACGCTCAACCAGAACCGGTATATTTTCCAGACCGAAGCCCTGTGTCACAGCTCTTCTGCCGACACTCATCAGAGTTACCTCTGAATCAGCCTGCTCGATCTTACCGTCAGGAGTTTTGAAGCTGACCTTGCCGCCTTTTACCTCAGTGACCTGACAGCCAAGATGGAATACTATGCCCTTTTTCTCGAAGCTTTTCTGTAGTATTTCCGCTAGTTCGCGGTCAGCAGCACCAGCAATGTGATCGAGCATTTCGACAACGGTGACCTTGGAACCGACAGTACTGAA
>CAZHQX010000158.1:0-3926 GCA_964534195.1 uncultured Oscillospiraceae bacterium
GCAAGCTGCTCTTGATAGAAGCTTCTGCGGGTTTTGTTTATTCCCAGGGTCAGTCCAAAGGACTTGCCCTTGTTATCTGCAAGTGACATGTTCTCGAGTATTGTTAGATGAGGACAGGTTCCCATCGCAGGATTCTGATATACGCGTCCAATCTTGTTGTAACGCTTGAAATCCTGCAATTTCGCAATGTTCTCACCGCCAACAAGTACTTCACCCTTCTCGATGGGGATGCTGCCGCAGATGATATTAAGCAGAGATGTTTTACCACTGCCATTGCTGCCCACTATGGAGAGAAACTCGCCATCGCCAATTACAAGATTGAAACCATCAAAAAGGCACATTTCGGTAATTGTCCCTGGGTTATATATTTTAGTTATGTTCCTTAATTCAAGCATGTGATGCACCTCTCTGAATGTTTTTGCCCGCCTTTTTCTTCTGATAATTGCCGAAGATCAGTATTGCCAGGAATAGCACTGCTGTGATCAGCTTCAGAAGATTGGCCGGCAGTCCCAGACTGATGGCCAGCTGCATACATGCTTTGTAAATAATACTGCCAATTAGAGCTGCGGTAGTGCCCTTTATAATATCGAATTTCTGGAACAAGGTAGCGCCGATAATAACTGTGGCCAAACCGAATACTACCTGGCCTGTGCCCATTGTGCTCGAGAAGGCACGCTGTTCATGACAGACTATGCTGCCTGAGAGGGCAACAAGGGCATTGGAGATGACAAGACCGACTATTTTTACTGTTCCCTTGTCCTTGGCTAATGATGTGACAAGTACACTATTATCGCCTACAGCACGCAGCAGCAATCCGCTCTTCGTTTTGAAGTACAGGTCGAGCAAGACTTTTGCCAGTATGACAATTAGTAAGGATACGATCAGCTTGCGATAGATCAGGGAAGTTGATCCTAATATTCCGTCAACGATGGGAGAAGTGAATATGGTTGCTGTGCTTCTGTCTATGATCAGATTAGAGCCGGCGATCTGCAGATTGATCGAAAATAACGCTGTCATTGTTATGATGCCAGCCAGCAGATCGCGAACCTTGAAGCGGACATGTATCACGCCTGTGATCAAGCCTGCCAGTGCTCCGGCCAGAAGTGAGGCGGGCAGTGTCAGCCATGGATTGAAGCCGGACGTCATCATGACTGCGGTTACGGCTGCTCCCAGTGGGAAGCTGCCGTCAACTGTCAGGTCGGGGAAATCAAGGATCTTGTATGTGATGTATACGCCATATGACAAAAGCGCATAGACCAGGCCCTGTGTAAGTGTGCTGATCAGTAGATCAAGAAGGTTGTTCATGCTGCTGCTCCATTAGTTTATTGCCTCGTATCATTTCGCATGATACGAGGCGGGATCTTATATGTTCTTAAATTAGGCGTCAGTTGATTCAACTGCCTTTTCTGCAATTTCGGCAGGAATCTCTATTCCAAGCTCATCTGCTGACCCAGAGTTGATATAGATACTGTATTCGCTGATCGTTTCATAAGGCATATCAGAAGCCTTGGCCTCGCCTTTGATGATTTTTGCTGCCATTTGACCAGTCTGCTGACCAAGCTTGAAATAATCAATACCAGCTGCTGCTACACAACCGATTTTTACTTGCTCAACCTCGCTTCCGTAAACCGGTATGCCGGCGGCGTTTGTTTTTTCCAGAATAGAGGATAGTACGCCAACAACATTATTATCGGTCAGATTTGAGAAACAGTCTACATCTTTGGCAATTAAGCTATCGAGTGCCAGGGTTACTTCTGATTGTGATGTTACTCCAAGAGCTTCGATCGTAAAGCCGAATTCCGGTGCTTTTTGCTCGTATTCAGCTATTGCTGATACGGAGTTTGGTTCGCTGGTAGTGTAGAGGATCCCAATCGTCTTGGCGTCAGGCTGCATTGTCCTGATGAGCTCAAGCTGAGCTTCTACCGGCAGCTTATCGCTTGTGCCTGTAATATTGCCGCTGTCAAGCTTAGCTTCAACAGGATCTGTGATCGCTGTGAAAATAACAGGAATATCCTTATCCTCAGCCGCCGCATATGCAGCTGTAGCGGATGGCGTTGCGATCGCACACATCAAGTCAACATTGTTGGCTGAGAAATTCTGCGCTATCTGAGTCGCTATCGCAGTGTCAAAGCCAGCGTTTTGATAGCTGATCTTATAGTCCTCGTTCTCCTTGAGTCCTGCGTCCTGCAAGCCCTGCAGGAAACCTTCGCGGCAATTGTCCAGAGAAGCGTGTTCGCCGAACTGCGATATGCCTATGGTTTTTGTTTTGTCTTGTCCGGCACAGCCTGCTGCTGTGAGGATAAGTGTTGCTGCTGTTAGAACTGCCAGAATCTTTTTCATTTCGTTTTCCTCCCATTTCTCTTTGCTTCTGATTTGTCTCTGGTGAAGCTTTCCTGACAACAAAAAAGCCTCGCCCCATACTAATATGGGACAAGACTGTTATCCTGCGGTACCACCCAAATTGACAACACATAATGCTGTCCACTTGTTTCCGGTACGATCATACCGGCCGCTCTGTTAACGGATGCGGTTTCCGTCGGACCTCTGAATTTTACGAATTATCGTGCCATTCATTCGGCCGCCCTCCTGAGTCCATTCACTGCATATCCGTCTGCTGTGATCACACCATCCACAACTCTCTGAGAGATGACCCGTACAGTTACTAATCTCAGTCACAGGTTTGTTGTATTCGATTGATTCTTAATTCTATCACCATAGTGTCATATGTCAACCCCTAATTTGATATCTGCGTGCAATTTGGCTGGAATTGTGGTATAATGAGTCCGTTATGACGATGCTTTTGTAAATTGCGCTGTCTTGGCGGACAGCTTCGCAGATAGAAAAAATGCAATATCTTCAGAACATATTGAGTATGATCAGTTTGTGGTTCAGCCGCACAAGTCCGTCATTTGATGGGCGATATAAGGAGGTAGCTTAATGTTTCAAATCAATGATTATGTTGTTTTCGGCGCCAATGGGGTTTGTCAGATCACTGATAAGAGAATAGAGAATTTTGATGGTACCAACGAACGCGAATATTTTGTTCTTAATCCACTGAATGCCAGAAACGCGACGATTTACGCACCTGCTGATAAGAGCAGGGAGAAGATGCGTAATCTTCTTAAACGTGATCAGGTCATATCGCTTATTGAGAGCATTCCAGAAGAGCGCAGTGAATGGATCGCCGATAATCAGGCAAGAAGAAATCAGTATAATCAGATTTTACAAACGGCTGACCAGCATGAGCTGCTGATAATGATCAAGACATTGACAGAGCGTCAGGAAGAGCTTTCAGAGAACGGCCGCAAGCTGTCAGCTCAGGACACTGACTTCAAAAAGCGCGCTGAAGCTCTTATTAATGATGAATTCGCGCTTGTATTGAATATCGAACCGGATGATGTATTACCATTCATTGTCGATCATACCTCAGAACATAAATCATAAATTATCTTCTTGTTCGGGAGATTTTATACCGGGAAAAGACTTGTTTTGGAATTTGATAAGAGAGGCACGGGTGACAGCACCATTTCCGTGCTTCTCTTTTATTGTGTCCAGAGCAGCATCAAGCTTTTCTCTTGTCCGAATTATTGCTTCTGCTGATCTGTCGTGGCTATTTGTTTTTTGAGTATGTTGTTGCTCGGCAAGATCAAATATTGATAGCTGTTGAGGTTCATGTGAATGATCAAAACCGGCAAGAGTTATGCCGATAAGTCTGACAGACCAATCAGATTGCCAATTTTTCAGTAATAGGTTATAGCCTGTTTGGAAAATTTCGTTGCCTGAGTTGGTAGGATGAACAGTTTCTTGTCTGTTAATGACAGTGAAGTCCTTAAATTTGAGATTAAGTCTGATTACGTTGCCTTTTACCAGGTTTTTGCGAGCAGTTGCTGCAACCTCATCTGAAAGCTTGATGAGTATTGATCTTA
>CAZHQX010000159.1:0-3920 GCA_964534195.1 uncultured Oscillospiraceae bacterium
TGCGGGCAGCGCTATGATGAGTTCCGCAGATCCGGTCTGCTAGGCTGCAGCCATTGCTACGAGGCCTTTGGTGATCGGCTGGACGCTATTTTCCGTAGAGTTCAGGGCGGTACCAGACATACAGGTCGTAAGGCCTGTGAAACTGCGCAGCAGCAGGAACTGCAGTTATACAGACATAAAATGGCAGAACTAAAACAGCAGCTTCAACAGCATGTCGCAGAAGAAGAGTATGAGAAGGCGGCGGCAACGCGCGATGAAATCAAGTCATTACAGCAGCAAATCAGTGACCTGGAGCAGAAAGAAGGTGAGGATACATGACTTGGTATATCGACCAAGGACCTGATAGTGATGTTATTATCAGCAGCAGAGTCAGACTTGCCCGTAATCTCAATATGTATCCTTTTCCGCACAAAATGGATGCGTCTCAGGCTAAACAGGCAGCCGAAGAAATAGAATCGGCCTTTTTCGGTGATAATCAGATAATGCGTAAACAATATCTTGCGCTTGATCTGGATAGTTTGACCGATGAAGATAGAATGTCGCTGGCCGAGAAGCATTTGATTTCAGACAAACTGGCAAAAGGCGGCTCAGGGCATCGGCTTATCATAAGCAGAGATGAAGCGCTATCTATCATGATCAATGAAGAAGATCATATACGCATACAATCAATGAGCGCCGGATTTGCGCTTGAAGATGCTTATCAGTCAGCTGCAGAGATTTCACTCCTGATGGAGAACAAGCTGGCCTTGGCCTACAACGAGAAATATGGCTTCCTTACTGCTTGTCCAACAAATACCGGAACAGGCATGAGAGCATCCGTTATGGCTCATCTGCCAGGGATGAGTATGGCCGGTGGCCTAAAAAACATCGTTGAGAGCTTGAGCAAGCTGGGCTTCGCGGTAAGAGGCTATTTCGGAGAAGGCAGTAAGAGTCAGGGGCATCTATATCAGATATCGAATCAATTGACTCTGGGCTTCTCCGAGGAGGACCTGGTAAGCGACCTGAAAAGGATCGTACAGCAACTGACTGAGCAGGAACGACAGCTCAGACGTGAGCTTTATAAGCACAGAGGTGTAGCGATCGAGGATAAGGTCATGCGCTCTTATGGCATCTTGAAGCATTCTCGGATCATTTCAGGAGATGAAGCGATGTCTTTGCTCTCTGACATCAGACTGGGGATAGCACTTGGCTTGATACATGGTGTAACCGCCTCTGACATAAATAGACTTTATGCCCATCTCGGTCCGGCTGGTATACAGAAAATGAATGGAAAACCGATGTCTGCTGAGGAAAGAGACATAAGCAGAGCAGAAATGATAAGACAGGCATTATAAGGGAGGAACTAAAATGATGATAAGATTCTCAGATAGGACAGGAGCAGTAATGGCAGTAGCGTGGCAAACCGCCAAAGCGTTTCAAACAAATTATATAGGAACTGAACATCTCATGAGCGGCATTCTTGCTGAGGGAGAAGGCGCGGCCTATGAAGCACTGGCAAAAGCCGGCCTGCGTCCGGAGCATATTCAAACCGCCATGGTTCAATTAACAGGACAGCAGGCTCGCGATATCGGTGAACTGGAAGAGCAATTGCAGGCTGACAAAATTATGTCGATGTTCACACCAAGAACTCGCAGAGTTGTTGAATTGGCAGCTTTTGAAGCACAGTCAAGGAAGCAAAGTGTACTTGAGCCGGAGCACCTTGTGCTGGGTATCATTCGTGAGGGCGAGAGTGTGGCTGTACGAGTAATGAAAGCGGCACAGATAGATATGCGTCAGCTTTACTCTGATCTGGCTGAGATACTTGGTTCAACCACCGCTGCGGACAACACATCATTTGGCAGTGATCCTGACGAAATGAGGGGAGATCCCGAAATAGATGAAATCAATCAAAATTTGAACGAAATGTCGGGGGGACGTGCTGCCGGCAAGGATGGCAAGGGTAGTAAAAAAACTCCTGTACTTGACAAATATGGGCGTGATTTGACAGCAGTTGCGGCGGAAGGCCGTTTCGATCCGATTATCGGCCGTGATGAGGAAATAAGTCGCGTCATGCAGATATTATGCCGTCGTACCAAAAATAACCCTGTGCTCATTGGTGAACCCGGTGTAGGTAAAACCGCGATCGCAGAAGGGTTGGCTCAGCGTATGGTTGAAGGCAATATGCCAGATCTGCTTCAGAACAAGAGATTAGTCGCGCTGGATATGACCGGCATGCTGGCAGGTGCTAAATATAGAGGAGAGTTTGAGGAACGTTTGAAAAAAGCGCTCGATGAGGTTAGAGCTGCGGGCAATGTCGTTCTATTTATCGATGAGCTTCACACAATAATTGGCGCAGGTAATGCAGAGGGCGCGATCGACGCCGCTAATATACTCAAGCCGCTTCTTGCCAGAGGAGAAATACAGCTTATCGGTGCAACGACTCTGGAAGAATACAGAAAGCATATTGAGAAGGACTCCGCTCTTGAGAGACGCTTCCAGCCTGTCACTGTTGGTGAGCCTACTATTGAAGAGGCAATTCTCATCATGAGAGGACTTAGAGAGAAGTACGAGAAGCATCATCGTGTGAAAATTACTGACGAAGCTGTTGAGGCTGCAGTTCAGTTATCTGTCAGATATATACCTGACAGGTTTCTGCCAGATAAAGCTATAGATCTGATCGATGAGTCAGCCTCCAAGCTGAGAATGTTTAATGCAGGCAGCGAGCCTGAAGAAATCAAAGATATTGAGAATGAACTCGAGGAACTGGTTAAGAATAAAAAAGAGGCCGCAGAGCGTGAGGATTTCGAAGAGGCTGCACGCCTGAGACAGGCGGAAATTGAGCTAACAGAAAAACTTGAGAAGCAAAAACAAGATTGGCAAAGCAGCTCTAATGATTATCAGCTAGTCCTGGATGAGAATATGATCGCGGATATTGTCGCGAGCTGGACAGGCATACCTGTGCGCAAGTTGACAGAGAATGATACAGAAAAACTCAGGAATCTTGAAGAAGAGCTCAAGAAGCGGGTTATCGGTCAGGACGAAGCCGTAACCGCGATCGCGAAGGCAATAAGAAGAGGTCGTCTCGGGCTGAAGGATCCTAAGCGTCCGACTGGTTCGTTCATTTTCCTTGGTACAACTGGTGTCGGTAAAACCGAGCTGGCCAGGGCATTGGCCGATGTATTATTTGGATCTGAAAACTCAATGATTAGAATTGACATGTCAGAGTATATGGAAAAATTTGACGTCAGCAAGCTGATTGGTTCGCCGCCAGGCTATGTTGGCTATGAAGAGGGTGGTCAATTAACAGAAAAGGTAAGACGTAAACCTTATTCGGTCGTACTTTTCGATGAAATTGAAAAAGCACATCCGGATGTCTTCAACACATTGCTCCAGATTATGGAGGATGGCCGCTTAACAGACAGCCAGGGCAGAGTTGTCAGCTTCAGAAACACAGTAATAATAATGACTTCAAATATTGGTGCACGAATGCTGACGACTTCAGCTGGACGTAAAATTGGATTCGGCTTGAGTGATAACGAAGCAGAAGGTGATAAAGATCCGATGCTCTATGGAGGCAAGACCTATTCTGAGGCTAAAAAGCTGGTCATGGATGAGCTGAAGAAGGCCTTCAATCCCGAGTTCATCAACAGAGTAGATGAGATAATCTTCTTCAGAATGCTGGACAAGGCAGCAATGCTGAAAATAGTTGACATCATGCTGCGAAATCTTTATAAACGTATAAATGATATTGGTCTCAATGTCGAGGTGACAGAAAGGGCCAAGGCCTGGCTGGCTGAACGCGGATATGATCCGGCTTATGGTGCCAGACCGCTGCGCAGAGTAATTCAGTCATTGGTAGAGGACCAGTTTTCTGAGGCCTTGCTTGACGAGACAGTGCGAGCCGGTGATTTGGCAATCGTAGATGTTGAGGATGAAAAAAT
>CAZHQX010000160.1:0-3918 GCA_964534195.1 uncultured Oscillospiraceae bacterium
AAATGGCAAGAAAGACTCAGGTCGATAAGGTTGCATCTCCTGCGGATATCAAGCTGCTTAACAGGCAGCGTATTCTTGATGTGTTTAAAACAGGAGAGAAAAAGACCGCGATGGATGTTCAATCCGCGACAGGCATCAGTAAGCCTACGATTATGCGAACGCTCCAGTATTTTTGTGATGGCGGCATTTTGAGGTCGGCAGGACTAGCGGAAGCCTCACGTATGGGTGGCAAGAAGCCTGAGTGCTTCACGCTGGCTGACCGTAGACCGATCGTATGTATTGCGCTCTGGCCTGGACGCGTTACACTTGCTATGTCATATCTGGTTGGTGATGTATATAACGTAAAACACTATGACCATGAGCTTGAAGAGGATCTGGATAGAGTTTTCACGTATCTCAAGAAGATATTGAAGGACTACCTGGCTGAGGAGGGTCTGGATTTCAAGCATGTCTATGGTGTTGAATTATCAACAGCAGGTACTGTTGATTATAAATCAAACAAGTTGTTGTACAATTCTCAGTCTCCGGGGTGGGGAAGTAATATTGATCTGGAGAAGTACTTGCGTAGAATTTTTGGCAGTAAGATTGTTTGCTATGTTGAGAATGCCGGCAAGGCAGTCGGCAGGGCAACCCTTCTTGATTGGCCTGAGTTAAGCAGGCAAAGAGTTATGACCATTTTCACCACCTGGGGAATATCGGCATGTTTGATCGATAACGGCCATGTTATGAATGGTAAAGATTCGCTTATTGGCGAAATCGGTCATATGACTATTAGTGATTCTGACCCTGTAGTTTGTAACTGTGGTAAGAAGGGCTGTCTGGAAATCATGGTAAGTATTTCCAGAGTCAAGAAGATCCTGGTCGACAGGGGAGAAGAGCAGCTGGCGGAGAGTATCACGTTCCCGGAATTGTTTGAGCATTCTGAACAGGGCAACGAAGCTGCCAGAGCGGCTGTTGCCTATCTCGCACACCGATTCGCGAACGCGCTTCATAACATTTCGCTCTCATATAATCCCGATATAGTTATATTCCTGGGAGATTTTGCCTATGCAGATAACTATTTCGACCAGTGCCTGACCAAGGAGCTGCAGGAATTCAGGTATTACCCACATAGCGGTATCTTCCGTACCGAATATGACAAAAGAGAGTTAAGTGTTTTGGCAGCCAGAGGCGGTTCTACCCTTCTTAAGAAAAAATATTTCTCAACAATTGAAAATGAACTCAAAAATGACTCGATGTAAAATATTACAATTCTCAAGACGATAACTTCATCTGAAACAATATTAACAGGCTGTTTGAACTGTCAAACAGCCTGTTATATATTTATCGAAAACGTATTAGTATCAGGCTTTAACAAACAATCAGGTTTGTGAACATGTTATAAAATGTGTGAACAAACAATTACTGAAACCGTTTTAGAAAATGCTAAAAATATTATATGTATGACAAGTTGCACAAAAGATGAAGTATAAGATTAGTTGTTTTGTGACTTGAGTCTAAACGTTTCGAACATGAAAATAGAGTCAAGGTTAGTTAACCTCGTTTACCCACCTTGCTGTGTGTGCCAGCATTCAGCAAAGCGAGGAAAAAAAGAAAAAATGGAGGAACGAACATGAAAAAAGCACTATCATTGCTATTAGCTCTCGTTCTGGTCATCGGACTGGCTGCCTGCGGCGGCGGAACTGATACCACTACGACAACAACAGCAGCTCCTGCCGACAACGGCGAGACAACGACAGCAGCTCCTGAAGAAACAACAGCAGCTCCCTCAGGAGACAAAGAGAAAATCAATCTTTATGCATTTACAGACGAAGTTCCTGGAATGGTCCAGAGATACCTCGACTTCCATCCAGAAGTAGCAGAGAAGTATGAACTGAACGCTACTATCATCGCTACAACAGACGGCGCTTATCAGCCAGCACTCGACCAGGCTCTGGCCGGCGGCGGCGCTGACGCTCCTGACATCTATTGCGCAGAAGCAGCTTTCATCCTTAAGTATTCACAGGGTGATGCTTCTCAGTTCGCAATGCCTTATGAAGATCTCGGCATCGACGTAGCTGCTAAGCTAGAAGAAGCTGACATCGCTCAGTACACTGTCGACATCGGCACCAATACTGACGGCAAGCTCGTTGGACTTGGCTACCAGGCAACAGGCGGCGCTTTCATCTATCGTCGTTCACTGGCTGAGCAAGTTTGGGGCACAGACGATCCGGCAGAAATTTCTAAAAAAGTCGGACCAGGCTGGGATACATTCTTCGCAGCAGCCGAAGAGATGGCAGCAGAAGGCATTTCAATGGTATCAGGCGATGGCGACGTATGGCACGCAGTTGAGAACAGTTCTGAAAAGGGCTGGGTCGTAGACGGCAAGCTGAACCTCGATCCTAACCGTGAAGAATTCCTTGACATCTCCAAGAAGCTAAAAGATAACGGCTGGAGCAATGAGACAACTGACTGGCAGGATCCTTGGTTTGCTGATATGAAGGGTGAAGGCCCGAAACCTGTATTCGGTTTCTTCGGACCTGCATGGCTTATCAACTATGTTATGGCTGGAAACAGCGGCGGCGAAGCACCTGGCGAAGGCACATACGGCGACTGGGCAGTTGCAGAACCACCTGTAGGCTTCTTCTGGGGCGGCACATGGCTGCTGGCTAACAAAGATACTACAAAAACTGAAGTTGTAAAAGACATCATTGAGTGGGTCACACTTGACAGTTCAGAAGAAGGCCTCCAGTATATGTGGGCTAACGGAACACTGAACGGCGAAGGCGGAACAAAGGACTCAGTTGCTTCTGGTACAGTTATGGCTAAGAGCAATGGCGAGCTTGACTTCCTCGGTGGTCAGAATATGTTCGATGTATTCATTCCTGCTAATGCTTTTGCAAACGGCAAAAACCTGACACAGTACGACGAAACAATCAATACAGCTTGGCGTGATCAGGTCCGTGCTTACGCTGCAGGAGAAAAAGATCGTGATGCAGCAATCGCAGACTTCAAGCAGACTGTTGCTGACAATCTGGACGTAATCGTCGAGTAATTCTCAACAATAAACGAACGACGTTAAATAACGATTAGTTATGCGGATAGGTGGATGGCATTCCTGCCGTCCCCCTATCCCTGTCGTTCTAAACTATATTGCTGGAAGGAGTGAGCACTCATGGGACGCCATAAAGGAATAAGCAATGCTAAGTATGGTTATATATTTAGTATTCCGTTTATAGTGGCATTTCTATTATTTAACTTTTACCCAACTATATACACAGCGATAATTGGTTTTACTGATCTCAAGGGTCTAGGAAAAACTGACTTTCAATTTCTTGAGGACCCATTTCATAATTTCAAGTTGATTTTGAATAACGTGTCTTTCAGAACTTCTTTGACTAACACAGCGCGTATATGGATCGTAAACTTTATCCCCCAGATTGGATTGGCGCTCTTACTGACTGCCTGGTTTACATCTAGAGGATCCAGGCTCACAGGTCAAGGATTTTTCAAGGTTGTTTTCTATATGCCTAATATTATTACGGCTGCAACCATAGCTATTCTCTTCAACTCACTGTTCCAATATCCAATGAGCCCGGTGAATGACTTGATACAGAGACTGGGCATAGTAGATGAGCCTTATAATTTCTTGATTAAGAAGGACGTGGCTCGATACATTGTTGCCTTCATTCAGTTCTGGATGTGGTATGGCTACACAATGCTGATTCTGATTTCAGGTGTTCTTGGTATAAGTCCTGAAATTTATGAGGCTGCTGAGTGTGATGGTGCCAATTCAGTTCAAATGTTTTTCAGGGTAACGATTCCCAACCTTAAGACAATTCTACTGTACGTTCTGGTTACAAGCTTGATCGGTGGTCTGAACATGTTCGATATCCCTAAGCTGTTTATGAATGGCGGACCGGATAGCGCGACCTTGGT
>CAZHQX010000161.1:0-3904 GCA_964534195.1 uncultured Oscillospiraceae bacterium
GCCTGATTGATTGTGTCGAACGGAAGTAGGCGAGCAGCGCAGCCACCATGGTCAGTAGTGATATCAGCGGTACACCTAAGGGTACAAAAGTCAGGCCGATGATGCTCATCAGAAGAGATTGCGCGATGCTTTTACAAATATATTGCTGCGGCGTGATTTCAAGTTCTAATCGTTCGAGATCTGCCTGCAGCAGCTTTTGTTTATAGTCACTCATGGGCAGAATCCGACTAAGCCAAACGGCAAATGGTGTTAGTATTTTGTCCAGAAGATCATTAAGACTTCTTTTATTTCCTGAGAGACGGCGAATCGCATAGAGTGACGAAGATCGCGGCAGCCAGAGTATTTGCTGTGCCAGCGTATAAGCACCAATCGAAACAAGGATGCCGGCTATTACCGCAAAGAGAATAATCAGCATAATACGTCACCGTCCTTATTCTGTTCGATCGGCTGATAGATGCCAGCCACCCAGATCGCTGTCAGCAGGATCGCTCCCAGGATAACGGCAAAAGTAATCTTGCCCGCTGTGGTCTGCATCAGCATGTCATACCAGTCAGGCATCATGAAGCCCATCATCGGGATACTGCCGAGCACGATCAGGACGGTGATCAGATAATCACCGAAGTGTTTTTGTATGGTCGTATCAACTTCCATTTGAATGCGTCTTGCCTCACCCAGTCGCTCAACAATACCAGGCAGTGCGTAGCGCAGCTGTCTGTCATGCTGACATTGGATCAGCACGCTGCACCAGTCGCGCCAATAACGATTTGTGACTTTTTCTCTCATCAGATCAATCGCCCGGATCAGGTTAGCGTCGATATACTGCGTCTCCACCAGAAACGATCCAAACAAACCGTCCAAAGGCGCAGGCATCAGCCTGAGATTGTCTTTTACCGAGCTGATCAAATCTCCGGATTGGAGATAAGCATTGGTCACAATACCCATGCCGGTTTCAAGACTGGCGTTGAGGCTTCGGATATAATCAGCCGTCCTTACGCGGATGATAACCAAAGGCATACCAGCCAGACCGGCCGCCAGAACGATCGCTGCCAGCGAGTTATCCAGAAGCAGTCCGATAATTAGGCCAACGAGACCGAGTATGACGGCCAGCCATTTATAGGTAGAGAGCTGCTCTCCCATGCCGGCACGGTCAAGCATCAGACGGGCTTCATCGAGCTTTCTTCTGAAGACACCAGGTCGTTTGCCGGTCAGTTTATTGATCCTCTGTCTGCGCTCACGCCGCTTCCCTAAGAGCGAAAACAGGACTTTTGTCACATCCGTCGTTTTAACTTGGAACAAGACGAACAGGCCTGCAATGATGAGAAGCGATGTTGTTAGTACAACCGCGAAATATGCCAGACTCATTGATCATGCCTCCTTTCATCGCTTGGTGATGAAGCCAATTCAGCATCTAATGTATGATAACGCTGTACCTGCTGGTGATCGGCACCATTTTCAAGTAGGTTATTCGCCAGCGTGTCTGATATTGCGCCAACTCTTATGTGTTGACCGCCACTCTCTTGACTAAACATATAGCGAAAGAGCGATGTCGCCTGGACCTCGCCATTTTCAACGCCAGTCGCCTCAATGATTTCCATGATGCGCCGCGTACCGTCAGGCAGTTGCTTTTTAAACACCATAATGGGAAAAGCCTCGACGATCATGCTGAGCAGGATCTGGGTTGAGATTTTGGTATCAGACATCTGACACATGGACAAAATGCGCTTATAAGCCATCCTTGCGGAGTTGGCATGAAGCGAAGTGATAACCGTGTGACCGGTTCTGGCAGCTTCCTGAGCGATCATCGCTTCAGCGCCGCGCATCTCAGCCGGTACAATAACATCCGGGTGAAAGCGGAGCGCTTTCCTCAGAAGATCATTGGCATCAATATCTGCTTCCTCAATACCGCTGTTTCGTGTTCTGGTGTGGATCACCCGGTTTTTGACTTTGCCATCCTGATCATGTTCGACCAGATCAAGCTCACGCGTTTCCTCAATCGTGAAAATGCGTTGATTATGATCAATTGAACCCAGGACATAGGAAATATCGGTTGTTTTACCGGAACCGGTCTTGCCCGCGAAGCCGATGGAAATGCCGTGATTGGCACATAAGGCGAGGAAATCGAGCATATCGTGTGTTGCTGTACCCCAGTTAACTAACTGCTGGGCACTGACTCGTGAGAGCCGCTGCCTTCGAAGAGAGAAAACAGCACCGACATCCATATCAACCAATGGTGGGATCATCGCGGATATACGAATGCCGCGGGTAAGATAGCTGTCAACGGCCGGACTTGTGTTGTCCAGGATCAAGCCGCCAAGTCTGGCCATCTTGCGGATCATATCGACCGCTCGCTGCGGCGTCGCGAAATGCTCACTGATCTTATGGACGCCTTCAGCTGTAATCAGCTCGATGTCATTCCAGCTGTTACCATTGATTTCCTCAATTTCCGTATCGTAGATATATTTATCAAGAAAGCCGAAGCCAGCCATGTCTCCATAGAGTCTGTCAGCCAGCTGGTTCATATCATATCCTGGCAAATGGAGCTGCTGCTCGCTGATATAGTTTTCAATCAGGCGGCGAACTGTCTGGGCTGCTTTCTCGTCTGCGATGACTGCTGACAAGCTTTCAGCGTTCTCCAGGCTGATCTGTTTTCTTACCGTTTCCAGAATCGCCTCGTAGCCATCTGCTTTTACCGGTTTCTCCGGTGTCGCGTTGTAGGCGATTGCTCTTAGTGTCTTAGCCACGGCCATCACCCCGATTTCTGGTGAGGTCGCTGATCAAAGCATCCACGGTCTTCTGCCAGGATCTGCCAGCTCTTGTCGTCAGGTTCTGATCGATACGCCCAACACTTCTATTAAGATTTAACTCTCTGGCAAAAGGCAAAGCCACGCACTGGTCAAATCCATAGCCTTCCTGCAGCCATTTTTCGTTATGATGCTCATGCAGCTGGGATATCACCGGTATGACCTTATGATCAACTTTCATCTCATCAATAAGAGGTTTGACCGAGCGCCACCAACTTATGCCCTGAAGATCTGGGGAACACAGTATCAGGATCTTGTCAGACTTGATCAAAGCATCTGGCAGAAAAGGATCTGTACGCTGACCTGAGCAGTCGACGATCACGTGGTCACACTGCGAAGCGCAGCTATTCATGAAGATGCCTGCGTTGACTGATGAATCAAGCCCGAGTTCATACTCCATATAGTCTTCATCCGACACGACACCGCTGAAAAACAGCCCTTGATGTTTAGGATGTTGAATCAGGTAGGGTCTAATTTCTGAAGTGCCGGTTCCGGCGATCGCCCTCCCCAGGGATCTTTCTTTTTTTACTTTTATGCCCGGAATCCTCACTGGCACAGTCGGCTGAGTGAGATCCGTATCAATAACAACCGCAATGCTCTTATTGGACAATCTCAGAGCAATATAATCCGCGAGTGTACTCTTGCCCAGGCCATCTCGGCCCCATATTAGAAGTCTCATTGACTGGCGACCTCCTGACTCATGACGAGCATTTCAGAATCTATGAAGGCTGCTGCCTGATCAGATCCTGCGACTCGGCTTATGTGGATAATCGCGTTGCTCTCGAGATCTGCCAATAGCAGCGCCTGCTGCTCAGTAGCAAAGACGGTCAATGTGACCGGCAGCGTATTTTTCTCTTCATCTTCTGGCCGACTGCTGACTGAAGCTTCCGCGCCGTCGGATGCGCTTAAGCTGAACACTTCAAGGTATCTAAGCTCAGGAAATATCTGCATGTCTGTTTTATACTGACCAGATGACTTGGCTGCATTATCGCTGGAATCGGGAGATGCATTTTCCTGATTATTACTATCACTGATGAGTTCTGGATCAAGTGTCTGGCTGGCATCCGCATTTTGTGTTTTCATAAGTGCCATGATGCTGATAA
>CAZHQX010000162.1:0-3873 GCA_964534195.1 uncultured Oscillospiraceae bacterium
CCCAGTCTTCTGTCTCCGCGAGCCAATACTGCTTCGATCCAGGAGGTGCTGAATTCATGCCATTGATACTTGACACTGCGACTCTTGATCAGATTGCGCAGATGGCGCTGATGCTCACGCAGCTTCTCCTGTGACATCTGAGGAACCCACTGGAAGGGGGTGAAGGGCTTAGGTATGAAGAAGGCCGTACTTACTGTCAGCTCAAGCTTACGTGGTCTCTGCTCACGTGGCAGACTGCGATAGATCTCTTCGATTTTTTCTGTCAGTAAGGCTATCCCTTCGACATCTTCAATTGTTTCTGTCGGCAGTCCCAACATGAAATAGAGCTTGGCACCGCTCCAGCCACCGGCAAAAGCCAGCTTCATCGCTGAGAGCAGGTCTTCTTCCTTTATATTCTTATTGATGACGTCGCGCAGTCTCTGGCTGCCAGCTTCTGGTGCGAAGGTCAAACCGCCTTTTCTGGTTCTTGAAGCCTTCTCCATCAGTCCGAGATTGAATGAGTCCAGGCGCAATGAAGGCAGCGACAGACTGGTATGATTTGGTGTCATTTCTTCTAGCAGACTATCAGTTAAACAGCCAAGCTGACTGTAATCACTGGTAGAGAGAGAGAGCATTCCGATCTCGTCATAACCGGTGCTGGCTTCCATTTCCTTGGCTTGCTCCAGTAGTTTGTCAGCTGAACGTTCTCTGACCGGGCGGTAGATCATACCAGCCTGGCAGAAGCGGCAGCCACGTGTACAGCCGCGGAACAGTTCGAGGAATATCCTGTCATGTACGATTTCCATATTTGGAACAATACTGTCTGTCGGGAAGCTTGTCTGATCGAGATCAAGCTCAATTCTCTTTCTGACCTTGACCGGTACGCCGGCTTTTGCCGGTATGACAGCTGCGATGGTGCCATCCTGATTATAGGTAACATTGTAGAGCGAGGGTACATAAACGCCCTCAATAGCAGCAGCAGAGAGCAGAAACTGCTCGCGCGGCGCGCCGGACAGCTTCCATTCCTGATAACAGTCAACCAGATCAGGCAGCAGTTCTTCGCCCTCACCGATCAAGACGATATCGAAGAAATCGGCCATCGGCTCGATATTGTAGACGACAGGTCCGCCGGCAATAACAAATGGGTCGGACTCGCCACGTTCAGATGTAAACTGCGGCACTCCCCCGAGAGCGAGCATATCGAGAACTGTTGTATAACACATCTCATACTGAAGCGTAAAACCGATCAAGTCGAAATCCTTGATCGGCGATTTCGATTCAAGCGCGAACAGTGGAATATCAAGCTCCCGCATGCGGTCGACCATGTCTGTGCCAGGGTAAAAAACACGCTCACACCAGGTGTCATCGCGTTTGTTTAAACGATCGTACAAAATGCGCAGAGCGAGATTGGACATACCGATCTCATAGATATCGGGGAAGCAGAACGCGAAGCGTACAAAAGGCCGGACAGCCTCATCAGAGGCCTCCGGCACATTTTTATGTACACTGTTCCATTCACCGCCGACATAGCGCGCTGGCTTACTTACCTGGCGCAGAAGGTGACGTGGTAAATCAACTGTGTTCATTAATTATTTATCCTTTCAGTCTCTTCTCCAGCTCAGCCTTACGATCCTCAAATCCTGGCTTGCCGAGCAGAGCAAACATGTTTTTCTTATAATCTTCGACACCAGGCTGGTCAAAAGGATTGACCGCCAGCAGATAGCCGCTGATGCCGCAGGCTTTTTCGAAGAAATAGACCATCTGTCCGAAATAGTAAGGTGTCAGAGCTGGCACATCAACGACCAGATTGGGTACGCCTCCGTCAATATGAGCCAGAACGGTTCCCTGCTCAGCCTTATGATTGACCTCATTCATATCCATGCCGGCCAGGAAATTGAGGCCATCGAGATTGGCCGGATCCTCAGGTATCGCCATCGGCTTGCGGGCATTCTCTACATGAATAACAGTTTCAAACAGGAAGCGGTTACCGTCCTGAATATACTGGCCCATGGAGTGCAGGTCTGCTGAATTATCAACACCAGCCGGGAATATTCCACGGCCATCCTTGCCTTCGCTCTCACCATAGAGCTGCTTCCACCATTCTGTCATGTAATGGAAGGATGGTTCATAGTTGACCATAACCTCAACGCCATAGCCCTTGCGCAGAAGTATGTTGCGCATGGCAGCGTAGCGGTAGCAGTCATTTTCCATTGGATCAGCATTACGCCAGGCCTTCATACCATCCTTGGCACCGCGCATGATCTCGCGGATATCGATACCGGCAGCAGCGATCGGCAGGAGTCCGACTGCAGTTAAAACAGAATAGCGGCCACCGATGTCATCAGGCACAACGAAGGTCTCATAGCCCTCTTCATCTGCCAGCTTCTTGAGAGCACCTCTCTCTTTGTCAGTAGTGGCATAGATACGCTCACGTGCGCCTTCCTTGCCATACTTCTGTTCCATCCATGTCTTGAAGATTCTGAAGGCAACGGCCGGCTCTGTTGTTGTCCCTGATTTGGAGATAACATTAACAGATACGCTCTTGCCCTCAAGGAGCTCGAACAGATCTGCAAGATATGTTGAACTAATGCTGTTGCCAGCAAAAATCACTATTGGAGCCTTACGCTGGCGCTTGGTCAACAGGTTTTGAAACGAATGAGTAAGAAGCTCTATAGCGGCTCTTGCTCCAAGATATGATCCGCCAATACCGATAACGATCAGGACATCACTGTCTCTGCGAATCTTCGCTGCGGCTTTGCGTATTCTCGAAAACTCTTCTTTGTCATATTTGGCTGGCAGATCCACCCAGCCAAGAAAATCATTGCCAGGACCATTTTTCTGCGTCAGCTGTTTATGAGCCAGCTGTACCTGCGGAGCAATATGCTCTAGTTCTTCCTTGCGGACAAAAGAGAGTGCGTTTGATTCGTCAAATCTGATCATTTCAATTACCTCCGGTATCTATAAAAATCGATTTACAATCTATTTACTTCAAAATAGTATAGAACATGACGCGTTACGGCGCAAGAATGCCATCTATTCTTCATTACTGTTGTAACTGATGCGCCTTCTAATTATTCTGCCAGTCTGAATATCATCCTCGCAGTCGATCTGCCAGATAAGCTCCGGCAGAGATGATGACATGTCGAAAACAGTGTGCCAGCCCTGAGAACTCATCTGCTTCTCATTTCGCAAATACGCAATGGTATCGCCGGCCGAAATCTCCTGCTTGTAAGAAGTATCTGATTCACAGCAATCATCACTCAACAGGTATTGCAGACCATGCCTCCTGATCATCTCACGCAGCAACAGTAATGCTATTGGATTTCCCAAAAAGCGTTCTACCCTAATTCTGCGCATGTGTGGATATTCCTGACGATTGCGTTCGCGCATTCTGCTTACATTATATATATCTTCTTCAATTGTTGATTGCTCATATGCCCGTTGCCAATCAGGCTGATCCTTCTGACCCGAGCTTATGTAGTCGATGATCAGGCAATCTCTCAACAGCCGAATATCCGGCTTATGTTTTGAGAAGCAACTGGATGCCAGGTTCGATTCAAGCATTTTCAGGGGCAGCTCCCAAATATCATGCCGTCCTGGGGCCATCTGCTCCCAACCAAGCCGCTGGTAGACTTTTGCCAGCGTATCAAATAAGGAAAAAGCCGAATCTGCCATCATCAGCAAATATGAAATTGTAAGCGTGAAGCTGTCGTTGTTATAGTAACGATCAAGCTGATTTTCTATGCGCTTAAGCCGCAGAAGATCTTCGTAACTCATGCCATCCGAACGCAATATCTCATAAGGAGGAGAGCTTCGCCAAAGCATGCCACGCTCTTTTGCCTGCTCGCTCATTATACTTCCTGGCAGAACCTTCAGAAATCCCAGCTGAAGCAT
>CAZHQX010000163.1:0-1762 GCA_964534195.1 uncultured Oscillospiraceae bacterium
GACTGTCAATGTCAAAGCATGTAAAAAATCAATCACATACTGATAATTATGGCGGTCACTCTGTTATTGACGTCTTGATCAGGCCTGAAGGCCGATATATCGTTGAAGCGTTTCGGGATTTACAGAATAATGCATCGCGTCCTCAATACTAATGAGGCCTCTCTTATAAAGATCAGCGATGCTGGTATCCATGCTTATCATTCCCTGTGCCCGATTCATCTGGATGACACCATCGATCTGAGGAGTCTTGCCTTCTCTGATCATATTTCGGATAGCACTATTTACTATCATGACCTCAAATGCAGGTACCCTGCCTGCGTCTACTGATTTTGAAGGGAGCAGCTGTTGTGATACAACTGCCAGTAATACCGTCGACAGCTGAACCCGAACCTGTTGCTGTTGGTCAGAAGGAAATACATCAATTATTCTATCAATCGTTTTTGCAGAGCCAACTGTATGTAGTGTTGACAGAACCAAATGACCCGTTTCCGCAGCTGTCAGGGCAATGGAAATGGTTTCAAGATCACGCATCTCACCTATTTGAATAACATCTGGAGACTGACGCAGAGCAGCTCTCAGGGCCATTTGATACGACTGAGAATCAGTACCGATCTCCCGCTGATTGATAATGCTCTTATTGTGATGATGCAAATATTCGATCGGATCCTCAAGCGTTAAGACATGGCAGGCCCGCTCCTTATTAATCTGATCGATCAAGGCCGCCAAAGTTGTTGTTTTACCGCAGCCGGTCGGACCGGTTACCAGAACCAGACCTTTTAACTTGCCCGCAAGACCCATAACAGTTTCAGGCAGGCCTAATTCCTCAGGATCAGGCAGCACTGTATATATTCTGCGAATTGATACCGCTATAGAGCCTCTCTGATTAAAAACATTAACTCTGAAGCGGCCAATGTCCGGTAGAGAAAGTGAAAAATCACGCTCCCCCTGATCGAGGAAGGCGTGAAGATCCTTTTCCTTGATAAAAAGCTGTTTGGCATAATCCTCTGTGTCAGCAGGCGTCAGCTTGCGAGCCCCTTCCATTGGTTTTAGCAATCCGTGAAGCTTAAATGTTGGTGGTACTCCTACAGTAATAAATATATCCGAAGCATCTCTCACGACAGCTTCCTGCATTATTTCAAATATTGTCACCATTACCATCTCTCTCTCTACTCTGGAATCCAGATCACACCAGTCTCATCAGTCTGAGGTCTTTCGCTCTGTCGCTGCTGCCATTTCATTTTATCCAATAATAACTTGCCATCAGATGTGATACCAACAGACAGCTTGACCTCAAGCAGTTGCGTAGACTGCTCAGAAGAAGCATCACCCACAATGTATGAAACCTCCAGACTCCCGGTTTCTTCATTAAGTACAGCATTGACTTCGTTGGCACTGGTTTGCTCAAGCTCTTGCCTGGCAAGCAAGGCCAGCTCTTCATTTACGCTTTCAAATTTACCCTCAGCTATTTGCTGACCAATATAATCTGACAGTCTGGCATAAATCACAACAGCTTCAGAATCAAGCTGATAATAAGTCTGAAGCCAGTCAGCTCTCTTACCAGCCAGCCGTCTATCGGCGGCTACTGTTACCAACGACAGTACGCCAAGAAGCACCAAGACAGTCAATACAAGAATAATTAGAGCAGAGGCACTGCCTGTTCGTCTATTCATTCGTCTCATTCCAGCACCTCCTGGGTTATATACCCGGAAGCGGCAAGCTCGTAAATCATCTCCCCGGAAGCATTCTCCGGATCATCACTATC
>CAZHQX010000163.1:1862-3838 GCA_964534195.1 uncultured Oscillospiraceae bacterium
GTATGGAGCTCATACAGCTTGCCATCCTGCACGTATATCCAGGTTTCAGACTTGTTAAAATCAGGAATGGTTGGATTTTTAATTTCTCTGGTCAGTTTGATAGCTATTCCATTTCCAGTCGGATCATCGCCAATACTAACTGACTCGAAACTATCAGATTTCTTGAGTTGTACATCAATATACGACATAGCAGTTCTCAGCTCAGTACGGCGGTTGCCCGATTCTGTCAAGCGCATCCAGGCCTGGCTGCCGGCCGCCGTAAGAGTGAAGACCAATGATGCCACCAATACCAGCAGCATCATAACAAGAACAAGCTCAACCAGTGAATATCCCTTCTTATTTCTCATCGCTCAATCACCTCGATCACCGGCTTAAGTGTGCCCCCGAATGATTGATAGAGGTAAACATATTTATCTTCCTGCAGCTGCAGGCCATAATTGTCTGCCAAATAGCTTAGATCAATCGGATAAGATCCCTCTAGAGCGTAACACTGAAGAGCTGCATTGCCGACAGCACGCTTCGCAGTCTCCAGACCAGCTTGTCGGCTGCGCTCCTCAATTCTGGCAAGACTCGATGAAATCGCAGCTATTATCATAATTGATACAGCTACAGCTATCAGTACACCAAACCCTCTTAGATCGATCCGTCTCCTCATTTATGTCGCAGAGCCTCCGTGGATATCATCCAATTGATGACATAATCTGTATCAGTGGCAGCATTACCGTTAGCAAAATAACTCCAACGATCAGTGAAAGAATAATAACAAGCATAGGCTCTACCAGACTTGTTAGTCTGGACAGCCTGTTCTGAACATCTGACTCATAAGCTTGTGATATTTTACCCATTACCTGATCCAGATTGCCGGTACGGCTGCCAAGAGCAAGCATTCTGGCGAATATCTTCGGAAACAGCTCAGTTTCCTGAAGCGCTTCAAAAGGATCCTTACCCGCACTGATCTCTTCTCTACAACTGATTATTCTACGCCTGATCAGTTCATTATCGAGCATATCCTCTGTCATCTTCAGAGAAGTGTCGAGATCTATACCGCTGCTTATCAGATAAGAAAGGGCAAGTGAAAAACGAGCAGCATATATCTGTCGGTAAACTGAACCGATAAAAGGCGCCCGGGTCTTAAATTTCTCCAACATCAACCGGCCCTTCTGCTGCTTAAACCATATAGTCAGAGCAATAATTAAAAATATTACCAAAGGAAGCAGCCACCAGCCATTGCTTCCCAGAAACAAACCGAGATTAAGCAGTGCAAGAGATACACCTGGCATCTCGCCGCCAAAGGCTGATAGTATATCACTGAATATCGGCAGAACTCTGACTATAAGCAAAACAATGACCGCAGCCATCATAACAAGCAGAACCAAAGGATATATTAGTGCACTTCGCAGCTTCCTACGCAGCTCTGCATCTCGTTGATAAAAATCAGAGAGATTCGTCATAACACGATCAAGATTACCGGATACCTCACCGATCTCAGACATTCGTATCAGGTACGGTGGAAAACCGCCCGCCGCTTCCATCGCAGCGGATAAAGGAATCATGCTTTTGAGCTCTGCTTCCAATCTCTTTAAAACACTCAGCTGACGCTGATCATCGGTGCTGTCGGCTAGCAAAGAAACACCATCATGTATGCCAATACCTGATTTTTGCACAAGTGCTATCTGCTCACAGAACCAGGCCAGGTCTTCAGCTTCCATCTTAAGCGCGCCTGCTTTTGCCATTTTGAAATCCTCCCATAGATGCATCACTTCCGAGCCTGCTTTGATCGTTTGTCCTGGCAGACTTAGCCGAATCATGATTATTATACACTCTATGTTCGACTTTTACTATAATTGCCAGGCTCTTCACAGTTAACGCGCTATGACGATTTTGTTACGTTCTAGTCAGAATATTGGCTCTTCAGCTATAAGTTATCTGTGATTTGAAGTATAATGACCCTGTGGCTTTATCGTTAATTTACGGTC
>CAZHQX010000164.1:0-3801 GCA_964534195.1 uncultured Oscillospiraceae bacterium
AAAAATTAAAATATTCGGCTCTGATATTGACGAAGGAGCTATAAGAGTGGCACAAGCCAACGCGGCAAAAGCCGGAGTCGGCAGATGGATCAATTTCCGCAAGCAGGATGTCATGCAGATCAAGCCTGACAGTCTGACTGAGTGGACCGGAACACCATGGCACCTTGTTATCTGCAATCCGCCTTATGGTGAGAGGCTGCTTGACGCGTCTGCAGCTCAGGATCTGTACCGAGGTCTGGCTGCCTGGACAATTGATTCCGCCGGAAACGCCAGAGCGGGCATTCGCTTATCCGTCATAACACCGGATGCAGGCTTCGAGGATATCGCCGGAGGCAGAGCAGATAAACGCCGCAAGCTCTATAATGGCATGATACAATGCACTATGTATCACTATTTTAAACAAACCAGACACAATAAAAATTGAGAGATGATCATTTTATCGGATGATGTGAGGAGGTTTTAGTATGAAAGGCATTTTGCTTGCGGCTGGCTACGCAACCAGATTATATCCGCTTACGAAGGACAGACCCAAGGCGCTGCTGCCGGTAGGAGGAAGACCTATACTGGACTATATAGTTGATGAAATGAACATGCTGCAGGAGCTTGATCAGATCATCGTTATCAGCAACCATCGTTTCGCGTCTCAGCTGCAGGAATGGGCTGTCAGCAGAAACCTTCTGCAGCCGGTGGATAAGCAGATAGTTGTGATAGATGATATGACGACCTCGGATGAGGATAAGCTTGGGGCCATTGGTGATATCAGTTTTTGCATTGATGAGCTGGAGATCGACGATGATGTTGTCATTATTGCCGGCGATAATCTATTCACATATAGCCTTGCCGATGCCTGCGAAGCCTTCAAAAGAAGCAATAGCGACACTATTCTGATACAGGATCTGCCGCCTCAGGAAGACCCCCGGCGATTTGCCATAGTATCAACTGATGCAGAAGGATTTGTTACCGATATGGTGGAGAAGCCGGAACAGCCAGCCTCGCGTTTGGCAGCCTACGCGACCTATTTTTACAAGCGTGAAACATTGCCTCTTATTCGTGAATATCTGGTAAGCGGAAACAAGCCTGACGCTCCGGGGAATTTCCCGGCCTGGCTGCATAAACTAAGGCCTGTATATGCCTATGAATTCGATGGCGTCTGTATCGACATCGGTACTCCTGAGTCTTATGAGGATGTTAAGACAACATTTCCGACTGTCCGCCGTACAGGGACTGTTTGATATTAAACATTTCAAGCATATCTTGGCAAAAGACTTGAAAAACAACGGTTATCGCTATATATATGAGAGATCAACTGTTTAGGGTAATTGCAATATCGGAAAGCATAATGTAGAGATATCAGTAGTTTCACGGCTGCAGATCACTGTAATTGCTGTCCTGAGGTTATCCACAGAGTTATCCACATTATCCACAGGCGGTGGGAAAATATCCACAAGCAAAATGTGGAAAAATGAGAGAAATATGTAGAAAAGCAAGATGCTTATAGACAGAACGAACGGCAAGGAGGAAATGTATGAATACTGTTGATGCTGCAGCTAATGCACGTAGAGCGGCCAGAGTGATGGCAGGCCTGAGTACAGAAGATAAAAACAATGCTTTGGCAAAAATTGCCGAGCTTATGCAAAAACGTGCTGACGAAATAATTGAGGCTAATGCTTCTGATCTGGAGAGGAGTCAGCAAGAGAAGCTGGCAGCGCCTTTGCTTAAACGGCTCAAATTCGACCAAGCCAAGCTGACCGAATCTACAGATGGCTTGACCAGTCTAATCAAGCTGGAGGACCCGTCTGGACGTACTTTGCTGGTAAATGAGCTTGATGAAGGTCTTGAGCTCTATCGTGTAAGCTGTCCGATCGGGGTTATCGGTGTAATATTCGAATCACGCCCTGATGCTCTGGTGCAGATTGCCGGTCTATGTCTGAAAAGCGGCAATGCTTTGTTGCTCAAGGGCGGATCAGAAGCTAATAAGACTAATCGAATACTAACAGATATCATCATTCAAGCAGGTCAGGAAACGGGCCTGCCAGACGGTTGGATCCATTTGCTGGAAACCAGAGCGGATGTTCAGGAAATGCTCAAATTAGATCAATACGTCGATCTGATCATACCACGTGGCTCAAATGAATTTGTCAGGTACATCATGGATAATTCCCGCATTCCGGTGCTTGGTCATGCGGATGGCGTCTGTCATATGTTTGTTGACAGCAGCGCTGACCCACAAATGGCGGTGAAGCTGGCTGTTGACAGCAAAACCCAATATACAGCTGTTTGCAATGCCATGGAGACATTGCTTGTACACTCTGATCATACAGACGATCTGCTGCCAGAGCTGGCTCAGGCGTTGATCGACGCAGGCGTTGATATATTCGGCTGCAGTCGTGTAAGCGCGCTTCTTGGCTGTCCGGAGGTTGAAGACTGGCATACAGAATATCTGGACCTGAAGCTCTCGATCAAGATCGTAGACAGCCTGGAAGAGGCAATAGATCATATCAACGAAAATGGCTCCGGGCATACAGAGGCTATTGTAACAGCCGATCAGGACAAAGCTGCAAAATTTATGCTGCTTGTAGACGCCGGCAATGTTTTCTGGAACTGTTCAACTAGATTCAGTGATGGCTTCCGCTATGGCTTTGGCGCCGAGGTTGGAGTCAGCACCAGTAAGCTGCATGCCCGTGGTCCTGTAGGACTTGACGGCTTAATGACATACAAATACAAGCTTCTGGGAAAAGGTCAGTCTGTTGGGGAATACGCAAATGGCAGCAGGAATTTCAAACATAAAAGAATAGACCGCAGCTGTCCGCTGTGAACCATATTGCTTGCTCGCCCTCTATGTGCGTGTTACAATTTTGAATAGAAATATGGGAGGTAAGGTCCATGAAAATAGCACTTGGCAGTGATCATGCCGGTTATCAGCTGAAACGTCATATTGTGGATCATTTGAAGAAGAACGGCCACGAGTGCGAGGATTATGGAGCACCGAATGGTGTTGATGCCGCGAGCTATGTACCATATGGTCAGGCAGTATCGCAGGCTGTTTTATCAGGTGCTTGTGATTTTGGCATTGTTATTTGCGGCACAGGGCTGGGTATTTCTATAACTGCAAATAAGTTTAAGGGAATTCGCGCGGCACTTTGTACTAATGAATACATGGCGAGAATGGCAAGGCAGCACAACGATGCCAATGTTTTGGCGCTAGGCGCCCGCGTAGTTGGTTCATCGCTTGCTTTTTCAATTGTGGACGCTTTCCTGAGCGAACCGTTCGAGAGCGGTGGTCGTCATCAGGTCAGAGTTGATGAGATAAGAGAGACAGAACAAATGACTTTTAAATAAGACATAGTGAAATCATTCAAGTTTGCAGGCCGGTTGGTTTTGTCTTCCGGCACAAAATATGAGGAGGCCATTATAGATGGAGAACGTATTTATATTTGATCACCCGCTGATTCAGCACAAAATTTCGCTCATGCGCGATAAGAGAACAACGACCAAAGAATTTCGTGAGCTGGTCAATGAGGTAGCCATGCTGATGGCCTATGAAGTAACACGCGATATGCCGTTGAAGGAAGTAGAGATCGAGACTCCTGTTGCTATTGCCAGAACAAGAGTTCTGGCAGGTAAGAAGCTGGCTGTTGTACCTATACTTAGAGCAGGTCTTGGTATGGTAGACGGTATGCTTAATCTATTGCCAATGGCAAAAGTCGGACATATCGGACTGTATCGTGATCCGAAAACACTTGAACCGGTAGAGTATTATTGTAAGCTTCCTGAGGATGTTGAGGAGAGGGAAATAGTAGT
>CAZHQX010000165.1:0-2418 GCA_964534195.1 uncultured Oscillospiraceae bacterium
TTCAGAGCCCTCTGCCAGATAATTCCGGCATCCGTTTGTACCATTTAATACACCATCCTGTATATATCAAAGCTACCCTCTATACTAACAGAAATAAGCCCTACATTGAATAGTTAAAAGGCTCAAAATGTTCGACAGGAATTGACATTACCGATAATAAATCACTACTTAACAGCTCAACAAAGGGCTTTGATATGATATACTCGAAAAGTAGCAATAAGGAGGCATTATCGATGGATTATCTGTTTTTTGCCAGTAATTCAGTATGTTTCGCTGTAACAGTACTGCTTCTGTTCTGGCGTATGAGCAAGTATCATGGTGGTCTTCTTATCAGACACTGGGTCATCGCGCTTCTCGCGGGGATCGTGTTTCATCTTCTTAATCAATATATTTTCAGCCGGATCGTTTTCATGTATTTTATCATAAACGCAGCGGTGCCCGTAACATTGCTTCTGGTTATGTTCTGGCTGTTTTGGACTCACGAAGGTGTTGAATGAATAATAAAAAAAATCTGCCTATTCTAATGTTTGATCTGGGAAATATTCTTTTTGAACTCGATGGGGTTGAAGCTTTCTGGCCAGAGGATGCAGACCAGCCGGCACTCTGTCAGACCCGCTGGAACTCGAGTAAGGTCGCATATGAATTGGAAACCGGAAAAATTGCCGGTTTTGTCGACTTTTACCGGGATATAAGCAAAGAGCTGGATATTCATCTGGAGCTGACAGAATTTGAAAAAGCGTTCTTGGGAATTATTGGCGAGCCTTTTGCCGGTACTGAGGAGATGCTTGAAGAGCTGGCGATAAGCTATAGACTGATGATCCTGTCAAATACAAATGAGCCTCATTGGCAGTATTGCCTGAGCAGGCTGCCGCTTGATAAATATGTTGAGCGAAGCTTCCTGTCGCATGAGATTGGAGCGATGAAGCCGGCCGATACGATCTATGAGCATGTAGTTTCTGAAATAGAAGATGATCCGGAAAACATATATTTTTTTGACGACAAGGAAGAAAATGTAATAGCAGCACGTGAGCATGGAATAAAAGCCTACAAATCTTGGGGTGGAGAGGTTTTAAGACATCGATTGAGAGATCTTGGGTTTTTACGCTAAATATTATTTTACGTATAATTTAAGAGGTAGAAGAAAATGGAGATCGACTATTTTTCAGCTAAACAGAATCCTTCAAGTTGGTACGATCAGGCTGATTTTACTACGGTAAAAGACTGGCTCGGCAGTGAGCTTGAGTGTCCGGCTTGTGGACGCACTCATAAGATAAGCACGCGTCTGATGGAAGAGCGTGAGGATATGGCCTCTCATATTGGCGAATATCTTCCTCAGCTGGGGCTAAACGGCAGCTGTGTTGTTGTCATGGATGAGAATACCAGGAGGGCTGCCGGCAGCAAGCTGCTCGCAGGGCTGGCAGAGTACGCGCCCAGAGAGGTCGTATTTACAAGGGACGATCTACATGCTGATGAGGAGGCGCTTGGCAGTCTTCTGATGGCACTGGGCGAGAAGCCGGACTTCTTGGTTGCTTGCGGCAGCGGAACGATCACCGATATCACCCGATATAATTCTTATATGACCGGAATCCCGTTTATATCCTATGCGACTGCCGCCTCGGTCGATGGTTTCGCTTCCGGCACCACACCGCTATTGGTCAAAGGCTTCAAGACGACCTGTCCTGGCACAGCTCCACTGGGTATTTTTTATGACGCTGCAGTCCTGGCGGCCGCGCCTGATAGTATGACAGCGGCAGGCTTCGGAGATGTACTGGCAAAAATAATCGCATTGATCGACTGGCGGCTGGCTTATGTAGCTGAGGATGAGCCCTATTGTCCTCTGATCGCTGCAATCGTTGATAGAGCTGTCGAGGCTTGCCTTGATCTGGCCGACGATCTTGCAGTAATTAAACCTGCCGTTATAAATCTCAAGCTGCCGGATATTCATAATAGTAAAGAGAAGGAAGCTAAACTGAAGCGCGACAAGACAGTCGCACTTAAGGCTCGTGGGCAGGCCTGCGTTAAGCTGATGGATACTCTTTCGTTAACCGGAATCGCTATGCAGATGATGGGAACTTCAAGGCCTGCTTCCGGCTCAGACCATCATATCTCACATTTGCTCGAGATGAATGATATCCGTCGGCACAAGAAGGGCAGCCTGCATGGAGACAAGGTTGGTATTGGAACGCTGATCGGTATGACAATGTATCTTCGCCTGTTTGAAAAGGGAGAGCTGCCGAAGCAGCGGCCACACATGGCTGCAGATATCTGGGAGAAGGAAGTACGCAGGGTCTATGGTCCGCTCGCGGATCAGGCCATTGCGAAAAACACTCCCTACCCACCCACCGGCAGAGAGTGGGAATATCAGAAAAACCAAATAGCAAAGGCTATGGAGCTTTACGGTTATAAATATGTGGACAG
>CAZHQX010000165.1:2518-3798 GCA_964534195.1 uncultured Oscillospiraceae bacterium
CGAATGCAATGGCTCTTCTTCCTGATGTTTGCCATCAATTTTGCTATGGTTGGATTTCTGTCAATCGTTATGTACGTAACGACACATGAGATCTGCAGCGACTATGAAGCCCGTACATTTCTTGAAACCGCCAAGTATCTGCCGCTGATTCCCTGGCAGATACCGACCTATGCTCTCGGCTTCCTGAGCCTGATGGCCCTGTCGACTTTTGCCAAATATATACTTCATCAATATCAGTATCAGCTGCCGATCATCGGGCTATATGTATTTGATATAATTTTGTGTACTCTGATCACCTACTATCTCAATTTCAGCTACAAGGGTCTCTATCTTCTGGTCGTAGCCAGCATATTTCTTTATGTCAACATAATTGGTGCCAGGGTTATTTTGCTCGTTATCGCTTTGGCTGTTTTCATCATGATGGACTATGACCTTTTGACCGTGCGTATGAATGTTGTATCACTGCAGGATTATCTGAATTATTATTCAGAGGGCTCCAGAATATCCATGTTCGCGATCAAGAATCTTCTTGATTCGATCAATCAGATAGCCTTCATTCTCTTCTTCTCGCTCTTGATTCAGAGCAAAATTCGTGAGAACAAGGAATATGTTAAGCTGAACAACACATTGCAGGAAAAGGTTGAAGAACTAAAAATAGCAAACGATAAACTTGAGATTTTCACAAAAGAGTCAATTGCTATGGCCAAGATCAAAGAGAGAAACAGATTGGCCAGAGAAATACACGATATACTTGGACACTCTCTAACCAGTATAACGACTGGCATTGAAGCCAGTATGGCACTGCTGGATATCGACAAGGATGTCGCGAGGCAGCAGATGCGTAAAATCAGAGATGTCGCACGCAAAGGTTTGGTTGATGTACGTAGATCTGTACGTGAACTCAAGATCGACGCAATAGAAAAGTATGCCTTGATCCCTGCGATCGAGAAGCTGGTCGAGGAAGTGACCAGTATGTCTGATGTGAAGATAGATCTGTGCATTACAGGCAAAATAATGTCTATGCAGGATGATGAGGAGCAAACTATATACCGCATAATCCAGGAGAGCATCACAAATTCGATGCGACACGGTCAAGCAACTCATATAGATATCAGACTGGATTTCAGATATCATGATCTGTCGATGATCATTCAGGATAACGGCAGAGGCTGTGACATGCTGGAAAAGGGCTTTGGACTTACGCATATTGAAGAACGGATCAATATGCTTGGCGGATCTGTCGTGTTCGATACCGAGAAGGATCAGGGATTTAAAATGGA
>CAZHQX010000166.1:0-3795 GCA_964534195.1 uncultured Oscillospiraceae bacterium
ACCTTCAAGTGTCTGGCGTAATTGACTGTCGCAAACAACAAATCACCTACTTCACCTGCGATTACACGTCCTGCCTGCTCAGATGTCATAGCCCCGGCTTCTACAGCAGCCTGTGTCTCAAGCTCAGCCTGAGTTATTTCAGCAAGCTCTTCATGTATCTTCTCAAGTGGTCCCTGCTTGTCATCCCAGTCAAACCCTACACCAGCAGCCTTTTGCTGAACCTTATAGCTGCGCTGAAGTGCAGGCAGTGTGCGCGGCACATCCTTGAGCACCTGACTCTGGCTCTTGAGGCCCTTTTCCTTTTTCTTGTTTTTCTCCCAGAGTCCAAGAACTTCACTGGCTGTTCCGCTACTGTCTCCAGCAAAAATATGCGTATGTCTTGATATCAGCTTACGACAGATACCAGATATAACATCATCGAAATCGAAGCTTCCATGCTCAGCAGACATTTGCGCGTGAAATACTACCTGCATCAGGACATCGCCAAGTTCATCGCAGATTCTTGCCGGATCTTCGCTATCTATAGCGTCGATCGCTTCATATGCTTCCTCCAGCAGGTTTTTTTTGATTGAGTCATGAGTCTGCTCGCGATCCCAGGGACAGCCTTCAGGGCTTCGTAAAAAAGCCATCAAAGCTCTCAGCTCATCAATTGTATAACGTTCCTTGATTACAAAATCTTCTGCCCTCATAATTTGATTTCTCCTTGTTTTGACCAATCTAT
The DNA here is from genome assembly GCA_964534195.1 of uncultured Oscillospiraceae bacterium. Classification (GTDB taxonomy): domain Bacteria; phylum Bacillota; class Clostridia; order Saccharofermentanales; family UBA5734; genus JAAYFZ01. Next base: position 722 of record CAZHQX010000166.1, read on the forward strand.
CAGACATATTTGAAAGCTGCTAGCTCTCTGCTTCGTTATCGTCCTCTAGCCATTTGATCTGGAAACGATCAAACTTAATATCTTCAGTAAATTGTCCGTCAAAAAAAATCGTCTGATGAAAACGCGCAAACTCTCGTGTGTTCTTCTTAAGCCATAGCGGGATCGGCACATCCATTTTATGGCACAGATCGACCAAACAAGCCTCAAGCTGCTCAGTCAGACTTTTGCCAATGTCGTTTCTCTGAACGCTTTCGATCTGCAGCATCAGATGTCCTCTGAATACACGTCCTTCAAGTTTCATTATATTATCACCTGTCTTGCTATAATTCTTGTAAAGTATTCCATATAGCCCCTTAACACTTTATTCATGGTTCTACCATCATGCCTCAACAATTTAGAGTTAATCTTAAGATGCTTACAAAAGCAACCCTTCATATTAACCCCCTCCTTGATACCGGCGGTCCCCCCTGCCGGTATCTTCTTGTCTTCGTCCTATAGATTATCATATTCGTGGTCTGAGCGAAACAAAACCGGCCCTCTTGGCGAGAACCGGTCAGTCTATGCTTCATATGAAGTATCTAATCACTTAACCCTTGTAATAGAGATTCTTATAGCGCACAAGGGCTTGCTCCCAGACATCCTGATCCTGAGGCTCATAATGCTTAAGCTCAAACGAGTTGGCAATTACCTTACGTGCCTCCTCGAGTGACTTGATCTCACCCTGACCCATCAGCTGAACAGCCATGTTACCCAGAGCTGTAGCTTCAATTGGACCAGCAACAACACGGCTGCCTGTAGCATTGGCCGTAAATTGTGAGAGCAGGCCGTCCTTGGTACCACCACCGACGACATGCAGCACCGGATACTTGCGATCAGCAACATCCTCGATCTGCTCTTTGATCGCACGGTACTTAAGCGCCAGACTCTCATAGATGCAGCGAACGACCTCACCCCTGGTCTGCGGTACATATTGCCCAGTCTGCTCACAGAGCTTTTTGATACGCTTCGGCATATTACCGGGAGTCGACAGTGACAGGTCATCAACATCTATCAGGCACTGGAACGGTTTACAGGTAAGAGCCTCGCGCTCCATATCCGCATAACTTACTTCCTCGCCCTCTCTGATCCATTGACGTCTTGATTCCTGAATCAGCCAAAGGCCCATGATATTCTTCAGGAAGCGTGTTTTCCGGCCATAACCGCCCTCATTAGTAAAATTGTATCCAAATGATTTATCGTTGATCAGAGGCTTATCGCTCTCAATGCCCATCAGTGACCAGGTACCGCTGCTGATGTATATAAAATCCTCTTCCTGAGCCGGAACAGAAACCACAGCTGAGGCTGTATCATGAGAGGCAACAGCGATTGTTTCAATCGGTTCGATACCAAGCTCCTCGCAGAGCTCAGCTGATAGAGGTAAAGCTTTTGAGCCAGCGTCCTCAATCTCACAGAACAGTCTGCGCGGAAGACCAAGTCGATCGATCAGATCATAAGCCCAATCGCCGCGTATCGGATCCAGAAACTGCGTTGTCGAAGCCATAGTATATTCAGCTTTCTTACGTCCTGTCAGTAAAAAGAGCAGCAGATCCGGCATAAACAGGGCAGTCTCAGTACGCTCAAGCAAATCAGGACGCTTATCCAGAAGAGCCGCCATCTGAAAAATGGAATTAAAAAACATAAATTGTATACCAGTTCTCTGATAAAGCTCATCCTTGGGAATAATCTCAAAAACCTTCTCCATCATACCCTGTGTTCTGGTATCACGATAATGAACCGGATTCGCCACGAGCTGTCCGAATTTGTCGACCAATCCGAAATCAACACCCCAGGTATCGATTCCAAGGCTGTCGATCTTGCCATAGCCCTTCGCCTTGATCAGACCCTGCTTAATTTCATGAAACAGCCTGAGAATATCCCAGTAGAGAGTTCCATTGACCATGACCGGGTCATTAGCAAACCTATGAATCTCCTGAAGATCGATTTTCTGTCCATCAAAGCTGCCGAGCATGGCACGACCGCTGGAAGCACCGAAATCGAAGGCGAGCAGTTGCTTTTTGTCTGACATTATTGTTCCTCCTCGTCTTGATGAATCATTTCTCCGCGACTGATTTGCGGTATTTCTCACTTTCCCAATTACTGATGAAGCTCTTGCCGGCCTCACTCATCAGCTTAACAGTATATCCCTGAGCCTTTATATACTTGTGAATGAACAGTATAGCGATCAGAGTCTGATCGATAGTAAGCGCTTCTTGCTCCTTACACTGGTAAAAGACTTCACCAGTCTGTCTGAACAACACGCATTTTTCCTTAGCAGCCGCGCCTGATGCCAGCCACTGTTCCAGGCCGCCTTCTTCAACTTCAAGCACCTGTCCAGCCAGAAAAACAAGCTGATCAGGATAAAGAGCCTGAGATGCAAACATGTCAACAGACCAACAGATGTTTTTGAGCTGATCTCTCAGCCAGCCGGTAGTTGACTTAAGATCATTATCACCTGCCGCGGCAACCTCAGCCTCCGGCCAGGCATTGTCAGCCAGGCTGAAAAATTGACAAATAGCCTCATTAACCTTGTCATGAAGGGCCAGGCATTCATCAGCATCATCCGTCGTAACGATCAGACCATGATTCTCCATAAAAATAACCTGTGGGAGTTTGCCATCTACATCCCTCGCAGCTTCACGAGCCGAGGCAATGGCAAAAGTAAGCTGTGCCCCCGGATTGATATATGGTACATAGGCATAACTCATGCCGATCGAGGTCATCAGCTTCTGAGCGATCTCTCTGCCCTGATCTGAACAGGTAATAAGATTTGCGTATACTGAATGGCTGTGCAGGACAAAAGTATCCAGCATCGAGTGGAAGCCTGCCTCAACAGAAGGACGAAGAGCGTCCAGCTCGGGCACCTGAATCGTAGCGTCCTTGGCAACAGCAGAACCCTGTTTCTCAACATCTTCAAGCTGCGCGGGATCAGTATTACCGTAGAAATCTCTTAGCTTGGAATAATCCATGACAGCATAGCCTTTGTCCGGTCGAATCTGATCGATCCTGTAGCCGGAAGCTTTTATCGCCATCAGCCG
>CAZHQX010000167.1:0-2231 GCA_964534195.1 uncultured Oscillospiraceae bacterium
GAAACCAGTACAAGAAACACTCTTGACATAAGTGCGGTGCCTATACTTAAGAGCAGGACGCATCTGCCTGTGTTTGTTGATCCGAGTCATGCAGGAGGAATCGCCTGGCTGGTAGAACCACTGGCAAAAGCCGCAATTGTCGCTGGAGCTGATGGTCTTATAATTGAGGTTCACAATGATCCCAAGCATGCCCTCTCTGATGGACAGCAGTCCTTGACCCCGGAGGATTTTGATGCTTTGGTTGGCAGATTAAGATCGGTGGCAGAAGCCGTAGGCCGCACTATATAATTTTAACAGCAGAGCCTGCCGCAACAGGCAGACAGATGGGAGGCACATAATGCCGGAATTAATAGCAAAAACAGCGAGTGGTGACTATTCGATCACAATACGCAAGGGCGCCCTGCATAAGATTGGGCAAATAGCAGCAGAGGTTTGCCGCGGCAGAAGAGTGTGCATTGTAAGTGATGAAAATGTCTGGCCGTTGTATGGAGAAATAGCAGCGCAGTCGCTGAGCCAGGCCGGGTTTACAGTTTTTAAGGCTTTGGTTCCGCCTGGTGAAACCAGCAAATCATATGAACAGCTGTTGTCTCTATATAGCACCTTCAGTGACGCAGGAATAAACCGCGCTGACCTGATAGTCGCGCTTGGCGGGGGTGTAGTAGGCGATCTTGCTGGCTTCGCTGCTGCTACCTGGCTAAGAGGAGTGCCGCTCATTCAAATACCGACAACATTGCTGGCACAGGTTGATTCTTCGATCGGCGGTAAAACCGCGATCGATCTTCCCTTCGGCAAAAATCTTGCTGGTGCCTTCTATCAGCCGCGGGCGGTCGTGATGGATCCATCTGTTTTAGTATCGCTTTCACGTTCGCGTACTGCCGATGGTATGGCAGAGGTTATCAAATACGGACTAATTCGTGATTTAAGCCTATTTGAGCAGATAGAGAGCAAAGCATATGATCTGGAGTGGGTGCTCGAGCGTTGTGTACGCACAAAAATCACCGTTGTTTCCAATGATGAGAGGGATACCGGTGAGAGAATGCTCTTGAATTTCGGGCATACTGTAGGGCATGCGATCGAAAAAGCCACTAATTATGAACGCTATACGCATGGTGAAGCTGTAGCCATTGGCATGGTCGCAGCTGCCCGTGTTGGTGAGAAGCTGGGCGAAACACCTGCCGGTACCTCAGAGCGGATCATCAGAGTGTTAGAGAATTATAAGCTGCCGGTATCAACCGATATTCCGCTTGATGCCATTCTGCCGATAATCGCTTCAGACAAAAAAAACATGGGATCCCGACTCTATTTTGTTCTGCTTAAGGATATTGGCGAAGCCTTCCTTAAGCCGATGAAGAGAACTGAGCTGGCTGAATTGCTGCAGGAGGTGTGGCAGCATGCCTGACCAGATCATGAGAGTTGAACCGGGGCATCTTGCTGGCAGAATTACACCACCGCCTTCTAAGAGCGATGCTCACAGATCTTTGATTTGCAGCCGTCTGGCTGCTCAAGCTCAGCTGCCGGAGGGATTAGGCAACAATTGGTCAGATGATATCAAGGCGACTGATGAGTGTCTGCGTCGTCTGATGGAGGGCAGTGATCTGCCCCTTGACTGCGGTGAATCCGGAACGACTCTTCGATTATTGGTTCCAGTAGCAGCCGCATTAGGCTCTGGGTCGACTTTTGCCGGTCATGGACGGTTGCCGGCGAGGCCTATGCAGGAGTATCGCGATATTTTTCATGGCCATGGTGTTGAGCTTGAGATGCCGGATAATGCAAGCTTGCCTCTTAAGATCAACGGCAAATTGAACCATGGCACATTTTTTGCCCCCGGCCACATCAGCTCACAATACATTTCCGGGATGCTTCTGGCGCTGCCTCTGCTGGCTGGTGATTCTGAGCTGATACTAACAAGTGAATTACAGTCAGCCCCTTATGTTGAAATGACTTTGGCAACTATGGCGGCTTATGGCGTCACTGTAGATGCAAAAGATAACGGCTGGTCGATCAGAGGTGGTCAGGAATACAGGCCGGCTGAGTATAAGGTTGAGGCGGACTATTCACAGGCTGCTTTTTGGCTGACTGCCGCATATGGTGGGAATCAGATCGAGGTTGAAGGTTTACGTGCCGGCTCCTTACAGGGTGATCGTGCGATAATTTCTCTGCTGGCTGATTTCAAATTAGGACAGGATAGTTATTCCATAGATGTTTCTCAGATACCTGATCTCGTGCCGATT
>CAZHQX010000167.1:2331-3780 GCA_964534195.1 uncultured Oscillospiraceae bacterium
GGCAGGCTCACGGCTCCGTTGACTTTTGCCGGTGCTGTCAGCAGGCAGATTCTGGCTAAACGCGGAATTATGATCGCTGCCAGAATTACTGAGATCGCCGGTATCAATGATCAACCGCTCGACTCTGCCGCACCTGATATGGAATTGCTGAAGAGCTTCGCGGCTCAGGCGATTCCAACTGTATCAGCCAGTGCCGGTGAGGCAATGAAGCAGGCTGTTCTCAAGGCTAAGGCACAGACCGATTCTGTTGGCGGCGTGGTGGAATGCTTCGTGGTTGGCTTGCCGGCTGGTTTGGGTGATCCTATTTTTGATGGGATCGAGTCCAGATTAGGCGGATTGCTGTTTGCTATCCCTGCGGTAAAAGGCGTGGAGTTCGGAGCTGGTTTCCAGGCTTCACGTCGAAACGGCTCACAAAACAACGATGTCCCGGCTTTTGCCAGCAATGGCATAAGAATGCTAAGCAATAACGGTGGTGGCTCCGATGGCGGCATCAGCAACGGTATGCCATTGGTCTTCAGAGTTGCCTTCAAGCCGACCGCTTCGATCGGTAAGACACAGCAGACGATAAATCTACAATCAGGGGAGAATGAGGAGCTTATAATTCATGGACGCCATGATCCTTGTATAGTGCCGCGGGCTGTGCCTGTTGTTGAGGCGGCAGCTGCGATTTTCGCGCTTGATCTGATAATGGAAGCAGAAGGCAGACTGACCGCCTTCAAGACAGACGAGAAATGAGGTTGGGGGACTATGAGTGATAAGGATAATCATGATTTCGATGCAAAAGAAGAGCTTACAATCAATGGCGGTGAGCGTCCTGCGATCATGTTGCTCCATGGGCCTAATTTAAACATGCTGGGCCGTCGTGATCCTGGCCAATATGGCAGCTTCACACTTAAGGATATCGAGCATTCACTGCGTTTGCAGGCAAATGAGCTAGGTTATGATCTTTATTGCTTCCAATCAAATCATGAGGGCTATTTAGTTGATAAAATTCATGAAACTATGGATTTTTGTTCGGGTATGCTGCTCAATGCGGGGGCTCTGACGCATTACAGCTATGCACTGCGCGATGCGATTGAGCTCTGTCCGGCGCCTGTTATGGAGATACATATATCAGATATCCAGAAACGTGAGTCGTTCCGTCGGGTTTCTGTTATTAAGGATGTTTGCTGTGGCCAGATCTCCGGTTTCGGCATGGACAGCTATAGAATCGGATTAGAGCAGCTGGTTCGACTGCTTGAGCGAAAGAGGCAGGCAGACAATGTTTGAGAATCTAAATGAGTTAAGGGAGCAGATAAGCTCAATAGATGAGAAGATGCTTGAGCTCTTCCGTTCAAGAATGCAGGTGGCAAGACAGATCGCCGCAACCAAGGCCGGTACGGATAAGCCGGTTTATGATCCTGTTCGAGAAGACGAGCTTCTGTCCTGGGCAGGCAAGAGCTGTGAAGG
>CAZHQX010000168.1:0-3772 GCA_964534195.1 uncultured Oscillospiraceae bacterium
GCAGTATGCTTCTACCTATATAGACAGGAAAATTCGTCTCATATTCGTTATTTCTAATATATGATACCGCATTATCAGTTTGAACGGCCTCGTGCAAAAATTCGTTGCTAGACACACTGGTAAAAGCAAACGGATATTCTTGAACATCTCAGATGCTTTTTGCAGAATATTTATATATGTTGTCGGGTGTTTTTTGCATAGCCTAAACATCCGCTGTTATTCCTGCCAGTTTGATATTTCTGCCGATTTATGATAAAATATTTATATGTGGCACAAAAGACTAATAACGAAATCATTCAATGCGCTAGTCTGCATCAGACAACAATTCCCCGGGTGCATAAAGATTTTGAAGTAAAAATGTTCATAAAAGTGTGTCAAAGACGATTTCAATAGTTGCACAGCGCTTTTGCGATCCTATATATAATTAATTAATTGTTATATCCGGACAACCCGTCGAATATTAATATCGCAAAATAGCATGGCCGATAGAATTTAGGAGATTTAAAAATGATGTTTTCTGTAAGTGATTTTGTAGTATTTGGATCAACTGATGTATATAAGATAGTTGATATTTGCCAGAAGGATTTCGGAGAAAATTCAAAACGCAATTACTATGTTTTGAATCCGGTTTTCGGTAACAGTATGGATGTATATATTCCAACTAACCACAAAGAAATACCAATGCGTAAGATGCTGTCAAAAAAGGAAATAGTTCAAATCATTCAATCTATGCCAAATATTGAGGATGAATGGATCGAAGATTATAAGCAGCGCAAAACGACCTATAACGAGATATTAGCATCTGGTGATCATGAGAAAATTATCAGGATCATCAAAAACATTCATATTCACGAGCTGGAACTTGAACAGGAAGGTAAGCAGCTCATAAATACAGACAAAGAATTGTTAAAAGCGGCAGAAAGACTGATTCATCATGAGTTTGCTGCTGTGCTTGATCTTGAACCGGATCAGATTACTGACTATATTATTCAAAATATAGGCGTCGTTAATACTGGGTCGCCTCATGCCAACCACTTGAGTTGATTAGCGGACAACGCTCGGATAACAAATGATTTGACTGAACTAGCTTCTGTCGAGCTGCCAGCACAGGAAGTAAGAATAAGTAATGATCCAAGAATCAGGGCTTATAGAATTAGGCCCTGTTTTCTTTTTGCTTCTTATGAGTATAATTTCTATTACCGCTTAAACAACGTCAAATTGGTTTTGTACTTGTTCTAGCCCTTCTGCACTCAATTTTAAAACCACAGTTCCGACTTTATATCCGCTGCGGATAATTGCCGTGGCATGACCACGGAACGTAACAGTCTTATCATCTGTGTAATTCTCATCTGTTATTGGGTTTCCTGTTCCGAGACCAGCCAGATATCCATTACCCTCTATTGAAGCTGTCAATTCAATAGCCGCATCTGTAACCAACCGACCATCTTCATCAATAACATCAATATCTACATACACAAGATCATGGCCGTCCGCTTTCAGCTCGCGTTTATCAGCTGTCAAACTAAGCCTTGCAGGTGCTTTCGACGTCATCATAATATCTCTGCTGATTTCTTTTCCATCACGATAGCTGATTGCTTCAACAATGCCTGACTTAAAAACTGTATCGAATTTAACTGAGTTTGGCATTGGTCTCTCCTGGGAGATTGCTTGCCTGGCAACTTGTTGCCCGTTTATCACAATTGCAACCTCATCAGCATTTGAGAAAACAACCAGTTCAATTGGCTTGTTTTCATAATCTGTGTAGTTCCAATTTTTCACAACTCCCGGGAAGCCCCACATTGTCATCATCTGAATCTTTCCATAGTGATCTGGATGCAATGCGAATAAATGAGTTTTCTCACTTCCCCAAACAACACTTCTATAAGCACCCTGTGGTAGCATACGACCTGTAATATCGAAGTCAGCATCATTTGCAGTTCTCCAAGGATATGGAGAGCCGCCCTGCGGCATTAATGACCATGAACCCTTTTCCACCAATGGATCATCGTGATTTACATATACAGCTTTTCCGATTCCGGCCTCGCCGATATAATCCCAAGCTGTCCAGGTGAAATCTCCAATCACATAAGGAAGCGATTCCACAAGCGGCCATCTATATCCTATTTCCTGAGGAAAATTCTCTGATCCTAACATAACTCTTTCTGGGAACAGTTCATGGTCTCTTTCGTAGAAGTCTTCCATATAGTTGTATCCGACAACATCCAAGCCGTTGGTAAATGGTTCTGTTACCTTTTCCCAATGATTAATTATCTTGCCCTCATTTGCGTTTTGGTTTTGATTCTGCCCTTGTGCTAGATGATCATCAAGCCCACTCCACAAAGAACAAATGCCATTGCTAATTGGTCTGGTAGAGTCCAGATTCCTAATCGTATCAGCCAGTCTTGTGGCCAAAGTATACCCGTTGTTCAAACCGCCACGCTCAGGAATTTCATTACCGGTAGACCACATAATGACAGAAGGGTGTACTCGGTCTCGGCGAACAAAAGCCGTCAAATCGCTCTGCCAATGAGTTTCAAAATACTGACTATAATCGCCCGTCCTCTTTGTAATTCCCCATGTATCAAAAGCTTCATCAAAAATATACATTCCAAGTCTGTCACAGGCTTCTACCAAGGCAGCAGAAGGCGGATTATGAGCTGTTCGAATTGCATTAAATCCAACCTCTTTTAACTTAAGTATCCTTCGTGCCTCGCTCTCATAAAGAGACACTGCACCTAGAAGACCATTGTCATGGTGGAGACATCCACCCCTTAGCTTTACCATTTTTCCATTGATTCTAAGTCCTCTAGTTGCATCAGCTGTAATAGTTCTTATTCCAAATAGAGTCTCGTATTCATCTACAGTTTTCACTTCACTCTCGACAAAATGCGTACGATAAATACCAGTGTCGGTAGCTGTGACTTTCACAGAATAGAGATTTGGACTATCACAATCCCAAAGAACAGGATTCTTCACCGAAAAAGCAATCCTCGCGGTTTCCTGCTTGCAACCATTTACTTGAATCACTCTGGCAGCCATTGCGGCAACCTCTTCACATCCATCCTTAGACAAAGCTACCGTCACCTTGACTAACCTGTTATCTAAGGAAGAGTTGCATATGTCGATCTGCGCTTCCAAAAACGCAATATCATCAGCGACCTCCTTCGTATACACATAGACGCCATCTGCCGCGATATGTACTTTGGGGCCATTACATAATACAAGTCCCCTAAATAAGCCCGAACCAGTGTACCATCTCGAGCTTGGCTGCACTCCGGTATTCATATTGATGGTAATTCTATTTTCCTCGCCAAAAGCAACATAATCTGTTATATCTAAATAGAATGGTGTATAACCATAATGATGCTCGCCGACCTTAGACCCATTTACCTCTACGCTAGTGTGCATCATAGATCCATCAAACTGCAGCCCCACGCAACCATTCTCCCATTCGAGAGGTATCATTACGTTCTTTGTGTAATTACATACATCTCCGGGGAAATATCCCGAATCAGAGACTGCTGCGGCATCCTTAGTAACAGGGGTGCTAATCAATCCATCATGGGGCAAATTGACAACTACGCCAGGATCAGAATTGATGATTCCAATAGAGTCCAATAACCCTCTTCTAAAAACCCACGATTCATCTAAATTGATATGTTTCACAGTAGTGTCCTCCGCTCTTTTGTTGTCTATCTATGAATATATAAATATCAATATGTGTTCAATCTGCATTGACATAGTCGCGCCAGCAGTGCTCTGGCTTCCAACC
>CAZHQX010000169.1:0-3763 GCA_964534195.1 uncultured Oscillospiraceae bacterium
ACAAAACTGACAGCCCGTATATTACGGGCTGTTGGCGGTCAGTATCTGCTTGATGATGGAGCAGGCTTCAGCGGCATAGCTGCCGCCAGAGGGATCTTCCGCTTAGAAGGTATTACACCTACACCAGGGGATCTGGTCGTCTATGAGAGCAGCGGTGATCCTGATGTCCCCTGGGTCATATCTGAAATAAAACCACGTCGCAATTATCTTATTCGACCTGCGTTGGCTAATTTGGACAGACTGCTTATAACAGCGGCGGCAGCAGAACCGGCAGCTGATTTCTTCCTGATAGATAAGCTGATCACAGTTTGTCTTGTCAATAACATCGAGCCTATTCTCATCATTACTAAAAATGATCTGGTTTCATCAGGCGAGGATAAATTCTCTCCTATTTATGAACCTGCAGGTATTTCAATTCACTATACATCACTTGGCGATAAGCAATCACATGACGAGATCAGAGCGCTGCTGCCAGGCAGACTGGTCTCTTTTGCCGGCCAATCGGGTGTTGGTAAGTCTACATTGCTTAATCAGCTCTTCGGTGATGAAATGATGGAAACCGGCGGCATCAGCAAAAAAATCGGCCGTGGTCGACATACTACCCGCCATGTTGAGTTATTCCCTTATGCAGGTGGTTATCTGGCGGATACGCCGGGATTCAGCACACTTGAGCTTCCCGATCTTGGTATCACCTCAGATAATATAGAACTTGGCTATCCGGAAATAACCGCTGTGACTGACCAGTGCAGATTTACAGGCTGCAGACACCTTGGTGATCTTGGCTGCGCAGTTGCCGATGCAGCGATTCATCCCGACAGGCTTGAACGTTACAGAGTTTTTCGTGAGCAGCTTGATAAAATTAAGCCATATGAAACTGCGAGAGAAGGCAACACAGATCAGACCGGCAGGAGACCACGCAAGGGAAGAAGAAGCGGTAGATCATAGTATAGCTTTTGATCAAGCCGAACAAGGAGGAGAAAAATGCTTAAAACATATGATCAGACAGAAGGAAGATTGATGCTGTGTCCATCAATTCTCTCAGCTGACTTTTCACGCCTGGGTGAACAGGTCAGTATGGTCGGAGATTATGCCGATGTCATCCATGTCGATGTAATGGACGGGCACTATGTACCAAACTTGACTTTTGGACCGATGATCGTGTCAGCGATTCGGCCATTTACGAAGCTGCCGCTCGATGTTCATTTGATGGTTTCGAATCCACTGCAATGGATCGAGCCTTTTGCCAAGGCTGGCGCAGATACACTGGTTGTTCATGCCGAAGCCTGTACTCATATGCTGCGGGCACTAGATCTGATCAAGACTCAAGGCTGCAGTGCCGGTGTTGTCATCAATCCGGGAACTCCGATCAATGTACTGGAGGAATTCCTGCCTTTTGTTGATATGGTCCTATTGATGACAGTCAATCCTGGTTTTGGCGGCCAATCATATATACCTTCGATGACTGACAAAATCAGGAGAACACGCGAGCTTCTGGATGAATCAGGCAGAAGTATTCATCTGCAGATCGATGGCGGCGTCAATAAGAATAATATCAAGAAGCTTCATGAAGCTGGTGCTGATATGATCGTTGTTGGCAGCTCTGTATATGCTGAACCTGATCCTATCGAGGCATTGAAGCAGCTGCGTCAGGCTTGCGAGGGTTAAGACAGTGACTAATGAAGATGCTATTGATGGCAATGATCGAATCAAAGAACAGCAGGAAAGGACCTATCGCATTGGTGTAATTTTGAGCGGCGATATACTTGATGAAACGGGCTTCCTCAAGATAATTTCCGGCTGTGACTATTTAGTTTGCGCTGATGGCGGTGTCCGTCACCTGCGTCCTTATGGAATTTTACCAGATTTGCTGACAGGAGATCTTGACTCAATAAAAAATGATGACAGACGCTGGATCGAGCAGGCTCAGGTCCCGGTCAATCAATACTCGCCGGAAAAAGACTTCACTGATTCAGAGCTTGCGGTCGAGAGCGCGCTCAGACTGCTTGAGGCTGAGCTTGCGGAGCAGGGGTTGAGCAGACCGGCAAACAGGTCGATCGCGATATGCTTACTGGCCGCGACGGGTGACAGACCTGACCATGTGTTGGGCAATCAGCTAATGGCGGCAAAACTTGCAAGATCGCAGTATGATGTAACACTCTCTGATGGACGCAGCTGGTTCTATTTGATGGATGGACCATCGACAAAAGTGTATGATTGCTCAGCCTTCCCCGAGGACTGTGCTGTCTCAGCTATTGCCCTGAGCGAGCAGGTCAGAGGAATAACTTATGAGGGTCTTAAATATCCACTCGATAATTATGATCTGCCCTTAGGCAGCCAAAGAGGTATCAGCAACTCACTTGATTGCGCTCACAACGGCCAATTCAAAATAAGCATATCATCAGGTACTCTAATGGTAATAATTACAAAAGCTGACTGAACGATTTTCAAGCTCAGTCAGCTCTTTTTCTCAATTAAATTCAGATAATCTTCCAATCGTTATTTAAACAGATTCAGGCGTATGCTCCGGCCACCTTGGCAAAAGACCCGGCCGAGTCTGTTATCGTCTGTTCCGGTACTGCAAAGCACAACCTGACATAGCCAGAGAAGCCAAAGCCGCGTCCAGGTACCAGCAGAATTCTCTCTTTGGCGCAGATGTCAGCAAAACGAACATCATCATCATCCGGAGTCTTCATGAAGACGTAGAGACCACCCTCAGGGGCCTGAGCGTCGAATCCGGCCTGGCGAATAACCTGCATCAGCATATCGCGCCTCTTCTCATAACGTGCGGCGTCAACCTTTGCTTCCAAAGATTCAGCTATAACTCGCTGAAAGAGTGCCGGCGCGTTGACGAAACCAAGAGTACGGTTGCAATAAGCTGCCGCAGCCACCAAATTCTGATGATCTTCAGCACGTGGACTGACTGCCAGAAAACCAATCCGTTCACCTGGAAGTGATAGAGACTTGCTCCAGCTGAAGCATACCAGAAGATTTGTCAAATAAGTTAATGTTTCCGGCGCCTTGCGGCCGTCATAAACCAGATCTATATAAGGTTCATCGGAAATAACATAAATAGTATGGTCTTGAGCCAGCAGCATATTATCTATTTCCTGAAGTAATTCAGCGGAATAGATTTTGCCGGATGGGTTGTTGGGTGAGTTCAGGATAATCGCTTTCGTTTTATCAGTGATAGCCTGCTGAATGGCTGCTGGTACCGGCAGGAGAGATGAGCGGTCGCAATCAACTATGACCGGTACACCGCCATGATTATCTATATAAGATAAATATTCTACAAAAAATGGTGCCAGTACTATGACCTCATCACCAGGATCAAGCAATGCCTTAAGCGCTACATTCAGTCCGCCGGCAGCACCGACAGTCATGCAGACAGATCCTTCATCAAGTGAAACACCGCTTCGGGCTGTGAGATCAGCTGCGATCGCAGCCCTTACCTTAGGATAACCGGCGTTGTTCATATAGCCATGTGTGCCTGTTTCTTCTGTCGAAGCAAGACGAGCAATAGTTTGTTTGACCTGTTCAGGCGGCTCCAGGTCAGGATTGCCCAGACTGAAGTCATAGACATTCTCAGCTCCGTGCAGAGCTTTGAGCCTGGCTCCCTCCTCAAACATTTTCCTGATCCATGAACCACTTGCCATTTTCTCACTGATTTTTTTTGAGATCATTAATACGTCCTCCGGTCCCTGACAAATGAGCGCTCGGCTTTTGCCAGAATATATTTATTGCCTGTTATATCAAACATAGTTGT
>CAZHQX010000170.1:0-3761 GCA_964534195.1 uncultured Oscillospiraceae bacterium
TGAGCTGAAGGATTTCATCTGCAAGTATGCTGATGAGGGCAGCTGCGGCAAGTAACTGAAACCGCTGCGTTGACATACTTTCAATTTCGAAGAGCTGTTAAGGGACTCGACTTTTGCCATTGTATTTTAATAAAAAGCGCCTGTACTCATTGCTGGGTACAGGCGTTTGTTATCGTGTGCTATAGCGATAGGTTTATTTCGCGTTTCTGAGCATTGCTGTCAGATCTTTGATTTTGGGTGGCTTACCATACATCAGGATGCCGATGCGGTAGATCTTGGCAGCGAGCCAGCCGGTGGCCCAGATCGTAGCGAACATCATTGCTACTGATATGAATATCTGCCAGCCCGGTACCTCTGTCATGGCGATTCGGACGAACATGGCCATAGGTGAAATAAAAGGTATAAAGGACGATACCAGGAGCAGTGTTGATTCGGGCGACATCATGCCGAAGACCGCGATCATGAAAGCCACAATGAAGATAAGCATGATTGGCATAATGCTGGTGTTGATATCTTCTGTCCGGCTGGCAAGTGATCCCAGTGCTCCATAGAGGAAAGCGTAAACGAAATAGCCGGTTATGTAGAAGAGAATCGTGTAGAAGATGATCGAAGGCGGCATATTAAACACCGACTTGATAATATCAAACATTTCCAGATGCTCTTCGTTAATTTTGTAGAAGGCGCCTGCGGTGATCAGCAGCAAGCTGATCTGAGCCAGACCTGCCAGACCTGAGCCAATGACCTTGCCGAACATCAGATTCATTGGCTTGGCTGATGTTATGAGCATCTCCATTGCCCTGTTGCTCTTCTCTGAAGCGACCGAGGTGGCAACAAGCTGGCCATACATCATGACTGTCATATAGAGCAGGAATACCAGCAAATAAGTATAGAAATAAGTCTGTTCCATTGATTTACCGGATTCTTCAACTGTTTCAACAATGTTGATCTCAGGCTCTGTCAGTGCGGATATAATAGATGCCTCATCCAAGCCCTGCTCTGCTAAAAACAATGAACGATAGTACTGGCCTAGTCCCGACTGCAGCATCATTGGAACGCTGCTCTCGGTCATGCCCATTCTTCTCATAGTCCAGGTATAGCTTGAGGGTGAATCAATGGTCAACATACCGGCTGATTCTTTTGCGTCGATTTTTTTCTTGATCTCATCAGCCTGATCAGCAGTTGCCGTTACCCAGAGCTTGCCTGGCATTAATTCATCGAACCAGGCCAAAGCAGGTGCTTTGCCGGTAGAGTCGATTATATAGACAGTATCCTCTGCTGTTGGCTCATGCGTTTCATCTGATCCAAGATCGATGCCCGCATCCTTGACTGTTGTAATTAGACCGGGCAGACTTAGACCGATTGCCAGAAGAACAACAACCGCGATGGTGATACCGACATAAACCTTGTTACGAAGATATGTCATGAACTCAAATTTCATGACGGTAAAAAACTGTTTGCTCATGACTTAAACCCCCACTTTCTTTTTTTCGCAGCAGCTTTATCGCTCGATTTCTGCTCAGAGGCATCATCACTATCAGCATCTGAAACGGCGACATCGCCGGTCTTCTCTACGAAGATCTGCTCTAGTGTGGGTTCGACAATATTAAATTGCTCAAGCTCAAGCTCTGCAGTTATCAGTGCCTGCAGCAGCTCTCCCCTGGCTTTTTCATCTGACAGTGTAACTATGCAGTCGCCGTTTGCTGACTCCAGACCGGCAACACTTGCCGGTAGTCTTCCGCTGGACCTGAGGTCCTCCAGTATAGCTGCAGCCCCGGCTGTATATCTGTCAGGGGACAACCCGATTCTTATGCGATTGCGTGCATAGCTGCGTTTGATATCACGAATAGGTCCAGAAAGAACGATCTTGCCTGAATGAAGCAAAGCAATATCATCGCAGAAGGTTTCAACATAATTCATCTGATGACTTGAGAATAGGACTATCTTGCCGGCCTCAACCTGCTCGTGGACTATATCCTTGAGCAGTTGTGAGTTAACTGGGTCAAGACCACTGAAGGGCTCATCAAGGATGACTATCTGTGGATCAGCGAGCAGAGTAACTGCCAATTGAATTTTCTGCTGATTGCCCTTAGAAAGTGTCTCAAGCTTTTTGTCGACGATATCAAGCATGTCAAGTCGCTCAAGCCATCTCTGCATATTTGCCTTGGCCTGTTTACGGCTAAGACCACGCAGCTCGCCGAGATAAATCAGCTGATCGCCAATCTTGATCTTGGGATACAAGCCTTTTTCCTCTGGCAGATAGCCGATACCGGTTTTGCTGTGGCGCAGATTCTTGCCATCCAGCATGATCTGTCCTTCGTCGGGTGGAAAAACATTCATGATCGTGCGGATAGTGGTGGTCTTGCCGGCACCGTTTCGTCCGAGAAGTCCAATGGCCGCACCGCTTCTGGCACTGAATGATACTTGATCAAGCACCAATTTCGGGCCGAAGCTCTTAACGAGTCCGATTGCATCCAATTGCATAATTTTACCTGCCTTTTTGATGAAGCTGTATTGTGTCCGGTTATATACAAAACGATCAGAAACATCATAGCATTTGACCTAAGGTTCTTCAAACCGCAAACAAGGTTCCTAAACGAAATATAAGCTGCCATTTAGCGAAATCAGCCTGTTTTCGAGAAAAATTGTCGATATATTACAATATATTTACCGAACCTACTTGTCAGGCCGGAGGAAATCTGGCAGGTTTATTATTAGTAATGACAGAAAACCCATTCGCATTCTGAATTCTTACAGATCACAATTATTTGTGATACACTGTCACTTGCTGTTTGGAAGGAATTAAACAATGTATTTGGTCAGATTATTCCAAACCTTTGTTGCCTATTGTTTTATTGGCTGGGTGATGGAATCAATATTTCATACTGTTTGGGAACGCAAGCTTGTAAACCGAGGTTTTCTCAATGGACCATATGTGCCGATCTACGGATTCGGCGCGTTGCTTGTATTAAATGTGCTTGAACCGTTTCAATCCCATTGGTATATAGTGTTCCCGGTTTCAATTATTCTGGCGACCACACTTGAATATGTCACAGGCTGGGCGATGGAAAAACTATTCCATAACCGCTGGTGGGATTACAGTATGTTCCCGTTTAATCTGCACGGCCGCATCTGCCTGGTATTTTCACTAGGCTGGGGCGTGCTATGTCTCATCCTGGTCTATATTGTCAGTCCTTTTGTTAATCACATGATTCTGCTGCCGCCGCGGCCTGTGAGTGTAACTATCGCGATAGTGCTATTCCTTACCATGTTGACTGATCTTGTTTTCACGATCAGGGCCACTGTTGACCTGAACAAGACACTGGAACGGCTTGACACAATAGGCACATTGGCAAAAGCCAGACGCGATGAGTTTGCTGACAATATTCAGCAGCGCCTCGCCGTTATGACGAAGGCTTTTGTCCTCTGGCGCGGTCAGGCCAAGGGACTCGGCTACATTCAGCGGAGACTGCTGCGCGCCTTCCCAAGCATGAGATCGCAAAACTATCAGGAGAGCATTGACCGCCTGCGTGCCTGGGTCATCAAGCGCCGCCGTCCTCGTTTCGTGCTGCCCGCGGTCAAAATCCCTGACCTGAGTAAGATCCTAGACTCAATCGAGCTGCCGCCACGCCCGGTCCTCAAGAATCCCTTTGCCAATAGTAAGCTTCGTGACAGACTTAAAAACGGTAAAAATAAGAAATAGAGAGAGTAAGCCTCGCCGGTGCCAGGCAGAGCAAGTGAGAGCTGAGCTGGGCTCGAGGGGC
>CAZHQX010000171.1:0-3720 GCA_964534195.1 uncultured Oscillospiraceae bacterium
TGGCTTCATAAACTGGATCAGGATGAAAAATCGTCAGCAAGAGCTTCTGAAAAACTAAGTAAGTTTCCGATTATTGGTATTGACAAACATATCGGCAGGCGATATGTTTATATCGTCAACCGATATATCGTGCGCAGATATATTGATTGGCATTATCAGGAGGTCGAAAATTATGCAAATAAATCCACAACATACCGCTCTGACTGAAGCAGTATTCTATATTCTTCTATCCTTGAAAACACCGCTTCATGGTTATGGCATCATGCAGTTTGTTCAGGAAATCAGTAATGGCCGTGTCGTTCTAGCCCCAGGGACATTATATGGTGCTCTAACGACACTAACAGAAAAAGGCTGGATAGAGTCTCTGGATGCATCAGACTCGACCCGCAAGAAAGAATATGTGATAACTACTGCAGGTCTGGAAGTTGTTAATACGGAGCTTGACCGTTTAGATGAACTGCTGACAAACGGCAGAAAAATATATGGGAGTAAAGCATATGAAAAATAAAAGAGTTATTAGATTATTTCTTGATTATGAGCATGAGGAAAAATGGCTCAATAAAATGGCTGCTAAGGGATACAACCTTATTCGCTGTGCTTTCGGCCGTTACTATTTTGAAAAAGGCTCACCTGGTGGGTATATTTATCGCCTTGAGTTTCTAGACGAACTGCCAGATCACCCTGACAGCAGTGCATATCTTGAGTTTCTGTCTGAAACGGGAGTTGAGCATGTAGCGTCAAATGACCGCTGGATCTATGTTCGCAGACGCTCTGAGCTGGGCGATTTCGAAATATATTCAGATTTGGACTCTAAGATAAATCACCACAAACGAATCTCACAGATGTTGTTGATTATTGTTATCCCCAATATCGTCTCCGCTCTTAATCAAATTGCTATCAAGAAGAGACTTAAGGAATTATTTATAGATTACCTTGTAATAGTCGCCTATTTATCGGTTCTATTTCTCGTTAATTTTTTGCTCATTGTTTTCGTCCTCGGTGGTCTGCCCGAGTACACAGAACTCCAATCGCAGCTTATTGCGATATTTACCTCTGTTATTCCGATAATCCTGATCTTCTCTTATCTCGACTTTTACCGGAATGGTTCTATCGGTAAGAGAGCGGCTGGCTTGAAACTGAGTTTCAAAGATCATCGATTCAGGTTTAGTCTGTTGAGAAATTTGGTCAAGTTCCTGCCTTGGCAACTGGGCCATATCGGCGTAATACGCGGCGTTTATACTGAATTCGATTTGACCTCAATCGTGATTGCCAATCTTGGCACCATACTCGGACTGATCATGCTGTTTATGGGTCTGTTTCGTCAGGACAAACGTCATCTCGCTGATTTGGCGGCAGGCACGCAAGTGTCAGCTGCTTAACAGTCTGGTCTAGAAGTTCGAAGCTCTTCACCCCAGGACTTACTTCGACGCCTGTCATTATATCGATGATCTCGGCACCGGTTTCTTCAATCACTTCTATGATGTTTTCTGGACTGATGCCTCCGGCTATGATAACCGGTTTTTTGGCAGCCTGTATAACCTGGCGGCAGAATTTGGTGTCGATCTTTCTTCCTGTTTCCGAAGCGTTTTCTGGACCGCGGCTATCAACCAAAATAGCATAGATGTCTATGTCATTTAGCATCCCCACCACTGTCTCCAAGTCGTCTGTTCCGAATTGCTCTAGTCTTGCGGCCGGGCTAGCAGGAATTGTTTTTATTATGCCAATATCCAGCTTCTTGAGTTCATTGACAATTATCCTGGTATCTTCAAATGATTCGCGATAGTGGAGCTGAACCAGATCCGGTTTAAGCTCAGTCGCCAAATTGATTACAAACTCAGGCGAGCCGCCTGTAACGATGCAGGACTTGGCCTGCCTATCGTCTGAGCGCCTGATTTGATCGAACAGTGCTGCCGTCTGCTCGCGCTTAAGATTCCATGGCACAGCAAGTGGATATTCGGTGACGAACCCGAGAATATCAACACCAATATCAAGACAATGCCTGACATCCTCCGGCTGCATTAATCCGCAAATTTTCAGTAGCGGTTTCATGATTTTCTCTGGCTGAGCTCAGCATATAGAGCTAGCATATCTTCTGCCTGCCAGAGACTTGTGCCGACCAGCACAGCGTCTGCTCCGGCCAGGACTGCACTGTTAGCGTCAGCTTGTGTGGCGATCGCGCTCTCACTAATGAGTAAACATCCCTCCGGCTTATAAGCTGCCAGACTGGCAGTCGCTTCCACTGTGCCGTCGTCTAGTTCCAGCTCAATTATGTTTCTGTTATTAATACCTACAAGTCCTGCCCCAAGCTTGGCCGCATATTGAATTTCCGCAATAGAATGTGTTTCTACAAGCGGCTCCAAGCCTAATTCAATTGCGGCTTTATAGAAAAATAGAAGCTGCTCCTGCGTAAGCATAGAGCTGATCAGGAGGATCGCTGATGCACCTATATCACGAGTCACGATCAGATCCTCGCGGCTGCTGATGAAGTCTTTGCGAAGAACCGGGACACCTATTTCTCTGATCACTTGCTCCAGCAGCTCCAGTGAACCACCGAAATTCTCGCTCTCAGTCACGACAGATAGAACCGGTGCGCCTGCATCGACAAGCAGCCTGGCGGTTGCGACCGGATCGCGTCCTCGCAACAGATCACCTTCCTTAGGCGATCTGCATTTGATATCCGGAATGACCGGTATATACCCCGCCTGCTGACGTATTCGAATACTGTTAGAAAACTCTGTTTTGACCATGATCACGCTTCACTCCCAAAAGAATTCGACATCTGACATAGCTGATCAAGCTTTCTGGTTGCAGCTCCGTTGTCGATGAGTTCACCTGCCAGCTTAATGCCCTGTTCGAAATCATCAGCCTTACCACCTACGATCAGAGCACCGGCAGCGTTGAGTACGATAGCATCACGTCTGGGTCCGGTAATCTCGCCTGAGAACACACCGCGAATAGTTTTCGCGTTCTCCTCCGGTGTACCGGTTTTGATTTCTTCCAGTGTACAACGATTCATGCCAAAATCCTCAGGAGCGATCTCGAAGCTCGTGATCTCGCCTTTTACCAGTCTGTTGATTCTCGTTTTACCGAGAAGTGAAATTTCGTCCAGACCGTCAAGTCCGTGGACAAACATAGCGTTTGTATATCCAAGCTCTTTTGCGACATAGGCGACTGTGTCGAGCAGCTCTGGTTTGTAAACACCTAGCAGATGACGCGGGGCAAAAGCCGGATTGATTAGTGGGCCGATAATGCTGTAGAAAATTGTCTTGATGCCGAGCTCTGATTCAGCCGGCAGAACCTTGCACATGACCGGGTGGAAGAGCGGCGCGTAGATAAACGCGATACCGATCTCTTCAATCATTTTCTCTACCTGAGAGGGGGTAAGATTGATGTTGACGCCCAGTGTTTCCAGGACATCCGCACTGCCTGAGAGGCTGGATATCGAGCGGCTGCCATGCTTGGCGATCGGGATGCCAGCAGCGGCTGCCACGATTGCTGTCGCAGTGGAAATGTTAAATGTACTGAGGCCACCGCCGGTGCCGCAAGTATCCATCATCTCCTGATCGACCTGGGGCCTTAGTGGTACACAGTTCTCACGCATTGATTTCGCTATATAGGATATCTCCTTGAGCGAGGCGCCTTTCATCAGCAGCGCGACTTGAAAAGCCGCGATCTGAACATCACTTACCTCTTCATTGTTGATCGAATTGATCAGCTGTG
>CAZHQX010000172.1:0-3714 GCA_964534195.1 uncultured Oscillospiraceae bacterium
ATCAGGTAGAGACCGGCGAGTTCGGAGCAGATATGCAAATCGAGCTGATAAATGACGGTCCTTTTACCATTGTATTGGATACCGACAGCCTCTAAAAATCAACTTGGAACTTTTCATCTGTTTAATACGTCTAAGGCGGAGATTAAACAAATGGAGGACCATAAAATGAAAAAATTCTTACAAACGATCTCAATGATCATGCTCTCTCTTGTGCTGGCGCTTTCTGCCGCCGGCTGCGCAGGCCAAGGTGATGATAACAAGTCTGGCAGCAATCTGGAGGGTTCACTCGAGGATATCCTTAAGCAAATCTATGAAAAAGCAGAGCTTAGTGACGATTTCCGTGAATATACTCTCGATAGCCTCTTACTAAATGAGATCAACGAAGAAAATGAAGAGTACCATCTTGGTAAAAAGGGCATAGTCTATAAAGAGGCTGTTGTTTCTGAACCGATGATGATGCCATCAGCGTATGCGCTATGTCTGATAAGAGCCAATGAGGATCAGGATATAGAAGCATTGAAAACTGAAATTAAGGATAGCGCTAATCCAAACAAATGGATCTGTGTTGGCGTTGATGAAAAAAATGTACTGGTCGACAATGTCGGTGATGTTGTTATTCTTGTCATGAGTGATGATAATGCCCAGCCAATTATGGATGCGTTTAAGGCGCTGGCTGCATAAATGGTATTCTCCAGTATAAGCTTTCTTTTCTTCTTCCTGCCGGCAGTACTGATTATTTACTATCTAATGCCGGCAAAAGCCAGAAACCTGGTTTTGCTTGCAGCTAGTCTGCTGTTTTACGCCTGGGGTGAACCGGCTTATTTGGTCATCATGATCGTCTCATGCTTATCTGGCTATTTTCATGGCCTGCTGATCGAGAACAAGGGAGCCGGGCGGCATGCAAAGCTGCTGCTTGGCTCCTCAATCATTGTCAGTCTGGGGATGCTTCTATTTTTCAAGTACAGCGATTTTTTGATCACAAATCTCAACTCATTTACTGGAAGCAGGCTGGAGCTTTTGCACATTGTTCTGCCGATTGGTATCAGTTTCTATACGTTTCAAGTAATCTCATATACGATCGATGTCTATCGCGGTCAGATCAGTGCGCAGAAAAACCTGATCGATTTTGCCGCCTATATTACTTTCTTCCCACAACTGATTGCTGGACCAATAGTTCGATACAGCGATATCTCCTATCAGCTTACGAATCGATTAAGCTATTCTAAGTATCCAGAAGCCGCCAATTCAAAAACTGCGTCCAAATCGAGACTGTTTGAACCGCTCATGTCCGAGATCGCCAATGGCATTATGCGTTTTACAATAGGTCTTGCGAAGAAGGTTATGCTTGCCAACAGCTTCGGCGAGCTTGTCAGCTTATTAGAAAATAACAGCAGCTCATCCGTTTTATCAGTATGGCTGCTGAGTGTCGCTTTTACTCTGCAAATCTATTTCGACTTCTCCGGATACAGTGACATGGCAATTGGATTAGGCCGCATGTTTGGTTTTCACTTCCCTGAGAACTTCAGATACCCACTGACGGCGACCAGTATTTCAGACTTCTGGCGACGCTGGCATATATCGCTTGGCAGCTGGTTCAGAGACTACGTTTACTTCCCTCTGGGCGGCTCACGCTGCAGCAATACCATCTTACTAAGAAACCTGCTTATTGTATGGTTGCTTACAGGTCTATGGCATGGAGCTGCGTGGAATTTTATTATATGGGGTCTTTACTTCGCTGTCCTGCTGTCGATCGAAAAGCTTACTGGCTTCGATAGCTTCAAGCTGCCAAATTTTTTGAAGCGAATAACTACAATTGTACTTATCCTGATAAGCTTCATCATATTCTACTCTGGTAGTTGGGGTCAGGCAGCTTCACTAATCAGAGATATGCTCCCCGGTTCAAAAATTGCCTCTTACGATTCTATAAGTCTGTATTATTTGCGCAGTTATCTGTTCACATTCGTGATTGGTATCGTGGCAGCCACTCCCATCCCGGCAAAAGCCGTCAGGTTTTTACTGAAAGAGCGTGATGAATATCATGATAACAGTCGGATCATTCTATCCAAAATGCTCGTAATGTCTGCTCCCCTATTAGTGCTGGCACTTTTGGTGCTTTCCACAGCAGGAATCGTAGACAGCTCATTCAATCCATTCATTTATTTCAGGTTTTAACGCATTTTTATATCTCTTATTATTGGTTTTTTAGAGGATTTTGCATCATATGAGTAAATATAAATCAAAGTTATTATATATTGTACATTTTTCAGTTATAGCACTGTTTTTCATGTTCATTTTGAGCATGTCAGCTATGCATATCCTAATTCAGGACAATGAGTATTCATTTCAGGAACGAAGATCACTTGCGGAAATACCATTCTCTGATCTTAATTTAATAAGAAGCGGAGAAGTGTCTGAAAGCATCGAGAAATATCTGCTGGACCATTTCCCCTATAGAGATCTTTTCAGATCGATCAAAGCCGGTACTGATCTGATGCTGTTGCACAGGTCGGATATTAATGGCATTTATTCTCATCAGGGAAGTCTTTTTAAGACAGAATATCCTCTGAGAGAAAACAAAGTTGAACAGGCTGCCGAACTGATCGAGTCATTGAGCGATGATATGCTGGCAGACCTTAATAGTTATTATGCAGTGATCCCTGACAAAAGCTTTTACATTTCAGAAGATAAAAAGCACCCTCAGCTTGACCAGTACAGAATTGAAGCTTTGATGAATAATACAATACAAGCCAGTACAATGCTGGCTCTGTCATCAGAGTTATCTGCCGCGCATTATTACAAGACAGATCTTCATTGGGATCAATCCAGACTGCCTGAGATCGCTTCATTTTTAGCAGACAAAATGGGCAGAGACAGTATCGGCGAGCTGTCAGATTACGAGGCAAATATTTATAGTCCTTTTTTGGGAGCATGGTATGGACGCTGGGCGGTTGGTCATAAGACTGATACACTGACCTGGCTCAGCAATGAGCTTATAGAAACAGCTGAGGTGTATGATCATTATGATGGCAGCATTCATAACGTTTACGAGCTTGATGCACTTCAACGACCAGATGCTTATGATATATTTTTAAACGGCGCCAGACCTCTGCTAACCATCACCGCTGAACGGGAGTTGTCTGGATCTCCGACTAAGCTATATCTGTTCAGAGATTCATTTGGCAGTAGTCTGGCACCGCTTATGCTTGCCTATTATGATGAGATCGTCCTGATCGATCTGAGATATATCTCTGCCGCCGCTTTGGATGAGCTGATTGAAATTACACCAGGAGCGGACGCCCTGTTTCTATTCAGCACTATGACCATAAACAACAGCGATATGCTTAAGAACTGACTTAAAACCAGTCTGGTTTATTTGAAACTATCCTCCGGTACATCACGTCGCAGTTCCTCTGCCGCGATCTTCCCGCTCTGAAGAACAATTGGAACTCCAGCACCAGGATGTATGCTGCTGCCTGCGAAGTATAAGCCCTCACATGATCTGGATTTGGCCTGAGGACGCCAGTGATTGCTCTGCCTGAGTGTCGGCTGTAATCCGAAGGTCGCGCCATTGTAGGCCGAGAACTTATCGCGGAAGTCTACCGGAGTCATAACAGATTCGCTTACTATCTCATTAGCGATATTAGCGCAGCCAGGCAGACGTGACACCTTACTTATTGCTTGTTTTCGATATTTCTCGATCGTTTCATCATTAAA
>CAZHQX010000173.1:0-3709 GCA_964534195.1 uncultured Oscillospiraceae bacterium
TTTGAAATTTCACAATGAGCTGTGTCTTAAATCATATCACGTAAATTCAAACCTTACCCAAACGCTTCAGTACTGCTCTGGCAGCTATGACTCCACTTGCACCAGCTTGTGATAATCCTCTGGTTATACCAGCGCCATCACCGGCAGCGAACATATTAGGCAGCTCAGTTTCCAGCTCTCTGCTCAGCTGCAGTCTTGAGCTGTAAAACTTGACCTCAACACCATAGAGCAAGGTATCGTGATTGGCGGTGCCTGGCGCCAGCTTATCTAATGTGTTGATCATCTCAATAATATTATCCAGATGACGTTTAGGCAGAACCAGACTAAGATCACCTGGAGTAGCGTCAAGAGTAGGTTTAACGAAGCTCTGTCCCAATCTATGCTCATTGGTTCTTCTGCCATTGACCAGATCACCGAAACGCTGTACCAGGACACCGCCACCCAGCATATTAGAAAGCGAAGCTATTCTCTTGCCATATTGATATGGCTCTTTGAAGGGTGAGGTAAACTTATTGCTGACCAGAAGCGCGAAGTTTGTGTTTTCACTTCTAAGCGCAGGGTCAGTATAACTGTGTCCATTCACTGTAATAATGCCATCAGTGTTTTCTGTGACAACATAGCCGTAAGGATTCATGCAGAAGGTACGAACAGGATCCTTATACTGTTTAGTTCTGTAATGAAGCTTAGCCTCATATACAGCATCGGTAATGTCCTTGAAGACAATTGCCGGCAGCTCAACACGTACGCCGATGTCGACCTGATTATTGATCATGCGAAGCTTAAGCAAATGACATTGATCGCTAAACCATTCAGCACCAGATCTTCCAGGTGCTGCGATCAAATAATCACAGAAAATATCCCCGGCAGAAGTCTCAAGGGCATATCCGCCTGAACCATTATTTGGCTGAATCGACAATACCTGAGTACGGCAACGCAAATCAAGGCGCTCGTCCAGATAATCAAATTGAGCGGCAAGGATCTCACGGTTACGCTCAGTTCCAAGATGCTTACAGCGTGCATCCATCAGATGGAGATCATGTCCGATCGCTTTCTTCCTGATGATGTCAGCCTCAGGTGTATAAGTTGAATAGCATTCGTCAGTTGCCCCGAACGCCTGATTGACCTGATCCACATACTCAATCAGCTCCATGACCTCGCGGTCAGGCAGGTACTCATCAAGCCAGCCGCCAAACTGAGTAGTAAAATTGAATTTGCCATCAGAAAAAGCACCGGCACCACCGAATCCGCGCATAATAGCACAGGTTCGGCAATTAATGCAGCTGTCGACCTTCTTCTCAACGATCGGGCAACTACGCTTACGTATATCAGCACCCTGCTCAAGAAGAGCGATCTTCAGATCAGGACGACTTTTTACAAGTTCATATCCAGCGAATATGCCAGCCAGGCCGCCGCCGATGATAACAACATCATACTTCTGGGTCATTATTTACCTCATTAACAGAATAATTTGCGGAGTTCTCATAGCCTTCAAAGGATGACGGCTGAACGCGCTTATAACCAAGCTCTTCCATTGTTACTTCACCACGTTCCACACCAGCATCTCTAAGCGCCGCATAGAGCTCTGTTTGGGTAGCAGTATAGTATGGTGTGACAAAAATAACACCGATACAGCAAAGCAACAATCCAAGAAGATACCAGCCTATGAAGGATAAGTCAAGTATGAACATTTCAAACTTGCTGCCCCTTGTAAGATTCTTAGACAGAGTCAACGCTCTTCTGGCTCCTATTGTAGGATTGTCCGCCAGAATCCAGGGCACCAAATGATAGCTATATGTCTTAACAACAACAAGTATGGAAAGAGCGGCAGTAAGCATGAAGCCCATAACAACGGCTAAAATACCGACGAAACCGGTTCCACTGCTATCCATGTTAAAATTGACCACATAACCGCCATTTTCTCTAATGATACTTATTAGATTATTACCAAACACAAAAAACAGTAAAGCAGCCAAAATGGGTAAAGAACTAAGTGTGCTCCAGATCCAGAGCCAGAAACCACGCCAAAGCATACCTGAGACCGAACCAAGATATCGTCCGCTTCTAAACAAACTGAACATCTGGGAAATCGATGGAGTGCCTTCAGTTTCACGACTGCGCGAGAACCAACGCATTGCACCAACTCTTATCGGTCCTGCAACAAATATCTGATATGCTATTCCAAATATAACAGCTGCGATGACAAAAGCAGCCGCCAGCTGAAACCATGGCGAAGCCAGAAAACTATTTATTTCATCGACCAGCTGATTATCGAGGAAGAATCTGCCGTTGCCATATATTGATCCGTTGTAATTACGCGAATTGCCCATATTGGAAAAATTATAAGATGAGCCAGCTCCTGAACCGCCGCCATTTCCAGCAAGAATACCAAGAATCAGTGTAACAACAAACGCCATCCAGTATTTTCCGCGCAAATGAAATTTCGCTTGTTCCTTAAGATCTCTTCTACTCCACATAATAGCCTCCGTCTGTCTGTTTAAACACAATTGTCTTAAGCCTTATAGGCATGTTTGCACCGTTGTTATTATACCTTAATCGATGTTATGATAATAGCCAGCTATAGTAATTATTATTTGACAGGAGAGTTGCTTATGAAATGGATCGAGGGATCTATCACCAGTGTCACTGGTTTTTCGGCATCAGGCGTCGCTTGTGGCCTGAAGAAGAATGGCAAACCAGATTTTGCCATGATCGTTTGTGACAGACCTGCAACAGCAGCAGGTGTTTTTACCAAAAATGTAATAAAAGGACATTCACTTCAGCGAACCATGTCTGTTATTTCAAATGGTCAAGCCAGAGCTGTTGTCATCAACAGTGGCAATGCCAATGCCTGTGTCGGCGAGCAAGGCATGGCAGATGCTGATAAAATGGCTGAACTTGCAGCCGCCAAGATCGGCTGTAAGCCATCCGAGGTTCTGACCGGCTCTACAGGCGTCATCGGCCAAACACTGGATATGAAAGCAATAGAATCAGGCATCGAGCTGGCCACGGACCAACTGTCTTCAGCTGTCGATGCAGGTCATAGAGCCGAACAGGCAATTATGACAACTGACCTTATTCCCAAGGAAGCTGTTGTAGCCTTCGAGCTTGATGGCAGAACAATAACTGTCGCAGCCATGGCCAAGGGTTCCGGCATGATCCACCCCAATATGGCAACGATGATAGGCATCATCGCAACAGACATTAATGTACAAGACGACATCCTATATAGTCTTCTGAAAACCTCAGCAGATCGCAGCTTCAACAGAGTATCTGTCGATGGTGATACCAGCGTCTGTGATATGGTTGTAGCTTTGGCAAATGGAGCAGCTGGTAATTCTGTGATAACCTCAATCGAAGATCCAGCGGCCCAATTGTTGCTCACTGCATTTGAAAGAGTCAGTATCAGTCTTGCTAAAATGATTGCTGCTGACGGTGAAGGCGCCACCAAGCTTATAGAAGTCAACTGCAAAGGCGCTAAAACGGCAGAAGACGCTTACAAAATAGTATCATCAATCGGCAAATCACCACTTGTTAAGACCGCCATGTTCGGCGAGGATGCCAACTGCGGCCGCATAATAACAGCAGCAGGTTATGCAGGAGTTGATTTCGATCCGGCAAAATGCAATATCTGGCTGGGAGATCTTAAAACCTATGAGGACGGCAACGCACTTCTTTTTGATGAAGATGAAGCCGCTAGAATTCTCAGCAG
>CAZHQX010000174.1:0-3705 GCA_964534195.1 uncultured Oscillospiraceae bacterium
AAATGACAAAGGAAGAAGCTGAACAGACAGGTTTGAAACAAATTCTTGAACTTGCAGCTCAGATCAAGGCTCACGCTGACGGATTCTATTTGATCGCTCCCTTCAATAGATCATATCTGATAAAAGAATTCATGAATAAATTAAGTGATTCGGAGGAAAGCAAATGATAATAATTGCAGAAAACTTCAATAGCTCGATACCACATGTTCATCAGGCGATTCAGGAAAACAATTTTGATCTGCTTCAAGAGAGGGCTAAACAAATAGCTGCCGTAGGTGCTGATTATCTCGACATCAACGCTGGTACCTTTTTGGACCAAGAAGCCGAAATGCTGCAATTTCTTGCTGCAGCAGCTGAAGAATCAGGTCTTCCCTACGTTATTGATTCGCCTGATCCTGAAGTAATTGGATTTATGTTAAAAAAGCTTCAGCGAAAAAATCAGCTCATCAACTCTATCACTTTGGAAGCAGATAGATTCAGCAAGCTGGCACCTCTTGCAAAAGATTTTGACGCTAGTCTAATTGCGCTTCTCATGGATGGAGGCAATATGCCAGAGAGTTCAAAACAACAGCTGCTTATCGCTGACGAATTGATCAGTAAATTGAGAGAGCAAGGCATCTCAGACGACCGCATTCTGCTTGACCCGATGATCAAGCCTCTGGCAACTGACTGCGGTGCCGGTCAGCAGGCTTTCACAACTATTTCAGCACTTAGAAAAAAATATCCGCAGGTTCACATTACCTGCGGACTCAGCAACATATCTTTTGGTTTGCCAGAGAGAAAATATCTCAATCGTGCCTTCCTGCTGCAAGCGATGGCGATGGGTCTGGACAGCGCAATTATGAATCCTCTTGATCCAGAATTACTGTCACTATGCCATGCCGGAATATCACTTGGTGGTGATGACGAGTACTGTATGAATTACCTCGAATATTTCAGACCGGAATCCGACGACTGACTAATATAAGATAGTCAGTTTTCCCAACGCCATTTTTTGCCTCGATTCACGAAGAACTCTCTAAGTGAATCGAGGCTTCTGTTTACTATCAGATCTTCCGGGAAATCAATTTCTTCAAGCAAATCGATCGACCGACTGAACTGGCCGATGGCAGATGTAAAATGAGCATCACTGTTGACCATGACCGGAACCCGAAGCTCCTTACAGACAAGGGCGATCTCTCGGCAGAAATCACGATCTATATCTTTGTTCAGTGTATGATTATTGATCTCTATCGCCTTGTTATTTTCAGCACATGCTTTGGCAACAACTCTGATATCAAAGGGGAATCTCCCTCTGCCGGGATGTCCTAGAAGATCAACATATTTATTCTTGATAACATTAAGCCAGCCTAGAGTATGAGCCTGCTCACTTACGGGTGCTATACATATCTCATGGTAGCTGGCAATGCAGAAGTCAAGATTTTTCAGTGGATACTCCGGAAGATCAAGATTGCCCTCATAGTCAATAATATTCGCTTCTATTCCTCTGAACAAACAAACGCCAAGATGCTCGGTCGGCAAAGCTCTAAGATTCATAAAATAAATATCATGCGGTCCGCCCGGCATCGCAGGCCCATGGTCTGTAACCGCCAGACCGCGGAGTCCTGCAGAAGCTGCGGCTCTTATATTCTCTTCCAGCGTGCTGTATGCATGGCCGCTGGCTATTGTATGTGTATGGCAGTCCAAATCTATTCTCATCAATTATCTACTCCTGGCTTTCTTCAGTCTCCTCCTGCACTTCCTGCAGGTATTCTCCAAATGCATATGCTTCCCTGCCATCCTCTAATCTGACCTTGATCCAGCCTTCTTCAGCATCCTCAATTTTTGTAACAACAGTACCTTCGTTCAGAGTAGTGATAAGACCAGCATCAGTACCAGGTGCCTCGCGGAAGTTTAAGCTTCTGGCCACAACAGTCAGCTTGATCTCAACTGGAGCAATGGTCGTTGTTTCTGTAGGCGGAATTGGTGTCGGCGTTGCCACAGGGGCTGATGTAGTAGTCGTTGTGGTACTTGCAGGATCGTCGCCTTTGTTAAGTGCAGAGGAAATACCCCAGGCTACTAGTATCAATACTGATATCGCAAGTAAAACAGCCAGCCATTTCTGCTCTCTGCGCCAGCTCTGCCAGATCGAAAACAGCTTGGTGTTCTGGTTAGCTCTGCTGCGGGCCTCTGAGGCCACACTTCTCCTGCGGCTATTGACCTGACCGAACTCATCATCGACTGATTCGATCTGCTCCGGTGCATTCTCATCATAATTATTTTTCCCGTACCGCATACTTGCTCTGGCAGCTGCTGCCGCCAGCTCAGCTTCTGTCGGCTGATAACCATCAGGTCTGGATATAGAATTATCTCCTGTCTTGTATGGACTATCACCATAACTATTAGTAGTGTCACCGCTTATCGGCGATTTCTGTCTCAGACTGGAGCTTTCTGCACGCATTCTGGCGGTCTCTGCCGGATCAGTTTTTTTGAACATACCTGTAAAACCAGCTATTTTTTCCTTAAAAGAAGGTCCTTGAGCAGTATCAAATTCAATTTTTTGCACCTGAAGTGCAATCCATGAAGAATCTAGCTCATAACCTCTGATGCGTCCAAGATCAACAAGCTCATTTATTTTGACAGATAGCTGCTGCATGCCGTTGAGAATATTTTGAGTTTCCGCAGCTGAGACAACATCGAAGAATGAAGGCGGCAGAAACAGAAAATAATCCTTTTCCATTATTTCAACTGTACTCTGATGAAGTATACCCATCCAGCTGTCTGGCATCTTGCTATACTGATCGGCAACAGGATCAACTTGAAATAATTCACCATCTCTCATTAAGCAAACTGTAAAATCACCAGTAAGCCATGCATGCAGGTATTTATTGTCCAGACCGATAAGCCACTCCGGCATTAGATTATAATGCCCCGCGGCCTGTGACAAAACAGATAGCCCACGTTGTTGTACGTCACGACTGCAGCGCTGCCAAAGCCGCAAGCTATCGCGCTGACGCTCCTGTGCGTCAGGTTGTGAATGGTCCGCTCTGAAACCAGCGATAAGTTGTATGTACCTATGACTGGAAAAAACCTGATTTCTGCGGGTGGACTGCGACATATACCCTACCTGGGTATCGTTTATCAGAAATGTGGTGTCCTGCAGATCGTTGCTTCCCATTCTTAATGTCATAACTGTTCTGATCATAGTCTACAGCCTCCCTTATGATGTCAGAGCTTAGATTTCTCTGACAAGTCCCCATATAGTCATATCAAGCCAAACCCCGCCTCTTCTGACATGTGAGCGCATACGCCCTTCCATCTCAAAACCAGCAGCAGAAAACAGCTTCATTGAAGCTTCATTCCCATCAATTATCCTGGACCAGA
Organism: uncultured Oscillospiraceae bacterium; assembly: GCA_964534195.1. Lineage (GTDB taxonomy): Bacteria > Bacillota > Clostridia > Saccharofermentanales > UBA5734 > JAAYFZ01. The sequence continues at coordinate 3,364 of CAZHQX010000174.1, forward strand.
CTCGATGCAGTCCCAGCTCGCGAAAGGCATAATCGCATATCAGTCTCAGAGCCTCTGAAGCATAGCCTTTACCTCTTGCCGACTTATCAGTGAGCGCTATACCTATTTCAGCATGAGAATTCGTCCAATCAAGATCATCAATATTTACTAATCCCAACAGATCGTCGTCAGAACGAACTGCAAAAACAAAACAGGTCTCACCATCATTCCAATCAGACAGAAGCTTGTCCAGCTGCTGTCTGTTGAAGGGCCTGACCGTAGTGGGAAGATAATATATCAGAGAGGAAATATCATTGAAGAAGCTCTCTAGCTCCCCGATATCCTGTTCTGTGAGTGAAGTCA
>CAZHQX010000175.1:0-3678 GCA_964534195.1 uncultured Oscillospiraceae bacterium
GTTCAGGAACTGGCAAAAGACATCATCTTCGGACAGCTTCGTCTGGTCATCGCCACGATGGATATCGAAGAGATCAATACTGATCGTGATAAGTTCCTCGAAGCGGTTTCACGTAACGTTGAAACAGAGCTGAAAAAAATCGGTCTGCGTCTTATAAACGTCAATGTAACAGACATCAACGATGAGTCAGGATATATCGAGGCTCTTGGTAAAGAAGCAGCAGCCAAGGCCATCAACGATGCTAAGAAATCTGTTGCAGAGAAGGACCGTGATGGTTCGATCGGTCAGGCTAACGCTCAGAGAGATCAGCGTATCCAGGTCGCATCTGCTGAATCAAACGCGATCGCCGGTGAGAATGAGGCCAAGGCCCATATCGCTGCAACAAACGCAACCAGAAGAGAGAAGGAAGCAGATGCTTTGCGCCGTGCTACCTCAGCTGAGAAAACCATGGCAGCCAAGGCTCTCGAAGAAGCATACGCAGCTGAACAACGTGCTGAGCTCGTTCGTGCTGAACGTGAAAAAGCAACTCTTGAAGCTGATGTACTTGTAAAAACTGAAATAGCCAAACGTCAGGTCGAGATCGACGCTGAGGCTACGGCTGAGAAAACACGCCGTATTGCCAAGGGTGAGGCAGACGCTATCTTCCTTAAGAAAGAAGCTGAGGCCCGCGGTCAGCAGGAAATCCTGACAAGACAGGCAGCTGGTCTGGCTGAAATCGTCAGAGCCGCAGGCGGCGATCCAAAAGACGCGCTTAGATTGCTCCTGGCTGATAAGATGGAAGACTTGATCGCTATCCAGGTAGAAGCTATTAAGAATATCAAGATCGACAAGGTCACTGTCTGGGACGGTGGACAGAGTGCAGGCCAGGAGGGAAAAGGCGGTACAGCCGGTTTCCTGTCAGGTCTGATGAAATCAATTCCACCGATGAACGAGCTGTTTACAATGGCAGGCATGAATCTGCCGGAGTTCCTTGGTAAGGATATCAGCGATAAGGACAGCAAAGCTCTGATGGATGCTTACGATCAGAAAATGCTGGAAGCAGCAGAAGTATCAGATATTCAAGACGAGAAGTAAAGCTAAAGCATCCGGTTTCACAAAACGATCAACGACCTAATAACTATAAGTAAAGCTAACGCCGCCGGCAACTAGTCGGCGGCGTTTGTTAATTCAAAATAAGCTGTCACCGCAAAGAGCCGTGATTTGATATAATGTGAAAAATACTGATACTATCCTTCCTTTGGAGGTCAACAATGGCAGAGCTTACAAATATGCGCATCATAAGTATCGAGGAACTGGAAGAGAATTTGGGAGTGAACAAGCTCCCTTCATTTATCGAGTCATGTGAGTCCGATTTCATTAAGCGAACTGAGTCGATTGCGGCACGTATAGCTGGCTGTCCTGATATAAAAGCTGTATTTGTATCCGGGCCAACATCATCAGGCAAAACAACTTTTTCCAAGAGACTGGCAGCCGCTCTGACCAGAGCTGGTGTTAATACGCATCTCGTTTCAATGGATGATTACTACCAGCTTAAGGAGATAAGTTATGATGAATGGGGGCGGCCTGATTTTGAGAGTTTGGCCACTCTAGATGTAGAACTGATGCTCGGGCAGTTGTCCGATCTGTTTGCCGGCAAGCCTGTCAGCCTGCCAGAATTTGATTTTGTCAGCCGCAGCCGCAGATGGCCTCAAGATCGTTTGATCAAACTTGGCGCAAGAGAGCTCGTCATCGTAGAAGGTCTGCATGGTCTTTCGCCGCTTGTATCTGGACAGCTGGACCACCATCAATATTTTGGCATTTTCATCATGCCATGGTGTTCCTTCTTAGATGGCAGGCAGCTTCTTGGCAGCAGAGATATCAGAGTACTAAGGCGCATAAGTCGTGATGTTATGCATCGGGGTTCAACCGCGATGTCTACGATCGATTATTGGCCGATGATCGAGAAGACTGAGCAGGCTTTTGTCCCGGACTACCTGGCACGCGCGGATGAATATGTGAATTCCTGTCTGCCCTACGAGTTCTGCATAGTAGCTCCTCTCGCAGCGAAGGAAATTAGTCGATCACTTGATCAGTATGATAATAAATCTTTGCCTAGCTCGATCTATTTACGGGGCAGTCACGGTCATTATGCCGACCTTAAATCAGCAATCGATGAGGCTAAGTATCTTCTTGCTGCCAGTGAACGGATCCCTCAGGTTGATCGCAGTGTTGTTCCAATCGAATCTATTTTGAATGAATTTGTCTAATTACACATTCAGCTGTAACAGGCAAACTTGACAATAGGAAACCAGCAATGTTTAATAAAATGATTGAAAATCAGGTGTTATACCTGATTTTTCTCTATTTGACGGGGGGATCATAAATGCCAATTAAAATACCAGATCATTTACCGGCGGCTGGCGTTCTTGAACAGGAGAATGTATTTGTCATGCATGATAATCGTGCTTATTCGCAGGATATCAGGCCACTTAAAATACTGATCCTTAATCTGATGCCGACAAAAATAGTAACTGAGACCCAGTTGCTAAGGCTTCTAAGTAACAGCCCGCTGCAGGTTGATGTTGATTTTTTATATACCGCTTCATACAACCCGCGTAACACGCCGCTTGATCACCTTGTCAAGTATTATGAGACATTCGATCAGGTTAAGCATCGCAGATATGATGGAATGATCATTACTGGCGCGCCAGTAGAACAGATGGAGTTCGAAGAAGTCGCCTATTGGCCGGAGCTATGTGAGATCATGAAATGGTCAAAAACCAATGTATATTCGACGATGCATATATGCTGGGGGGCACAGGCCGGTCTCTTTTACCATTATGGAATTCCTAAATACGATCTTGATGAGAAGGTCTTTGGCATATTTCCGCATTACAGAAGCTACACCAAACCAGTCAAACTGTTCCGTGGTTTTGACGATATTTTTTATGTTCCTCACTCAAGACATACTGAGATCAGGCGAGAAGATCTCGAACAAGTCGACAAGCTGAGAATTCTGTCAGAGTCCGAAATTTCCGGCGTTTACGCAGTATCGGATATGAGCGGAAGACAGATATTCCTGACAGGACACTCCGAGTATGATCCACTGACGCTTAAGCATGAGTATGAACGTGATCTTGAGCGTGGTTTGCAAATCAAGGTGCCCCATAATTACTTCCCTGATGATAACGCGGGAAACGCACCATTGGTACAATGGCGCAGCGCAGCTTATCTGCTCTTCGCTAACTGGCTGAACTACTATGTTTATCAGGAGACACCATTTGATCTTAATACGCTTTCTAATGATTAATAGTGCCATGTCACGCGGGTAACTCCAGTTACTGTACAACAACGTGGCAATGACTTATTATCATGTAAGAATATTTACGTTTATTTGTAGGAGGTTTCCCCCATGGCTGTGACAATTACTGCTGATAATTTTGAAGAACTGGTACTGAAGAGCGACAAGCCTGTACTGCTTGATTTCTGGGCTGTATGGTGCGGTCCCTGCCGTATGGTGGCACCAACCATTGATAAGCTTGCAGAAGAATACGAGGGCAAGGCTATAGTTGGCAAGGTTAATGTTGACGAAGAGTCTGAGCTTGCCGAGAAATTCAAGGTAATGAGCATTCCTTCATTGTTTGTGCTTAAGAATGGACAGGTAGTTGAGAGAATGATCGGAGCCCGTCCACAGCAGGA
>CAZHQX010000176.1:0-2387 GCA_964534195.1 uncultured Oscillospiraceae bacterium
ATATCCGGCTTGGATCTATCCCTTACCAAATAAACATCATGGGCTGACTGCTGAATAACATCAACCAGCTTGCCCAGATAGCCATAGTGATCAGCATATACCTCACTGCCTATAAGATCACATATAAACCATGTATCCTCAGGCAGCTCAACGGCATGCTCTCTATCAACACTAATCAATTGTCCACGCAGAGTGGCGGCCATATCACGATCTTCATAGCTCTTCAATTTAAGCAGCACCTGATCATTAAGAAACCGGACACCCTCACAAACGGCAGGTATCCGGCTCTTTTCATCATCACTTACAATGAAACAATCCTTCAAAAGCTTGAAGCGATTTATATCATCGGTCATGGGCTGAACCTTGATTTCACCGCGAAGACCATGAGGAGCGCCAATTCTGCCAATATGCAAAATATCCCTCATCTTCACCGCCTCGATCAGCCGACTATATCGACGATCACACGCTTACCGGCAAGAGTTGCTTTGGCCTTCATAATTGAACGAATGGCCTGAGCTCTTCTGCCCTGCTTGCCTATTACTTTTCCCATATCCTCAGGAGCTACCTGCAATTCAAGCACGATAGTATAACCCTGATCGATCTGGTTGATCGAGATAGCATCAGGATCGCTCACCAAGGGGCGAACGATGGTACTGAGCAGTTCCTTCATAAGAATTCCTCCTGTTAGGACAGGATACCGGTTTTCTTCAGCAGAGACTTAACGGTATCTGTCGGCTGTGCACCATTTGCCAGCCATTTACGAGCTGACTCTTCATTGATCTTAACCTCTGATGGCTCCACCAGTGGGTTGTAGGTGCCGATTTCTTCGATGAAGCGGCCATCACGCGGTGAGCGTGAATCAGCAACAACTATACGATAGAAAGGGGCCTTCTTGGCGCCGATGCGCTTGAGACGAATTTTAACTGCCATAATAACAATCCTCCATAATTATGATCTAAAAATATATATTTATCAAAGGCTGAAAACTATTGATCGCTGTTCAGAAAGGGAAGCCATTCTTGCCGAATCCCATACCACCTCTGCCGCGACCTTTCTTTTTGCCTCTGGATAAACCACCAAACTGTTTCATCATCTTCTGCGTCTGTTCAAATTGCTTGATCAAACTATTTACATCCTGAACTGTAGTGCCGGAGCCTGCAGCTATTCTTTTTCTGCGGCTTGCGTTTAGAATCGAGGGATTACGTCGTTCCTTGATCGTCATTGACCGTATAATGGCCGCTGGCTTATCCATCGCTCTGTCATCCACCTCATCTATAGGCAGATTCTTGGCACCCATTCCAGGCAGCATTCCCAGAATATCCTTGATAGAACCCATCTTGCTGACCTGTTCCATCTGCTCAAGCATATCCTCAAGCGTGAACTGATTATTGCGCAAACGCTCATAGGCATCCTGAGCCTTCTTCTCATCAATATTTTGACTGGCTTTCTCGATCAGGCTGAGTACATCACCCATACCAAGGATCCTGGAAGCCATACGATCAGGATAGAAGGTCTCAATATCCTCAACCTTCTCACCAACACAGATCAGCTTGATCGGTTTGCCTGTCATTCTTCTGATCGACAGAGCAGCACCGCCTCTGGCATCACCATCCAATTTTGTCATGATGAAACCATCAAGTCCGATATCCTTGTCAAAGGCAAGAGCTACATTGACTGCTTCCTGACCGATCATCGCATCAACAACGAGCAGCTTCTCAGTAGGCTTGACCGTTTCTCCGATCTCCCTGAGCTCAGTCATCATCTCCTCATCGATGGTCATACGACCGGCCGTGTCGACGATTAGAGTATCACAAAGCATATAGCGAGCGCGTTCTACGGCCTGAGCTGCGATTTTTTTGGCTGATTTTTCTTCCGGCTTGATGAAGCACTCAACACCAATTTGTCCGGCAAGTACCTCAAGCTGTCTTGCAGCTGCGGGCCTGTGAACGTCAACTGAGGTCAACATCGGCTTCTTGCCTGATTTTTTCAGCATCAGTGCCAGCTTGGCTGCTGTAGTTGTTTTACCAGCGCCCTGAAGTCCATAGAGCATCAAGACGGTGAAGCCTGAAGGAGAAACAGCTATTTTACCGCTGGTCTGACCAAGGATATCGATCAACGACTCATGAACGATCTTAACGACCTGCTGTCCAGGTGTCAGGCTCTCCATGACCTCAGCGCCCTTGCTCTTCTCTGATATCTCACTTACCAGCTCCTTAACGACCTGATAATGAACATCAGCCTCAAGCAAAGCCAGCCTGATCTCACGCATCATATCCTTGATATCCTGCTCAGTAACACGCGACTTGCCGCGCATTCTTGATGTTATGTCAGTGAGCTTATTAGCCAAGCCATCAAAAATCGGCATTTTCTCCTCCTGTGCGATTGCG
>CAZHQX010000176.1:2487-3673 GCA_964534195.1 uncultured Oscillospiraceae bacterium
ATTTCTGACAAGGTCATATCTTCCTGATAATATAATTCCAGGACCTCTCTGGTTCTGTCTGTAAGAAGCTGTCCATAAAAATCCAGCCACAGACAAACCTCTGTATGCTCAGGCTTCACATCAGGTTTCTGCATGAAATAGAGAATACTGCATAGAATCACATCTGTCAAGCATTTTTACTTGACAAAGCGCCCATAAACTAATAATAAGAAAAACTACACTGGCAAAAGCCGAGCCATCCCCAAATGCCCCTCTTACTGCTATTCCTCTGGTAACAGTGAGCGGACAAAGGATTCCGGGTCGAAATCAATCAAGTCATCAACGCCTTCGCCAAGTCCAGCCAAGTACAAAGGTGTGTGAGTCTCCTGCGATACCGCTATCGCTACACCACCCTTGGCATTACCATCCATTTTTGTGATTATAAGACCGCTGACCTGAGCTACCTCACTGAATACCTGAGCCTGAACTACTGCGTTCTGTCCAGTGGTCGCATCTATTACGAGCAAGGTCTCAACCTTTGCTTCAGGTGCCTCACGCTCAATAATTCTTCTGATCTTGCCGAGCTCAGCCATCAAATTCTGCTTATTATGAAGTCTGCCGGCTGTATCCAGAATCAACAGTTCCGCTTTTCTGGCCTGTGCGGCCTTGATCGCATCGAATACTACCGCTGCCGGATCTGAGCCCTCGTCATGCGAAATAACAGGAGTATCTGTCCTGTCGCCCCAAACCCTTAACTGATCGATAGCAGCAGCTCTGAAGGTATCGGCCGCTCCCATAATTGTTTTGAAGCCATGCTGATTATAGCGGCTGCAAAGCTTGCCTGCTGTTGTTGTTTTGCCTGTACCGTTTACACCAACCAGTAAAATTATGTTAAGTTTACCCTTTTGAAAATCCAGTCTGCCAGGCTCACCTAATATCTCAAGCATGCCTTCACTCAGCACCTTGATTACAGTTGCTCTTGAAGCATCGCCGGTTTTTTTAATATGACCGCGAATACGATCCATAAGAAGCACAGCACTTTTGGCTCCTATATCCGCCTGAACAAGCAGCATCTCCAGCTCATCAAGCATGTCCTCGTCAAAAACACCCATGTTAGCGGCAATCCTATTGAAACCATCAGAAACAAAATCTCTTGTTTTCTGCAATCCTTTTTTAAAAACATCAAATAATCCCATATATATCTCCT
>CAZHQX010000177.1:0-3662 GCA_964534195.1 uncultured Oscillospiraceae bacterium
ACTGAGTAGATGAACAAAGTGCTGTAATCATCAGTTACATCTCTTATAACACCGAATAAGATAGGACTGGCGATAGCAGCGCTGAAGCTGAAGAAATAATAATAGCCAGTGAAGCTGCCGATCCTCTCTTTGCTTGCCATCTCAACAACCATTGGCAAAGAGTTGATATTGATGCAAGCCCAGCATAAACCGCCAAAAGCAAGCAAGAGACGAAGGAGCAGAACATTTGTTATAAACAGCATTGGTGTGAAAGCAAGTATCATACCAACCAGGCCAACCAGGATAACTCTGCGTCTGCCTGCTTTGCCGGCGATGATGCCGGCTGGCAGAGCAAAAGCAACGAAAGAGAGCGAGAATAATGTCAAAGTGGTAGTAGCAGCGCCAGGTGTCATACCGAGCTCATTGGTTGCATAAAGCGTGAAGAAGGTTTCAACTGCGTTATAACCGCAGAACCAGAAGAAAATTGCCAGCAGCAACGCGAACAGGCTGCGCTTCTCACCCTTCTGCCAAACTTTTGGCGGCAGACTGCGCTGCTCCTCGCGATGAGTTTTCCATTTTTTGATAATTCCCTCGATCAGACCCTCCTGCTGTGCTTTTGCAAAATGATCAGGCAGGCGGCTGTCAGCTTCCCTGACGAAAAAGATAAGCATCAGCAAGGCGAAGACCATGACAATTCCACCCATAAGAAATGGTGCGTTATAGCCTTTCCAATCTGCTAATCTGCCGCCGATGAAGAAGGCAATAATGCTGCCGACACCACCCATCAGGTTGATAACACCGTTAGCCTTGCTGCGAAGAGGCGAAGGAGTAACATCAGGCATCAGAGCAACTACAGGCGAGCGCCAGAGAGACATTATGAAGTTAAACAGAATAATGATCGACATCATGAGCGCAAGTGATTGTGCTCTCGGTATCATGATAAAAGCCGCGGCACAGGTCGGGATGCCAAACAGGATCCAGGGCATGCGTTTGCCGATGCGTGTGTGGGTGCGATCACTTAGCATACCCACCAAAGGCTGGAATACGACGCCGAAAAAATTATCGATCGTCATAATAATACCGATTACTGTTGTTGTCAGCAGAAATCTCTGCTCAAGCATTACGGGAACGAAGCTGTTGTACAAACTCCAGGCCAGTGAGCTGGCGAAGAAACCGAAACCGATGAGAAAAGTTTTTTTGTAATCCAGTCGCATGAACTCGTCCTCTAGCTTTCACTTTATTTTTTTCTATCTAATGATCGCTGTGCCTATCATAATTAAGCATTCAGGATCTTCAGAGCCAGGTCGGGCTTATCAGTTATGATGGCATCCGTGCCAAGCTTCGCAGCCAATTCCATTTTTTTACTGTCATTAATAGTCCAGGTATGAACAGCTATGCCGTTGTCATGACAATCTGAGACCAGGTCAGGTATTTGCAGATTGCCTGCGTAGGGATGAATTGCCTGTACGCCTACCCTGGCTGCATATAGCCATGGATCAACGATTCCGCATTGATAGAGCAAGCCACAGCGTGCCTGGGGAGCAAGCTCAAGAAGTGTTCTTATACTATAGTGGTTAAACGATGAAAAAATGACGCGCTCCTGCATCCCTGTGTCATCAACAAGCTGCCAAAGCATCTGCTCCATTCCGGGAGCCTGTATCAAGCCGTTCTTAAGCTCAACATTAATGACAAGGTCAGTGGGCCTTATTAATTCAAGCACTTCCTCAAAAAAGGGGATTTTTGCAGGTGCAAGTTCTTTACGGAAGGCCGCGGCATTCATTGAACGCAGTCTCTCAGCCGTTAGCTGGTAGACCCAGCCCTTCTCACGGGTCGTTCTATCTGTTTTCTCGTCATGAATAACGACCAGTCTGTTATCAGCGCTTAACTGAACATCAAGCTCAATTCCATCAGCACCAGCTCTGACAGCCTCCTCAAAAGCCGGCAAAGTATTCTCGGCCTTGAGTGCGCTCGCGCCCCTATGTGCCCATATTTGTGTCCGTGCCATAGCTGATATCCTCCCAGTGATGATCTGGAACAAATTCTATTACTGATTATATCATTATGAAGCTAATATCTGAAAAAGTTCTTCAAAACACTATTGACGGTCAAGCGACCGTGTGATAAGATAAGACGAACTCAAAACAAAGACCTAAGAACTTAACAAATGAAAGGAAGGTGATTTGATGCAGATGAGACATCTGCCCGGTACCAATCTACCGATTGAGAATTATGACAGATATGCGGTTGAACAGGTGCTGCGCAGTGTTTTTTCCCTGACCGGTGGAATATTTCTATCTCAATTGGCCGAGTTGACAGGTGTAGGCACAGCGACTCTGCAAAACTGGGTTAAGAGAGGCTACGTTTCGAGTCCGGTCGATCGCAAATATACGATGAGGCAGACGACCAGAATAATTCACATCGCTTTGCTCAGACAGACGATGCCGATGGAATCGATAGTTGACCTGCTGAGCAGTATTAACAACAATCTGGCTGATGAGAGCGATGATATCATTGATGACAGCAGGCTTTATGTATACTTCTGCGATATTCTGCTTCATTTGCCTGGGGAAATGTTCTTCAAGCATGATGATCTGATCGGTTTGATTCGCGAGAGGACAGCCGACTTCGAGCTTGAAGACAAGAAACATAGAGATTGTCTGATCAAGGTGCTTTCGATCATGGTGCAGGCATACGGTGCCTCATACCTGAGTGCGCAGATCAAGACAGAATTGAAACTTCTTAAGGATGGTGAGTATTTATGATGGACTGGTGGCAGTCAATGAACATTTTTCAACAGGTTATGGCATTATTTGCTCTGCCGGCGACGGCGGTCCTGATCATTCAAACACTATTGCTTCTGTTTGGTTTCGGTCACGACGGTGGAGCTGATGCTCCGGACGGTGGAATCGATCTGACGGACAGTGACGTGATGACAGGCGACGCCGACATTTCCGGCAGTGTTACTGACTCCGCCGGTGATGGTGATGGCTGGCTCTCAGAAGGCGATGTAGATTTCGATTCAGGCCTGAGATTGCTCACAGTCAGAGGCATGGTCGCGTTTTTCGCTGTCGGCGGCTGGGTTGGCATCGCAGCGATAGATCTGGGTGCCAAGGTCTGGGTCGCTTCGCTTGCGGCAATTGTATCAGGACTGATAGCGCTCTGGTTGGTCGCGTTTATTTTCAAAGCTCTCATGCGCTTACAGAGCAGTGGGAATGTTGATCTGAAAAACGCCATTGGCGTGATTGGTGAGGTCTACCTGCGGATACCTCCGGAAATGCAAGGCCAAGGTAAGGTATCTGTACAGGTGCAGGAACGACTGATCGAAGCAGCAGCGATGACAAAAGCATCTGCTGAGCTCAAATCAGGTTCCGCGGTCAGAGTAGTAGCAGTGCGCGGCAACAGGCTTTTGGTTGAGCCGGCCGACAACGAATGATCATCTCAGCCAGTCATCAGTTGACTGGCGATAGACTCGGCTTTTATAAGCATTGACATATATTTGGATTGAACTGTCGAAACAGTTCGGAAAGGAAAATCTATGAAACTTTTCACAGCATTCGCTTCATCATTGCCGCCTTCGGCCATGATAGCAGTCATCGTCATCTTCGTTTTGATTTTCACTACCTTCCTGGTCCTGCTCTCGCGTTACCGCAAGTGCCCGTCAGACAAAATTATGGTCATATACG
>CAZHQX010000178.1:0-3639 GCA_964534195.1 uncultured Oscillospiraceae bacterium
ATTTTCAATTGATTTGCTCTTTCCTTTAAGTTCATCCGATCACCTAATTTAGTAAGTATTGCAGAGCATAGCTCCTAGCGTTTATGGAGGAGCCCGCTTAGCTTGCTCATGCATCACCTAATAATAATGCATGAGCAATAAATCATCTACCTTTGGAGGACTAACACCATGAGTAAAAAATCATCTGCTCAGCAAAAAGAGAAATCACGTAAACAAGAAATACTGCTCCTGGCTGAACTGACACATCGTCTCACTGGCGAGCAGGAGTCCGACATCAGGGGCTACCTTGAGAAGTTTGGTATCCAAGCCTTCTTCGCCAAGCTGGATTCAACCAACACTCAGCCCTGTGTACGAAACAAAATCTGTGAACTGTATGAGACATTCGGCAAACCCGAATAATTTTGACAACAGAAATGGAGATAATTAATGGCAGTACGTGATCTGACTTCAAACCCCATTGAGATAAGCCGCAACAAGATCGATGACAGGACAATTCTTAGCACCTATCAAATTGGCAGAGGTGAGGTGGTTGTTCGCAGTATCTTCGGAACCGAGCATACATATGCGGATCTCATGAGCAAAATAGTTGAACTAAAACATAAACTTCAAGGGCAACATGACAGCTGATTTTTTGAAGGATTCTGCTCTAACTTCTATAATGTGAGTGGATCTTAAGTCTCTGAAAACTTGTTGCTTTGCCATCAGGAGGAATTATAAATGAATTTGCAAAGCACACATGATGTAGGTATCTATTGTCGTCTCTCAAGAGATGACAACAACGGTAATCTGGAGAGTATGAGTATTGGTAACCAAAGACAGATGCTCGTTGACTATGTTAGAGAAAAGGGGTGGAATTTACAGGAAATATATGTCGATGATGGCTATTCCGGCACAAACTTCGATCGACCTGATTTCAAACGAATGCTACAGGATATATCAGAAAAGAGAATTGACTGCGTTGTTACAAAGGACTTATCCCGGCTTGGCCGCAACTATTCGAAGGTAGGCTATTATACTGAAGAGTTTTTCGTTGATAGGGGAGTTCGCTTCATCGCGATAAATGACAGCTTCGATAGTAATCGTGAGGAAGAAAATGATATCGCTCCCTTCAAGAATGTTTTGAATGAATGGTATCCGCGTGATATATCGAAGAAGGTCAGACAAGTGAAAAAAGCAGCTGCCCGGCAAGGCAAGTTTATGGGTAGTTATGCACCATATGGTTACAAGAAGCACCCTGAAAACAAGCATCAGCTGATTATTGATGAAAATGTCGCTGATATTGTCCGCAGAATATACAATGAGTTTGCCTATGGCTATTCAGGCCGGCGGATCGCGGATAATTTGAATGCTGATGGGATAGACACACCGAAGTTTTATAGCTCAAAGGAAGGAAATGGTATGGGCGTCCGCCAGAGTGATAGAAATTTCTGGGACAGCACAGCTATTTATCGGATTGTAAGGCATCCTGTCTATATCGGACACCTGCTTCAGGGTACGCGGCAAGTTACATCTTTTAAAAATAAGAAGAGACGTTTGGTTGATCGCGAAAATTGGATTATGGTTGAAAACACACATGAGCCGATTATCGACCAGGAGTTGTGGGATCGATGTCAGAGCAAGGCACGATTCAAGCATAACAGGACGACAAATAAAACGAATGAAATCAGTTTGTTTGCAGGCCTTCTTCGTTGTTCCGACTGTGGTTCCAAGCATGCTTTCATGTATAGATCTAGAAAAAATGGCCCCGCGGTCGGCACTTATCGTTGCAGCAGCTACAATCATAGTGGAAAACATGCCTGTACTCAGCATTATATCCAGGAAAATACGCTTTCTGCCTTCGTGCTGAGAGATATCCAGCTCCATGCGATGTTGGCAAAAGCCGATAAAGAGAGAATCAAACAACAGCTTGAAGCCACGATCAACCACTCTCAGCAGAAATCATTACAGCTGATCAACAAACAAATCAAAGACGCTGAGACCCGAGAAGCAGCAATCGACGAGAACATCAAACGATTGTATGAGGACAAATGTCAAGGAACCTTGCCTGAAAGCGTTTTCCAGAAACTTCTGAACGGCTATCTCGCTGAACAGCAAGAACTGAATAATACATTGAGCAAGATTCGCGAGCAGCATTATGAAGTCCATACAGAAAACCATGATATCGATAGATGGATGGATACAATCAGCGAGTATATGGATATCAAAGAGCTTGATCGTGCCACGCTAGTTGAATTGATTGATACCATCATTATCGGTGAAGGTAAGAAGATTAATGGCAAACGACATCAGGATATCACCATCAATTATCGCTTCATTGGTAACCTGCTCGAAGACGCCAAAGAGGACATCATCTAGTTTCCTAAACGATGCCCTCCAAGGCAAAACCTGTTAAGTTTTAAGTTCGCACAACAAAGCAAAAGTCTGCGAACGCTGTGGCGGAGAAGGAGGGAGTCGAACCCTCGCGCGAGTTACCCCGCCTAAAGCTTTAGCAAAGCCTCCCCTTCAGCCTCTTGGGTACTCCTCCGTTTACATATGTCCTTGTCTAACAACAATCTGTTCGGCAAGGAATATAGCACACTGATAAATCAGTTGCTTTACTATTTTAGAGGCGAAAGGGTTGTTTGTCAAGGTGGTTTTTAATTGGATTCTTTGCTTAACTCCGTGAAAAGTTTAGGTGTAGAACGGTAAAGGGTAAGAAAGATGAAGACGGCCTACAGCAAGATAAATCATTATTCGGTATCCTTCAAAGGTTCGAAAGCCTCTGGCTTTCAGCTCAGTCATGAGACTATCTCCAATATGTGATTGAATGTGCATGGTTACTGCTTATGTGAGTACTGTATATCTTTGTGCGAACATAAAAAAGTCTGCCGATTTGGTGGATCGACAGACTTTACAGATGTGGGGAAGCGGTCCAGGGATTTTACTTGAACTCAATAACAAGTCGTTTGCCAAGACCTTTGGCCAGTTTTTGAAGTGTTCCGATGCTGGGATTAGCCTTTCCGTTTTCGATGCGGCTCAGTATAGCCTGATCTATACCGGTTCTTGCTGAGAGCTGCTCTTGCGTTAAACCAACCGATTTTCGCACTTTAATCATTGCTCTAATCAAATTGTATTCCGCTTCTGAGTCTTCCCAGGCCGCTTTGAATTCAGGGTTTTGTATTTTTCTATTTAAATGTTTTTCAAAGTCATCCATATCGTCACCTACTTTCGTATTTATTTCTGTATTTTCTTGCGCGTTCAATTTCCTCTGGAGGTGTCTTCTGAGTCTTTTTTGTAAAACCATGTGTCAGAATAATCTTTTTGCTGCGACAGAAAAAATATAAAATTCTTGTTATGTTGGATGATTGCTTAATCCTTAATTCAAATATGCCATCTTCTAAACAGCTTGAGTAAGGTTCACGCAGTTCACAGCCATACTCTTTTAAAAGTTGTATCTGCCGAAATACTTTTGCCTGCATTTTTACTTCTAGAGTGTCAATGAAATCTTCGACAGGGGCCTGACCATCTTCAAACCGATAATAAACAATTTCAAACACCTGCACTCTCCTTCAATTCATTTTTATGACATATATATCATAAAACTTATTGATTGATATGTCAAATTGGATTTCAAACCAGACGGCCAATGGTATTGTATCT
>CAZHQX010000179.1:0-3628 GCA_964534195.1 uncultured Oscillospiraceae bacterium
CTGGCATGACAGCTATTGGTTTTACGTCGGCACATAGTGCTGATGAGCTTCGTGAGGCCGGTGCTGATTATATCATTGACAGCATGACAGAACTGCTGGCGGTTTTGGAATAATAAAAACCCGTTGGTAAAAACCTCGCCTGAATGTTTCAGGCGGAGAGAAATTCCTATGAAATAAAAAAGCCTCCCGGAAGTAATTTAGTCCGGGAGGCTTTTTACAAGAATCTAGTCTTAGATATTGAAGAGCATAGCCGAGTATGATGGTAAAGGCCAGTATTTGCGGTCTATCATCATTTCGAGGCTGTCCGCATCCTCCCGCAGTGTGTTCATGGCAGTGAAGACATGATCGCGATAAGCCTTAGCCTGATCCTCAGTGTCATCTGAATGCATAGCGGCTGCTTGTTCCAGAGCCTTTTCCAGCGCTAGCAGATGCTGACTGAAGCTCATCAGTCCTGCACTGATCGCGGCAAATAGAGATTTCTCAACTGAGGCATCCTGCTCGACTGACTGAATTGCGGAGATTCCAGAAGCGAGCTGCGAACGATAGCTAATGATTGCCGGCAACAGCTGACGTTTAGACATTTCTATCATGGTCAATGCCTCAATATTAATTGTTTTAATGTAGATCTCATATTGAATCTCTGCTCTGGCGTCCATTTCCTTGCGCGAAAGCACCTGATGGTTTTCCATCAGCGCTTTGTTTTTCTCAGCCTTGATCGCCGCGATAGCATCGACAGTAGTTTTAATGTTAGGCAGACCACGCTTCTCGGCCTCGACGACCCAGTCGTCAGAATAGCCGTTGCCGTTAAAAATAACACGACTATGATCTTTTGCCGCCTGCTTGATCAGAGAGTTCACAGTCTCGACAATATCATCTGACTGCTCAAGCTGTTCGGCATAGCGGCTTAGAACCTCTGCAACGATAGTGTTCAGCGTGAAGTTGCACTGGGCAATCGATTGTGAAGAACCAACCATGCGGAACTCGAACTTGTTGCCGGTAAAAGCAAACGGTGAGGTACGGTTGCGGTCTGTGCTGTCTTTTGCCAGGTCGGGCAGTGAAGAGGTTCCAAGATTCAGAAGACTCTGTGCTTCGCAGCAGGCGATCTGTCCTGCCTCAATTTGCTCTAGAATACTTGTCAGCTGATCGCCCAGAAAAATCGAAATGATAGCTGGAGGTGCCTCGTTGGCCCCTAATCTGTGATCATTACCGGCACTTGCCGCAGAAATTCTCAACAGATCAGCATACTCATCAACTGCCTGAACAACAGCACTGAGGAAGAGCAGGAACTGCTGATTCTCATGTGGCGTTTTGCCGGGCTCGAGCAGATTTTGTCCGTCATCAGTGCTCATAGACCAGTTATTGTGCTTGCCTGAGCCATTCACTCCGGCAAAAGGCTTCTCGTGAAGCAGGCATACAAGTCCGTGACGCAGCGCGATCTTTTTCATGGTCTCCATGGTCAGCTGATTATGATCAGTCGCGATATTGGTTGTGTTAAAAATAGGTGCCAGCTCATGCTGTGCAGGGGCTACCTCATTATGCTTGGTCTTCGCTGATACGCCCATCTTCCATAGCTCATGATCCAGGTCGGACATGAAAGCCGCTACTCTGTCTTTTATCTGGCCGAAATAATGATCCTCAAGATCCTGGCCTTTTGGCGGCTTAGCGCCAAACAGTGTTCTGCCGGTCATGATCAGATCGAGTCTCTGGTCATAATACTTTTTATCTATCAGGAAATATTCCTGCTCCGGTCCGACAGTGGTTGTAACACGCTTGACCTGATTCTGCCCTATAAGCTGTAAAACACGAACTGCTTGTCTGCTAAGAGCATCCATGGAACGAAGCAATGGTGTTTTCTTATCAAGCGCTTCACCGGTATAGGCACAGAATGCTGTTGGAATATAAAGTGAATGATCCTTGACGAAGGCAGGGGACGTACAATCCCAGGCTGTATAGCCTCTGGCTTCGAAGGTGGCTCTCAGACCACCGGAAGGAAATGAAGATGCATCCGGTTCACCCTTGATCAATTCCTTACCGCTGAATTCCATTATGATGCGGCCGTCTGAGGATGGGGATATGAATGAATCATGCTTCTCAGCTGTAATTCCTGTCATCGGCTGGAACCAATGGGTAAAATGAGTTGCACCCTTCGCAAGTGCCCAGTCCTTCATCGCCGAAGCGACGACCTCAGCGACTTGAGGATCCAGCACACTGCCTGCTTCTATCGTTCTGCGCAAGGCTTGATAGGTTTGCTTGGGTAGTGTTTGCCGCATAACAGCATCATTGAAAACATTTGATCCGAAAATCTGGCTAAGTGCTGCAGTACCTGTGGCTTCTGTTGCTTGCATCATTTGAATGCCTCCTTCTCAAAGTCGCTGGAATTTGATTTACGGAAAAATAAAAAGGCGTCTGACCTCCGTGTTGGAGATTCAGAACACCTTCGTTCCGTGAATGATCCAGTCTGACCTGCCCCCGCAATAGACAGGGCTTACTTGTTCTTGCTATACATTTTAACAAATAATGCAAGAAATGCAATAATAAATTGCAAAAATAATATGTCATATTCTCGTTCGTTATTTGTGAGTTTTGACAGAAATATATTGAAGTGTGTCGTGTAAAGGCTTATAGATAAGGTATAAAAGCTTTTTCAATTAAGAAAACAGAGGACTGTTATTCACAGACCTCTGTTTGATAATTGAAACATATTAATTGGTGTCTTGCAAATGTTAGGCTTTTGCCAGTACTCTATCAGCAACAGCCAGAACATTATCAACTGTGAAGCCGAACTCTTCAAACAGTTTAGCTGCAGGAGCAGAGGCACCGAAATGATCAAGACCGATCACTTCACCTTCAAAACCTACATAGCGGTACCAGGGCATTGTCGCTCCGGCTTCTATAGCGATTCTGGAGCGGATAGAAGAAGGTAGAACCTGCTCCTTATACTCAGCGCTCTGAGCCTCGAACAGCTCGATAGAAGGCATAGAAACGACTCTGGCTGGTATACCTTTTTCCTTCAGCGCTTTCTGTGCGTCAACAGCCAGAGCGACCTCTGAACCTGTCGCGATCAGAATGAGCTTGGCATCTGCTTCGTCAACCAGGATATAGCCGCCCTTAAGGGCTTCAGGACCACTCTTCTCATATGTAGGCAGATTCTGTCGGCTCAGAACCATACATGTAGGACCTTCGTATGTAAGCGCGGACAGATAGCCGGCAGCTGTTTCCTTGCCGTCAGCCGGACGGAAAACGCAGACGTTTGGAACAGCTCTTAGTGCTGCCAGGTGCTCGATAGGCTCATGTGTAGGACCATCTTCGCCAACACCGATACTGTCATGAGTTAATACATACATAACAGGTGCCTTCATTAGAGCGCTCAGACGCAGTGCGCCCTTCAAATAATCGCTGAAAACGAAGAAGGTAGAGCAGAAGGTGCGAAGTCCTCCATGCAGAGCCAGACCATTTGCTGCCGCTGCCATGGCAAACTCACGAACACCATAATGTATATTGGCATTCTCGTAAGCGCCAGCTGCGAACCAGCCCTTGCCCTTGAGCTCTGTTTTGGTTGAAGGAGCCAGGTCAGCACTGCCGCCGATCAGGTTCGGTAAACGCTCAGCAAGTTTGTTAAGGACAACAC
>CAZHQX010000180.1:0-3564 GCA_964534195.1 uncultured Oscillospiraceae bacterium
GCTGCTGTAACGATCATATCGGGAGCAAGTGCCCTGATCTCATGCTCAATTTCCGGTCCGCGCAGGCTGTCCGGCTGCAGAACGGGTATATCACATTTAAGCGCCAACTCCTTGACAGGCGGCGCAGTCATTATCTGTTTCCTGCCCTGAGGCTTATCAGGCTGGCAAACAACACCAACGATCGGAAAACTATGATCGATCAATGTCTGCAGCACAGGCACGGCAAAAGCCGGTGTTCCCATAAACAGGATCTTTATTTTCATTGCGAAAGCAATTCCCCCTTAACCTTGTCTTTGAACAATATTCCATCTAAATGGTCAGTTTCATGCGATATGCATACTGCCGTCAACTCATCCGCCTTCAGTTCAAAAGGCTTACCATTACGATCCAGTGCCTTAAGCACCAGGCTTGCCGGACGTTCTACATCACCATAGCGCCCGGGTATTGATAGACACCCTTCCTGATAAACCTGTGACCCTTCAGCATCTGTGATTACAGGATTGATTGCGATAACAGGATCATTGCCGTCATGCAGGTCCATTACAAATAATCGTCTGAGAATGCCTACCTGAGGAGCAGCCAGGCCTATGCCATTATTGGCATACATCGTCTCAAGCATATCATCGATCAAAATCTGAAGCCTATCATCAAAATTCGTAATATCTCTGCTCTTCTTGCGCAGAGTATCGTCCCCATCAACTAACACTTTTCGTAAAGCCATTTTCTTTCATTCCTTCCGCGTTAAGCAACGCCTATTTAATTCCGGAAGTATTATATCACAGCATTTGCCATGGTTCGACATCTATAGTTACAGTCAGCGGTGATAGATCAGCTCGTCCAACTGTCAGTGACATAAATCTGGCTATAATCGACTGATGCTGTCCGTAAATAAGCATACGCCAGCGGTAGCGCCCGCGAATCTTACTAAGCGGTGCTCTCGACGGCTCAGTGATCTCGAGCGCGTTATGGTCAGGATGGTCGATCAGCCATTTGCACATAGCCTGATACAGCTTCTCGATCCGCTCACGAACCTCTTTGTCATTTTGCCCTGCCAGAACGATCAAGCCAATCGAACCAAACGGCGGATATTTCATCATCCTGCGAAAAGCGATCTCCTGCCGGTAGAAGGCTTCATAGTCCTGAGAGGCAGCCGCCTGCAGTGCGTAATCGTCAGTATTATATGCTTGAATAATTACCTGACCGGCATCACTCGATCGCCCTGCCCTGCCCGCAGCCTGTACTATAAGCTGAAAAGCACGCTCAGAAGCCCGAAAATCAGACATACCAAGCATCTGGTCAGCCGCCAGGATGCCGACAGCAGTAACATTCGGGAAATCATGACCTTTTGCGATCATCTGCGTGCCTATAAGTACATCAGCCTCATGATCGGCAAATCTCTTGAGAATATCTGCATGAGCTGTTCTGCCAGCTGTAGTATCCTGATCCATTCTTAGAGTTTTTATCCCGGCAAAAGCCTTGGCCAGGTGTTCTTCAACCTGTTGTGTGCCAACGCCAAAACGACCGATCTGAGAACTGCCGCAGAGCGGACATTTTTTGGGGATCCGACTGATCTTGCCACAGTAATGGCATATAAGGCTGTCACTATCTGACCGGGCCGGATCATAACCTGCACCTGATCCGACTGAAGCATGACTGGTCATGGAAACACTGCAGCTGCTGCATTTGACAGTCTGTCCGCAAGAGCGGCAAAGCACAAACGAAGAATGCCCCCGGCGATTTATGAAGATCATTGCCTGCTTCTTTTTATCTATTACATCCTGAAGAGCTGTCTGCAGCGGCCTGCTGAAAATTGATCTGTTGCCTGCACGCAATTCCTCACGCATATCGGCGATAATTGTTTGTGGCAGTCCGGCACTGCCGATTCTTTCGGGAAGCCTTAACAAAATCGATTTGCCCGTCTCAGTCCGATAGAAGCTCTCAACAGAAGGCGTGGCAGAGCCAAGTACAAGTACGGCACTATGCATATGTGCTCGCATTCGGGCAATATCTCGAGCATGATAGCGCGGATGGGTTTCCGATTTATAACTGCTCTCCTGTTCTTCATCGAGAATAATCAGCCCAATAGATTCAAGTGGAGCGAAAATCGCTGAGCGTGCTCCTACTACCAGACTCACTTCATGTCTAAGAATCCGCTGCCACTGTTCATAACGCTCAGCCGGTGTCAAGCGGCTGTGCAAAACAGCAACGTCATTGCCAAATCTACTCCTGATTCGATAAACCATCTGAGGTGTGAGCGATATCTCAGGAACGAGTATAATAACACTTTTGCCATCAGCCAATGTCTGTCTGGCACTCTGAAGATAAACCTCTGTTTTACCGCTGCCGGTAATGCCATAGAGCATGCATTCCTGTAAACTGCCTAATTCGCGAGCTGTATTCATCGAAGCGCAGATTCTATCGACAGCAATCTGCTGATCAGAATTAAGAGCGAAATCATCTGCCCGCTCATGCTCCTCAGAATCAGTATCGAGTTCGCGTCTTATCTCGCCTCGGTAAAAAGAGATCAAGCCCTTCTTCTCGAGTGTTTTCAGCACAGCTGGACTGACCTGGCATGCTGACTGAAGTTCATAAGTCGGAGCGGTCTCATACTCAAGCAGCATCTGAATCACACGCACATGTCCCAGTCGGTCGATCTCACCCGCGGCCAAACGCCTGGCAGCGTCAGCCGGATCGATCAAAACAGCGAACCTCACTTTGCGGTCGCCAACACTGATTACAGTTGAAGGAGTCATACAGCGCAGTGCCGCACCATAGGTGCAAAGATAACGTTCCTTCATCATAGCTGCCAGCTCGATCTGATCAGCTGTTAATACTGGCCGGTCGGACTTAAGTGCTTGAATCGGTTTAATATAAAAATCATCAGGAGGATTTTGCTGCAGGGCCATGCAAAAAGCGTCTGTACTTCGATTACCGCGGCCAAAAGGCACCTCGACGATACTGCCGGGGAGTACCCGCCCGCGTAATTGCTGAGGAATAGCATAGGTATATTCACGATCAAACTGCAGAGTCGACTCCATAAGCACGACACGGCAATATGAAGCGTCTCTCACCGCAACCATCATATTTCTTAACCCATCATCTCAAAAAGATCCATCTGTGCTGTATCCGGCATATCTCCCAGACAACCTGCAGATGTCAGTGTTTCTATCGCGCTCTGACCGACACCGGCCCTGCGCATCAGTTCATCCTTTGACTTAAAAGGACCATCTGCCCGGGCGCGCACGATCGATTCAGACAAGGTACTGCTGATTCCCGGTATAGCATCAAGAGGTGGTCTTATTCTGCCCTCGGTCTCCTGCACGAAATGACTTGCCGATGATGCATATATATCTATAGGCAGAAAATCAATACCACGAAGCTGCATTTCTTCAACCAGCTCGAGAATATAATAGATCTTCTGTTCACGATCAGGCGCTTCTCTGAAGAGCTGCCTTCTGCGCTCACGATCGATTCTAACTTCAGCCGGTGGCCTGCACATGACACTGCTATCGAACTCATCAGCTCTTACAGTGAAGTAAGCACAATAATATGCCTCAGGGTAAT
>CAZHQX010000181.1:0-3494 GCA_964534195.1 uncultured Oscillospiraceae bacterium
CATGTTGCCGGCAACAGCGGTGGCAATACAGATGATCTGATCGAGTCGCTTGAGCTGATGGCTGCAGGTAAGATCGATCCATCCTCGATGATCACTCATGTCGGCGGTCTTGACAGTGTAGTTGAGACAACACTCAATCTGCCCAAAATACCAGGAGGCAAGAAACTGATCTATACACATATCAGTATGCCTCTGACTGCGATCAATGATTTCCGCAGCCTCGGCGAGCAGAACGAAATGTTTGCCAAACTTGCTGATATTGTAGAGGCCAATAAAGGTCTGTGGTGCAAGGCGGCGGAGGATTATCTGCTGGAAAATGCTGATTGCATTTAATGGAAACGCGGCCGGGCCGGCGGAGCTGCTCTGCTTGCTCGGCTTTTGCCATTCGTAAACGTTATGGGTCGTTTTGCCATGAGTGCAAAAAGGTTGATTATTTGTTATAGGAAGGAAGTTGTTTATGTCAAATTGGATCGAACAGATGGAGGGAGGCAGGCATGCTGCTGCGGCGATAGCGCCTGTGCTGCGTTCGCTTTTCCCAGGAGCTGGTGGTCAGCGTCTTGTTGTTTTCAGTGAGAGCGAGAGCGGGTCTGATGTCGAGCTTGAAGCGTCAGGATTCTCATCAGTGGATGATTTATACGCTGCTCTAGAGAAGATAGCGGCAGACAATAGATCTGTTGAGTCGATCATGGTAAAAGGCATGGGCCGTTTTGTTTTTGCTGATCCCGGAACGAAGGCTGAGAGCAATAGAATGCGGGGCAAGATCGCTCTCGTGACAGGAGGAGCTCAGGGCTTCGGCGAGGGCATTGCCAGAGAACTGGCGGGTTTTGGCGCGCATGTTGTTATAGCTGATCTGAATTTGGAGCTTGCTGAGAAAGTTGTAGCTTCAATATGTGAGCAGTATGGTGACAATGCTGCTCACGCTCTGCCGGTAAATGTTGGTGATGAGGAATCAGTTCGTGATCTGATGGAGAAAATTGCTTTACGTTTCGGCGGGCTTGATCTGCTGGTCAGCAATGCTGGTGTTCTTAAGGCTGGTGGACTGGAGGAAATGACGCTCAAAGCATTTGAGTTCGTTACGCGCATTAATTACACGGCGTTCTTCCTGGTGACGAAATATGGCTCAAGACCTATGAAGCTGCAGGCTAGATTTGACAAGAATTACACTTCTGACATCGTTCAGATCAATTCAAAATCTGGACTGGAGGGTTCAAACCGTAACTTCGCCTATGCTGGCAGTAAGTTTGGCGGCATCGGTCTGGTTCAGAGCTTCGCCAAGGAGCTGGTAGAAAATAGTATCAAGGTCAATGCCATTTGTCCTGGCAATTACTACGAAGGTCCTCTCTGGAGCGATCCTGAGAAGGGACTGTTCGTGCAGTATCTTGAGGCCGGTAAGGTTCCTGGTGCTAAAACTGTCGAGGACGTATACGATTTTTATGTCTCAAAAGTCCCAATGCACCGCGGATGCTCGCCTCTAGATGTAACCAGGGCGATTATGTATTGTGTTGAACAGCAAAATGAAACCGGACAGGCCATTCCTGTTACCGGCGGACAAACAATGCTGAAATAATAACAGGAGGTACAAGACTATATGGCTACTGCTGTAATTATGCCTCGTCAGGGGCAATCTGTAGAAAGCTGCATTATTGGTAAATGGCACAAGCAGGAGGGCGACTCTGTTTCTGAGGGCGATCTGCTCTTCACATATGAAACGGACAAGGCAACCTTCGATGAGGCCGCCAAGGTCAGCGGCACACTTATTGCTGTTTTTTTCGAAGAGGGTGACGATATCCCTGTTCTGATGAATGTTTGTGTGATCGGTGAGCCGGGTGAGGATGTTTCTGAGTTTGATCCCCGCGATGCTGAAGAAGCAAAAGAAGATAAACCAGCTGTGGTTGAAGCTGCTCCTGCCGCAGAAGCAACTGCTGTTTCTGCAGCCGAAGTTCAAACGTCTGCTGCAGCCGGTGATATGCCTGAAGCGATCAGCCCGCGTGCTCGTGGTCTGGCCGAAAAAGCAGGAGTTGATCTGCGATTTGCTCAGCCTACTGGTCCCAAAGGCCGTGTTATAGAGCGCGATGTACAGAAGCTTATCGACGAAGGCCGTCTGGTCACTCAGGCTGCTGGTTCAGCTCATGATACCGGCATTACTGGTACAGGTATCGGCGGACGGGTTGGTGTTGCTGATCTTACAGCAGCTCCAGCCGCAGCGGTCGCAGCTGCAGGCGTTGCAATAGCGGGTGACGCTGGTCCTGAGAGTTATGTTGAGAAGCATACTAATATCCGCAAGGTGATCGCACGTTCAATGCAGGCTTCGCTCTCGCAGATGGCTCAGCTTACGCTTAACAGCAGCTTCGACGCCACTGATATTATGGCTCTGCGCAAGCGCCTCAAGGCTGCCGGCGAGAAGGGCTTGAACTCAGAGCTGGGCTTCACTCTTGCAGAGAAGGTACCGACGCTGAACGACATCATTCTTTATGCTGCTTCACGTGTTCTGCCTAAGCATCCGGGCTGCAATGCTCATTATGATGATGAGAAAATGACAATATTCAACCGGGTCCATATGGGCGTCGCTGTAGATACACCACGCGGCTTGATGGTGCCAACCATATTTAATTCGGATCTGATGTCTCTTTCGCAGCTATCCTCTGCTGTTAAGGAATCAGTGACTGCCTGTCAGTCAGGTACGATCAGTCCGGACGCGCTCCAGGGTGGAACCTTTACCGTTACCAATCTGGGAACTCTTGGTATTGAGAGCTTCACACCCGTCATCAATCCGCCTCAGACCTGTATACTTGGAGTCTGTGGTATTACAACCAAGGTGCGCGAGTTAAATGGAGAGATCAAGACATATCCATCTATGGGCCTGTCTCTGACCTTCGACCATAGGGCTATCGACGGTGCACCTGCTGCCAGATTCCTTAAGGATCTGACAACTGTATTGGAAAATTTTTCACTGCTGCTGATGCAGTAAGCAAGGAGGCATATTAGGTATGTATGATTTGATCGTTCTCGGTGGTGGCCCCGGAGGCTATCTGGCAGCCGAGAGAGCTGGCGAAGCTGGTCTTAACACATTGCTGATCGAGAAAAACAAGCTCGGCGGTGTCTGTCTTAATGAAGGCTGTATTCCGTCCAAAACACTTTTGAACAGTGCCAAAATCTATGATCATGCTGCTCATGGTGAGAAATACGGAGTAACCTCCACCGGCGCCGCGATAGATCAGGCTGCGGTCGTAGCTCGTAAGAACAAGGTTGTTAAAAATCTGGTCTCCGGTATTCGCGCTCAACTTAAGAGCAAAAAAGTAACTATCCAAGAAGGCCTGGGCGTAATTGCCGGCCGTTCAGCTGATGGTACCATTACGGTAAAAGTCGGCGAAGAGAGCTTCGAAGGCAAGCGTCTGCTGATCGCTACCGGCTCAGAAGCTGTTGTTCCTCCGATTCCCGGAGTGCGGGAAGGTATTCAGGATGGTTCCGTTGTCACAAACCGTGAGATTCTCGAT
>CAZHQX010000182.1:0-3421 GCA_964534195.1 uncultured Oscillospiraceae bacterium
TCATTGTAATTTGCCATGCTAAGATAACCTCCTTCCTGCGTTAATTAGTCTGAGTTGAGCCAGCTGCGCAGGATATTCGCAACCAGATCAGGATTGTTGTCGATGTACTGCTCGAGCTCGTCGCGCTCGCGATGCTTCTTCTCCTTGGGCAGTGGCCTGCCGGTTTCATCTACAGTGACCTCAGCCGCGCTTAGGATCTGAGCGGCCTCAGGACTCAGTGACGGGAACATCTGATCGACCTCACGCTCTGGTGATTTCTTGCCTCTTCTGGCTAACAGGATGATGAGGATAACTACAACGATCAGGACAACGCCCAGAATTATGAAGAATCTGATCATCTGCCAGCGCTGCATCTGCTCATTAAGCTCGTTATAGGACTCCCATGTAGTAGCGGCCTCTTCAAGACCGTTGAAAGGTAACGTTTCAACCGCTATGTACTGCGGGTCGACACCGACGGCCGCGGATACAAGGTTAACTACGTTCTCTGAATAATCCATTCCAGGCTCGATATCACGGCTGTCGAGAATGACAGACACGCTCAGGTCCTCGATGCTGCCCTTGGCCTTGCTGAGTGTTTCCTTAATTGTATTGATCTCATAGTTGATAGTTTCAGAGTTTTTCTCATAGATAGAGTTGCCTGTATCGACAACAGGATAAACAGGAACATCGGCGCCATTATCGCCGGTACCGGCCTCGCCGCCAACCTCAGCTGCCTCATTGGCAACCTCTCTGATCTGATCGATGCTGGCGATAATACCGTTGGTTGAGCCTTCCATCGGTTCGAAACGTACGCTCTCAACGACCGCGTCATCAAAATTGAGCGTTACGTTGACCTCTGTCATGACCTTGCCGACGCCAAAAACAGGCTGCAATAGATCATTGATCTGCTTCTTGAGCCTCTCGCTGACCTGAGTCTGCAGCGTCTGCTGATTTTCAGAATTCATCTGATCGCTGCCATCGTTCGAGCTCAGAACATTCATCTGGCTGTCGATAACAGTTATGTTTTCCTTGGTCAGATTGGGAACGCTGCGCTGTACAAGCTCTGTAATCGCACGAACATTTTGCTCACTGAGCTCAGATCCCGGTCTCAAGGTCAGCAGTACCGCTGCCGTCGCCGGTGTAATTCTGTCCTGAATAACAAAAGAGCTCTCCGACTGTGTTATCAGGGAAACTCTTGCGTCTGCTACAGACGAGAACGTTTTGATCGCGTTCTGCAAGTCCTGCTGCAGCTGATATCTTCTATAGACGGCCTTATCTTCTTCCGTAATACCGAAGCCAGAGCCCTGCTCCAGGATATTGAGGTTGGCGCTGTTTTCCGGTAGACCGGAAGCAGCCATCTCCATACGCAGGCGGTCAACCTGATCCTGCGGTACGAGAACTGTATCGTCCCCCTTGGTTTTGACGGTTACACCCATCTCCTCAAGCTGCTGTACGATCTGTCCGGCTTCGCCAGCTTCGAGATTGCTGTACAAAACACCATACTGTGTTTGATTCAAGAACCATACCAGAAAAGCCAAAAGAACGATGACTACTACTGATAGTATGATCATCATTCGCTTCTGGCTGGCACTGTATTTCTGCCAGAATTCTTTTAACTTCGTTCCGATCCCCTTGAACGAATTTGCAATGGCGTTTTTATCCACGTTGACGGCCCCTCATCAATTAGTTTTTTCCCACTCTATCTGAATTCCGTTCTCCAGCTTATATTCCGGCGTAAGCCGAGCTTGAATTCTTGTAGATGTTCTTTATAGCTGCATTCTCATGATCTCGTTATAGGCGTCTATGACCTTGTTGCGTATCGTCATCGTCATCTGAAGAGCTATATCTGCCTTCTCGGCTGCCAGTACGACTGAGTGCACACTCTGCGCTTCGCCTGTCAGCAACGAGAGCTGCGCCTGCTGCGCGTCTGCTATCGAGCTCTCGACCGGCGCCTGTAGCCTGTTAAGCACATCGGAAAAAGTCACGTCGCTATCGGCGTCTTCGCGTCCGATCTTGGTGACGGGAGTATTAAGTTTTTCGATAGCCTGTGGATTGACCTGTGCCAGCCACTGGCTTGCGCTTATATTATCCAGCATCTTCATTCACCTTCCTGATCGACTGATCTGTTTTATCAGATCCATCTGGTTCACTTCTGTTCTAAACTATCCGGCGGCTTATCTGCCGATCTCAAGTGCCTTGGCTGCCATTTTCTTACTGGCGTTTACTACTGTCAGATTAGCTTCGTATGATCTCGAGGCCGATATCATGTCGACATATTCTCTGACAATATCGACATTCGGCATCTGGACATAGCCTTCCTCGTTAGCATCCGGATGATTTGGATCATACTGGAGCTTGAACTCTGACTGATCAGCTGGAGTATCTACTACCCTCACACCGCTGCCGGCTGTGGCCTGTCCACGACGCTCCGCAAGCACATCTGAGAAGCGGATCGATCTGCCCTCTGCCAGAACTGTCGTCCTGCGCTGATACGGTGTACCATCAGCAGTTCTGGTCGTGGTCGCGTTAGCGATATTCTGTGCGACAACATCCATTCTGAAGCTCTGAGCGGTAAGCCCTGAAGCACTAATATTAATTGCATCAAACATACCCATTCAAATCACTTCCCATCTCTGGCAATCATTTTGATTCTGCCAAGCTCTTTATTGATCGCGTAAGTCATCGTATCGTAGAGAATACTGTTCTTGGAGAGCGCTACCATTTCGGCATCTGGATCCACGTTATTTCCATCCATCCTCATTGTGCTGTTTGTCTGTGAAACATCAGCACGCAGACTGTCGACGTTAAGACCATGCATGTCGATATGCTTAGCGCTGGTTATACGTCCAATATCGTTGCGGCCGCTGATCCTCATATCGTCACTCCTGGCGACGTTATCCGATTTCGAGGCCGCTTCCAAAGCATTTGCGAAAATGTGTTCAAAATCTACCTGTGAGCCTTTGAAATCAGGAGTATCAACATTTGCGATATTATTGGATATGACCTCATTACGCAGCCAACTGGCATCCAGGCCTTTTTCCATAATATTTACCTGATTCAGCAATCCGTTTATCACTTGTATCTACCTCCCATTTCCATCCCAGATCGAGACTGAAAAAATTTTTTCAAAAAAGTATTAAAGTTTCTTTTGCTCCCTACGATATATAGAAGTAGAGAGACTTAGCAGCGGTATGCCCGCCGCTCTTGGCGAGGCACAAAAAAAATAAATGACAGCAGTCTGGCAACCCTTACTGCTATCATCTCTAATCATCAATAGACTCGATTGAGTCAATATATGAGATGTGCAACTGGCTGCCATTGAGAGTTTATCTATCAGTCACACTGTCATTGATGTCGTTACCAAGCAAGTATGTGCAGAGAAGATATGCTCTCTTTAGGCCCTTTAGCTTTGCGCAACCGTCTTTCGTCGGCTTTGCCTTTT
>CAZHQX010000183.1:0-1679 GCA_964534195.1 uncultured Oscillospiraceae bacterium
AGGTCTGGTGTAAGCGGCTCGATTCCTCGCTCAGGATCACCGTTGACCATATAAGCCGGCACATAGATACCCTGGGCGTTGTCGTCAAAATTGACGGATAATTCAAGCAGCTTGCCTTCAGCAATATCTGACTCATATGTAGGCAGCTGATCGCTCCATGCTTCCATATAGATTTGAATATCATCCTCGATGATGCCCTGCCAGGTAATAGGGGTTGAACCACTGATCGTTTCACTTTTCACGTCATAGCCATGCTCAAGTATGTAGCCGGCTATCTGATTATGAAGCTTGACACTGTCCCAGCCGGGATCAGCCATCTTAAGCACTTCGTCATTTTTACTGCCTCCTCCACATGCGCTGAGCGCCATAGAGACCGCTGCCATAACCGCCAAGACAGTTATGAGTAATTTTGTTTTTGTCTTTTTCATAATGTTCCTCCATTTTTACACACTTTATCGATCCGGATAAATATCTTAGCCGGTCAAAATCCTTCAGGCTGTTTATTGTATGCTGCTATACGAACAAAAAAACGGCAGCAACAACTTTTATTATTTGCGAAAGTTGCATGTTATTCTACCACGATTTCTGCCCTGAGGCAAACTAATGAGCCTGCTACAAGTTGTCAGTAACGCTGATAACGAAAGCAAGTTATTTGGTATATAATAGGTTTACGCAGCTGTTGCTGGAGGTAAGCGATGACAAACAGAGTTGGAAGCGATTATATATTGTCTATGAATGATAAATGGCCTGAGTCTGAAACGACTCAAGCCATATCTGATTTTGCCTGGTGTGAAGCAATGATTCGCGAGCACTCAGGAAGCTTCTATCGAGCGTTTCGACATCTCAGGCCGGATAGGGCCAAGGCGGTTTTCGCAATTTACGCTTTTTGTAGAATGGCTGATGATGCTGTTGATGAGCATAATGATGCTGTCGAGCTTGCTAAGCTTAAGGATCAGCTGGAGGCGTTTAGCCGCGGTCATGATCATGATGAGCCTATGTGGCGGGCGCTGCGTCTGACATTCGACCGTTTTGAACTTGATCTTGAGCCATACAGAGAGTTGTTGACTGGCTTGGAAATGGACCTTGCACCGCGGCAGCCGGCGGACATGGAAGAGTTTGAACGATATTGCTATTTTGTCGCAGGTACTGTTGGGCTTATGCTCAACCCTCTATTGGCAGTTGATACGGACGATAAATACACACGCAAATGCTCAATCAAGCTGGGTCATGCTATGCAGATAACTAATATACTGCGCGATGTCGGAACTGACTATCGACTTGGCAGAGCATATCTCCCAGCAGATATGATGAAAGAGCATGGATTGGTTTTTGAGGATCTTGCCGGCCCGAAAATGAAACCAGAGCTTAAGCAATTATGGGAGAGGCTGGCCGAACAAGCATTATCATATTATCGCGATGTGGAGAAAAATCTAAATAAATATGAAACAAAGGCCAGACTGCCGCTGCTGCTATCTTTGAATTATTATCGCTCAATTATTTATGCCTGCAGAGAATCCGATTATGATTTGCTGCAGCGCAGAGTA
Source organism: uncultured Oscillospiraceae bacterium (assembly GCA_964534195.1). Taxonomy (GTDB): domain Bacteria; phylum Bacillota; class Clostridia; order Saccharofermentanales; family UBA5734; genus JAAYFZ01. Next base: position 1,545 of record CAZHQX010000183.1, read on the forward strand.
TTTGTACCGGATAGACGCAAGCTGCTGATCTACTGGCGTACAAGGCTTCAGCTCTTAAGCAAGCGCTGCTAAAGGCTTCACTTCAGGAGAGGACAGCCGCACTTAACGCACTTGTCATCTGTGATATCATTCAGG
>CAZHQX010000183.1:1779-3417 GCA_964534195.1 uncultured Oscillospiraceae bacterium
GCCGCAGCCCGGGCAGAACGCTGCTGATTCATTTATTTGTCTCCCGCAATTCGCACAATTCATATTAGCCGCTCCTCGTTTTTTTTCAGTATATCACTTGCTCGATACAGTTTGCATCACTTCTCGAAACGCGATATGATTATAAGGTTGAATAAATATTTTTGGAGGATGTTATCTATGGACAAATCTATGCAGCTATTGGTACTGATCCTTAATAAAACAGAATGTATGGATCATCTATTTGAAGAGCTAGTGAGGATCGGCGTCAAAGGCGCGACAGTTGTCGAGAGTACAGGCATGGCCAGGGTTCTGGCTGATCAGAGCAAAAATCTGTTTGGTTCGATCAGAATGCTCATTGATCCGGATCTCGAATCTAATCGCACGATTTTCATGGCTGTAAATGATGATTTGGTTGATGAGGTTAGAAAAACCATCAACGATGCTGTTGGCGGACTTGATAAGCCTGATACCGGTGTTCTCTTTGGTATGCCTATAAGCTTCTTCGATGGGAAGGTGCCGAAGAAATGAGCGAGGTTCTATTCTATTTAGCGATAATGATCGTAGTTGGTTTTATCGGATCTGCTGCAGCCCATAGGCTTCATATGCCTGCAGTTACCGGCTATCTGATTGCAGGCCTGCTGCTTGGGTTAACACATATTATCCCGCACGAAACACTTATGAGCTTCAATGTTTTATCTGATCTGGCACTAGGCTTCATTGCGTTTTCAATAGGCAGTGAATTCAAGATCTCATTTTTGAAGCAGGTAGGAACAGCTCCAATCATCATAACTGTATTTGAAGCCCTGGGAGCCGTTATCGTGCTTGATATAATTCTGATCGCGATTGGTGTGCCGCTTCCTGCAGCGATCATGCTCGGTGCGATCGGTGCCGCCACCGCGCCGGCGGCGACGCTAATGGTTATCAGACAATACAACGCGGACGGGCCTGTGTCCAAAATGCTGCTTCCTGTCGTCGCTATGGATGACGCGGTTGCTCTTATAGCATTTTCAGTCTCTGCGGCAATCGCTCAGGTTTTTGTCAGCGGAGCGCATCTATCAGCTGGCTCCATGCTGGGTGTTCCTCTTATTGAGATTGGCGGCTCACTGCTGCTGGGTCTGGCAATCGGCGCGTTGACCGCGATCTTCCTGCGCAGATTTAAGCGGGACGGAGATCGCCTTGGGCTTGCGCTAGCTGTAATTATGGCTGGTGTTGGCCTTGCTTCGATCCTTCACCTCTCAGCACTTCTAGTCTGCATGATGGCGGGGGCGGCTTTTACCAATATGAGCAGCAAGCCGGTCAAACTGCTCAAGGTTTCGGATTCTATAACCCCGCCTTTGTTTCTGCTCTTTTTCGTAATCTCTGGTGCGGAGCTTGATGTGTCTGTGCTGCGTGAAATAGGTCTTGTTGGAGGGGTTTATATTCTTGGCAGAGTAGTAGGCAAGATTGGCGGCTGTTATATCGGTGCCAAACTGGCAAAAGCCGAGCCGGTCGTACAGAAGTATCTTGGCTTCACACTAATTCCTCAGGCCGGTGTGGCCATCGGCCTCTCTCTCGCTGCGCTGAGAATAATGCCCGAATATGGCGCGACGATTAGAGCTGTTGTGCTCTGCGCGACGCTAATATATGAGCTGGTCGGTC
>CAZHQX010000184.1:0-3382 GCA_964534195.1 uncultured Oscillospiraceae bacterium
AGCTGTCTGCATCGCAAGAACAATTTATCGAGATCACAGGATCTGTTAATTAGTCTGAGAACCTCCTGACTGCAGGTTTGAACACCAATTTCAAATTGGAATAGTCCTTCTGGGACAGAAGCAAGAAGATCAATTGACTTGTCATCGAGAAGATCCGCAGCTATCTCAAAATGAAATCTTGTTCTGCAGCCGATCTCGAGACTGCGCTTGATTAGAAAACGCCAAATACTAATTGCTCTTTCTGGATTACAGTTAAAGGTCCTATCGACAAATTTTACCAGTTTTACATCAGCAGTCATGAATCGTTCCAGCTCGGCGAAAACAGTCGACAGATCACGATATCTGACCCTTCTATCTCTCGATGACATACAGTAGGTACAGCCAAACGGACATCCACGGCTGCTCTCATAATATAGAATTCTATCGTTTAGCAGTGTAAGCTCGTCATCAGTGTAGGCAAAAGGCCATGAAGCGTTGATATCCAGCTGATCCGCAGGATTAATTTTGATCATGCCATCAGCATCACGCCAGGAAATGCCTCTGATCTCATCACAGAGTGACTCTGTTTCACGGCCTGTTGACAACCCGGACAGCAGTACCGGCAAATTGAGCTCACCCTCGCCAGCAAGTATAAAGTCGACCTCAGGCAGCTCAATCATTATTTCCTTTTGTTGCCAGGCTGCCTCAGGTCCGCCCATTATTATCGTCACTTCCGGTCTTAAGCTTCCCAACTCACGTATAAGCTGACGAGTCAGTTGTGAATTCCAGATATAGCACGAGAACGCATATATATCGCCTCTTAACTCAAAAAGCCGCTGAAGCAGTTGCTGCGGTTGATCATTGATAGTGTACTCTGCCAAAATCAGCTCATCTTCTTCCTTTAGTACGCTGCCACAGGCTTCCCTCATGAGCCTCAATGCCAGGCTGGTATGGCTGAATTTGGAATTAAGCGTAGACAAAACAATACGCAGCCCGCCTGACTGCGCATTATTTGCGTTCATTTTCAAAACCTGTTTCATATTTACCTTCAATATAGTCATATTCTATTGGTCTGACTTTGAACCAATCTTTTTCAGCGGCATAGATCAATACAAGGCTTCCTGGCCTTATTTTAGAATCACTGATGGCTGGACCTGTCAATAATTGACCCTTGAATTCACATTCGATCTCGCCAGGCTTCTGAATGCGTACAGTTTTAATGACAGTTGCCTGCTGTCCAACTAAATCAGCATTGCCGGTCGACATTTTTCTCCTAAGTATAATTCTCAGCAGCCAAACCGCGAATTTGAACAAAATCAGCAAAACAGCGAGTATCGCTATAGCAACACCCGCTATCTGCAGTAATCTTGTAATGTCCGAAACCGAGAGTGAGCCCACTTAATATCCTCCGGTATCCAATGTGTCTATTAATTTGCAGCCCTTGTTCTGTAATTATTATACATTATTCATCACATTAGGATAGCGGACTTTTAGCGGCCACTGTATTGGTTTTGTATAAGAACCAGCAGCTCTCGCATTGTTTTCAGTGCGAGTGCGGTCGATACAGCACTTGAGTCATAGTGAGGAGCAAGCTCAACGAGATCGGCACCAACAATATGCAGTTCAGAGAAATCTTTTAAAGCTCTGATCATATCCGGGAAAAGTATACCACCTGGTTCAGGTGTACCTGTACCAGGGAAAACAGCTGGATCGTAAACATCCAGATCAATTGTTAAGTAAACAGGTCTGCTGCCGATCGCAGCAGCTATTTCCGCTGAATTTTCGAAGCTCAGCGGATAAAACGAGGTATGTCCACTACGAGCGAAAGCGAATTCTTCAGCAGTACCGGAACGAATGCCCATTTGAAAAACCCTGCCATCACCTACTCTGTCCCATATTCTCCTGACTACAGTTGCGTGAGAAAGCTCGACGCCAAGATAGTCCTCGCGTAGATCAGCATGAGCATCTAAATGTATAAGGCATAGGTCTGGATATTTTTCAAGCAAAGCTTCAAATGTCGGCAGAGTAACAAGGTGTTCACCACCTAGCATCAGTGGTATCTTGCCAGCAGCAGCGATCTTATCGGCTGTATGTCTGATTATTGCCAGACTGCCCTCAGTATCGCCCATGGGCAAATCAAGATCACCAATATCTGAGGTTAAACTGCTGCTGAGATCAGTATCCTGATAAGGACTGTAAGTTTCAAGTCCGATCGAATCCTGCCTCATTGACTGCGGGCCGAAGCGTGAGCCTGGTCGAAATGAAACTGTGCCGTCGAAGGGAGCTCCGAACAAAACAACCAGAGCGTCCTTATAATCAGCATCACAGCCTTGCATTTTTAAGCTTATAACGGGAAAAGCATTGCCATCTGTCATATAATATCCTCCATACTTTGGAACGGACATCAAACAGCGGCTTCACCAAGCACCTGGATCATGTCCGGATCATCAGAGTTGTGCATAATAACACAGTGCTGCTGACGATAAAAATTGAAATGATCAACAATACCCTGTGTAATTTTCTCGCCCGGAACTGCCAGAGGAATTCCAGGTGGGTATATCATGATCGATTCAGCGCAGATCTCTCCAACTGATTCGTTTACATTTATCAGTCGCTTAGGGCTGTAATAAGCGTCCCGTGGAGATACCACCGCCATCGGCTTCTCAAAAGCATCTATCTGTTCAAGCTCAAACGGCTTGGTCTTGCCATATTGCTTGCCGGCAATATCTTTAAGAGCATTTACCAGCTTCTCGATCGTACCGGCATCGTCGCCGATTCCTGCTATCGCCAGTATAACATACGATTCGGCCAGCTCAACTTGAATACCATAATCGTCCTTTAGCATGTCGTAAACTTCAAATCCTGTCATGCCAAGCTCATTAACACGGATCACAAACTTGGTTTCATCGAAATCATAGAAACCCTGTCCATTGATATCATCACGGGTCAATACTGACAGACCAGGAGTTTTGTTCAGCTCAAGCTTTGCCCTCTCGATCACAGGCAGCAGCTCGTCATATATTTTACCACCGTTGATTTCCAGATTGCGTCTAGCCAGATCAATGCTTGCCATCAGCAAATAGGACGCACTGGTCGTCTGCATTAGATTGATAGTAGACCTTACTGTGCTGGCATCGAGATTGCGTTCGTTCATGAGCAGAGCTGAGCTCTGGGTCAGTGAACCGCCGGTCTTATGCAAGCTGACTGTGGCCAAATCAGCTCCAAGAGCTGTGGCATTTTCCGGAAACTCATTGTGAAAAGGGAAATGTGCGCCATGTGCTTCATCGACCAGAACCATCAGTCCACGGCGACGGCAGAGTTTAATAATGGCACGCAGGTCCGACACGACCCCGAAATAGGTAGGATTGATCAGGAAAATAGCTTTCGCGTCTGGATTATCCTG
>CAZHQX010000185.1:0-1881 GCA_964534195.1 uncultured Oscillospiraceae bacterium
TTCTCCGGGCTCACGGTACAAAAGCTCATAGCCGTGGCGTCTGCCCTTATTGTCAAATATAGGTTGTCTGGCAAATAGCAATGACAAAATTTCCACACTCCTTAGAAGCGTTTATTCGTATTAACATCTTAATTGTATCATAATATTCTTATTTGTAATGTGAACAATAATTCAGTAAGAGTGTTAACAGATAGCTTTCCTGGTGATTGTAGCATTACATGTGGTCTGATACAATCGAATAGGGCACTTGCTGGTTTATGCAGGGAAATTAGTCGCAGGAGGTACAGAATATGCGGGCATTAATTATTGGTGGCACAGGTACTATCAGCACTGCTGTCAGTTATAGACTGGCTGAGCTTGGTTGGGAGTTGTATCTACTTAATCGCGGAAGCAAAAGAGAGCATGTACCTGTGAATGCTGAGGTTATTTCCTGCAGCATTCATGATGAAGAGAAGGTTAGAGAGTTGATCGATGGCAAGTATTTTGATACTGTTGTAGATTTCGTGGCCTTCCATCCTTCAGATGTTGAGCGTGATATCCGTTTATTTTCAGAGAATTGTGATCAGTACATATTTATAAGCTCCGCGTCTGTTTATCAGAAGCCGCTTAGCAATTATATTGTTACAGAGAGCACGCCCCTGGCAAATCCATACTGGCAATATTCGCGTGATAAGATCGCCTGTGAAGAAATACTAATGCAGGCTTATAGAAATACAGGGTTTCCGATAACAATAGTTCGTCCGAGCCATACATATGGTGACTGGGCAGTGCCTCTTGGAGTTCATGGACCTCAGGGAAGCTGGTCAGCGGTAGCAAGAATTATGCAGGGCAAGCCAGTCATTGTTCATGGTGATGGCAGCTCGCTCTGGACTATGACACATAATAGTGATTTTGCCAGAGGGTTTACAGGACTGATGGGCAACATACATGCGATCGGTGAGGCCGTCCATATCACATCAGATGAGAGCCTTAGCTGGAATCAAATATATGAATGCGTGGGTCTGGCTATAGGTGTCAAACCAATCCTGCATCATGTGACCTCATATGATCTGGCTCGTATGCAGCCAGAGCTTGAGGGATCGTTGCTTGGCGACAAGGCGCACTCAGTTGTGTTTGATAATTCTAAGCTTAAGAAACTGGTTCCTGGATTTCACGCCAGAGTACGTTTCGATCAAGGCGTTCGTCGTACCATAGAGTATATAAAGAAACATCCCGGTCTGCAGGTCGCAGATCCGGGATGGGATGAGTGGGTAGATAGTATAACTATTGGCTGATCGATCAGAGATGAGATAGGATCGCGACTCTTGTGACGATACCGGTCAAGCGGCCTTGCTCGTCTTTTACCGCGATGGGGTAGGCTGACTGTGTGGCTAATGGCACCAGATCACTGATCATGGTTTCCTGATCGACCTCAATTACATCTGTATGCATAATATCAGCTAGTGAGCGTTTCTCCTCGATAGCCTTCATTGCAGCGCTTAGAGTTACGATACCTTGCAGATGAAGCTTTTCATCAACAACGTAAGCGCTTGATACTGAGTTGGCCTTCATCTCCTGCAGCGCGACCTTGGGGCCGTCCTTGATCTTGGTCAGACAGCCGGGGACGCTCATAATTGAACGTACCGGCAGAACCTTTGTTTTATCAATATCGACGGTGAATTTTTCAACATAGTCGTCGCAGGGATTTGCCAGTATTTCTTCTGGTGTGCCGATCTGAACTATGCGTGCGTCCTTCATGATGGCGACACGATCGCCTAGCTTGAAAGCTTCATTGATATCATGAGTAATGAAAACGATGGTTTTCTTAAGCTTTTTTTGCAGCTTGATCAGCTCAAACTGCATATCTCTTCTGACTATAGGATCGAGAGCTGAGAAGGCCTC
>CAZHQX010000185.1:1981-3277 GCA_964534195.1 uncultured Oscillospiraceae bacterium
CTGCCGGATAGACCGATAATTACAAATACCTCGCCCTCTTCAACCTCGAAGCTGGCCTTGTAAACACCTATGGCGTGACTTGTCTCCGCGAGCACATCCTGCTTGTCAAAATTCTTCTCAAGCTGTCCCAGGACTTTTTTCGGTGATGGACCGAAGACCTTGCTGACATTTTTAACTTCTAGCTTTGGCATATGCTTCAGTCCTCCTTTCCGCTCTTTTTCTTGAGCGATCTTGTGACGCCCTGAGTAAGACGATCAATAATTATCGCTATGAATACGATTGAGATACCAGCCTCAAAACCTCGGCCGACCTCCATACGGTTGATTGAGATGAGAACCTCTTCACCGAGTCCCTTGGCTCCGATCATCGAGCTTGTAACAACCATTGCGACAGCCATCATGATCGTCTGATTGACACCGGCCATAATTGTCGGAGCTGCCTGTGGGATACGAACCTGCCATAGGCTCTGCATTCTGGTGCAGCCAAAAGCCTTCGCGGCTTCCGCTGTTTCTGAATCGACATTGAGTATGGCGTGGCTGGTAAGCCTTATTACCGGCGGCAGTGCGTAGATCATTGTCGCGATAACTGCCGGCACACGGCCAAGCCCGAAGAGAATAACTGCAGGAATCAGATATACGAAGCTGGGCATCGTCTGCATGGTATCTAGCAGCGGTGTGGAAATAGCCTTTACCTTCTCTGATTCTGCCATCCAGACACCATAAGGCAGTCCAAGAAGCAAAGAGAGAACAACCGAAACTATAACGATTGAAAGCGTATAGTTCATCAGATCCCAGTAACCGAACAGGCCAATAATAAACAGCATCAGTGCATAGAACAGTGAACTGCGTACAGATCTTGTCGCAAACCAACCGGCAACTACAACCACTACGATCAGCAGCCACCAGGGGAAGATATTCAGAACAGCCTCAGTTCCATTCAGCATGCCTGATATGACATCTCTGATAAATTCAAACAACCACGATAGATTATCCTTAAGGTATCTGACCGCTCTGTCGATCCAGTCAGCGACATCTATAAATGGTATTTCAGGGAAACTCAGCCAGGGAGACATGATCGCAGCCATGAGCCTGGCCGGCAGAGCAAAAATTGTATCCATACTTATTTCTCCTTGCTGAGAGCTTCACGTATGTTTTCAAGCTTTTCGCTGTCTGTAACCCACTGAGCCAGCAGATCATCATTTTCCTTGAGGAACCAGATCGCCGCCTCTGCCTCGCTGGCATCGTTGTCATTCATGTATGCGAGACCCTCTGCTGTCAGCGCGCTGCTTGTTTTGTA
>CAZHQX010000186.1:0-3251 GCA_964534195.1 uncultured Oscillospiraceae bacterium
ACCGGATGGCTCAATACGCTTTCACAGAATCCTTCAATTGAGACTATAGATCTTGGTAAAAAGCTTATAGATGACTACATACTAGAGGTTAAGCGCAAGACTCCGCGCTCGCAAGCTACTTTGTCGCTGGTCGATCTAGCTGAGCTGAAAGGAATAGTGCCTGAGTCTTTTGGTGATTTCGCGGAAGCTACCGGCAAGCTTATTAAGTCAGATGACTATAAGGTAGTTGCGGATTCCAGAGCTTCAACCAAAGAATTCGCTGCTTCGTCAAAAATAAATCAGATCGATCTGGTTGATTTCGCGAAACGTCTGGGGACTCCGGAGGCGTTGGCTTTTGCCGATGTATTGGATAAGGCTGTTAAGTATAACCGGATGTCTGATAATATTACGAACGCCAATGGTTTGTCTATTTATTTCCCTTATGGCAAGCTTAACACCGTATCTTCCATGGTTGATACCTATGAGAAAATTGACATGGATGAGAATTATACGGAGGCGATCAAGAGCTTTGCAAATCTGAATATCGGTGGTCAGATGGCCTCGCAGGGCGGCGGCCTGTTGGATGTTTTGCTTGGTGCCGGGCAGGGGACAAGCTCTCCCAGCCAGGGAGTGAGCGGCAATGTTATCAGCTCGCTGCTGGGTAATTTCTTAAGTCAGGGCAATTTCTCATCTCTGCTTGGTGGTGACGGGCAGGCTCCAAGCTGGCTTAATACGCAGCAGATCACCGGTTCTTCTCAGTATTATAGTGAGAATATGCTTGATCCTGCCTCGATCAAGCTAAGTCAGAAAAACGGACAGCGTGTTTTGCAGCTGACTGAGAAGGAGTGGGAGCTAGTTCATTCGATCGAGCTTAATGTGTTTATTGATGACGGTGAAGGGTATATCGATCTCGGCAGAGATAATGTGTTTGAGTTCAATGAAGACGGTGATTTGATCGTTGAGTTTGATGGCACGTGGATCACGCTTAACGGTCAGGTGGTCAGCTATTTTATGAGCAGCTATGATGTTAAGGGTGATGATTATACGATTATGGGCAGAGTGCCGGCGCTTCTTAATGGACAGCGAGTCGATATCATGGTTTCGTTTAGCCAGGATGATCCTTATGGCAGCGTGCTTGGTGCTAATGTAATATATGATGAAAATCTTGAAACACCAAATCAGGCTAAGGGTCTGGTTGAGATAAATGCCGGGGATAAAATTGATTTTCTGTGTGACTTCTATTCCTATGAGGGAGATTTCAATGACTCGTATTTGTTAGGTGACCAGTATACCGCTACCGGCTCGTGGCGCATTGAGAATCTTGAGCTGACCAATACAGACTATCTGATGAGCTATAAGCTGACTGATATATACGACAACAGCTATTGGACACCTGCTGTCAGAGAATAATGCCAAATGGCTGCAATTTCCTCTGATAGAGGATCGCAGTCATATCGACAAGGAAGGATCGGGTGAGATGCCTTTTGCCATAATTAGACAAGATATTACCAGAATGAAGGTAGATGCCGTGGTAAATGCAGCCAACCGGGAGCTTCAGGAGGGCGGCGGCGTTTGTGGTGCCATTTTCGAGGCTGCAGGTGCTGAGCTGCTATGTCAGGCATGCAACAGGCTTGGGCCGATCGATACTGGTGAAGCAGTAATTACGCCAGGATTTGGGCTGCCTGCTCGTTTTATTATTCATACAGCCGGACCTGTTTATCAAGATGGTAGTAGTAATGAGGCGGCGTTGCTGCGTTCATGCTACATAAACAGCTTACTGCTTGCTGCGGGCAATGATTGCAGGAGTATAGCGTTTCCTTTGATTTCGAGTGGGATTTACGGTTATCCGAAATCGGAAGCTCTTGCTGTGGCGACTGCTGCAATCAGGGATTTTCTCGACAGTTCGAACGATGATCTGGAGGTTTATCTTGCTGTTTTCGACCGTGAGGCAGTTGAGGTTGGTGAAGAGCTGCTAGGTGAGATCGAGAGCTTCATTGATGAGAACTATGCCAGTGAGAAGCTCTCAAACGAGTATCGCAGAGGCATTTATCAGGCTGATCGGGCTGAAGAAGCTGCCTATATGGGTTTGATCGAGGAAGAGGTTTGGCTTGAATCTGAGGAGATCAGCTCAGCTGCTGCCATTGATGACCTGATCGGTGAATTGGACGAGCCTTTTGCCAAGATGCTATTGAGATTGATCGATTCTAAGGGCAGAAATGATGTTGAGGTATACAAAAGAGCAAACCTAAGCCGCAAGCTGTTTTCCAAAATCAGGTCGGTCAAGGGCTATATGCCTAGTAAGCGAACTGCATTGGCTCTCGCTGTTGCTTTGGAACTTAGTCTGGACGAAACAGATGATCTGCTGCGCAGGGCTGGATATGCTCTTTCTCGAAGCCAAATGTCAGATGTTATTATTGAGTACTTCATTATAAATGGACGGTATGACATTTTTGAGATCAATGAGGTCTTATTTAAATATGATCAGCCATTACTTGGTGGTTGAAAACGAATCAGGCCGAATTCTTGAATTATTAATGTCGCTTGGCAGGCGACCAGTATTGCAGCAAGTGGTGCTATCCTTGGGTCAGATCAAATGCTTTTATCTAGATCCAAGGAGGATGCAAAATGAACAAGAAATCAACAGAACTGGTTTTTATACTCGACAGAAGCGGTTCTATGAGCGGGCTCGAGAGTGACACAATTGGCGGATTCAATTCAATGCTGGCCAGGCAAAAGGACGTCGAAGGCAAATGCTATATTACGACTGTGCTTTTTGATAACGAGTATGAGCTGCTGCATGACAGAATAGAGATTCAGGCAGTCAGGCCGATCAGTGACAAGGAATATTTTGTGGGCGGAACGACTGCTCTATTGGATGCCGTCGGCAGAACGATCAACAAGATTGGAAACGCACAGAGAAATACCGCTGCCGATTACCGTGCTGATAATGTACTGTTTGTTATCATTACAGACGGACAGGAGAACTCCAGTCGTGAGTATTCAATGCGCAGAATAAAGGAAATGATAGAGCGCCAGAAAAGCAAATATGACTGGGAATTTATTTTTCTAGGTGCCAACATTGACGCGGTTGAAACTGCAGGCAGATTTGGTATTACTGCTGATCGGGCCCAGGATTTTCATGCTGATAGCGAAGGTGTTGAATTGAATTTCCGTGTAATGAGCGAAACTGTCGCCTGCTATAGAGAAAAGTCAGAGATGCCGATCGATTGGAATGAGGAGATCAAGCAGGACTACCATGGCAGGAAGAAGTA
>CAZHQX010000187.1:0-3247 GCA_964534195.1 uncultured Oscillospiraceae bacterium
CAGGGATTGGCTGCAGCAGCGATCATGCTGGAGGCCAGAATCATTTCGCTGGCTGACGCTTACGATGCTATGACTTCTGACAGAACATACCGCAAGGCACTTCCGGAGGAGGACGCACTAGCTGAGATCGAGAGATGCAGTGGCAGCCAATTTGATCCTGCTGTTGCTGACGCCTTCATCAGAAGTTGCATGAAGAATAAATGATAGTGAGCGTCCGACCACTCAAGAGTGTTTTTGTGAGTGATATGCCAATATTTGTGGTGGGACAAAGAATATATCGCGAAATGAAACTAGATTTATATACTGCCTCTATGAGATAATAATGGCGAGGTCGAAACATAAAGCAGGGCTTATTTTTGATTTATTGACATTATTATTCGAGACAGGAGAACACTATGCGACAAGGTAGGTTAAAATTCAGCAGATCCAGCTGGCTATTTTACCTTATTCCGCTCGCTTTGATGGCAGTTGTGCTTATTCTCTCTGCCTTTTTCATTCGAAGCTCGATCGAAAAATATCTTATTGATCAGATGGCCGAGCATTCAGAGCATATTTCTGTTAATTATATGAATCGTCTGGCTAACAGTGTTGAGGCATCAGATATTATTAATGATCTTATTGACCAGAAGCTTCTTGTCGCTGGCCGGGCATTGGCAAGCGAGCATTCAGAAACTCATCAGGAGAATTTGGCTAAACTTGCTGAGGAGTATGAGATCGATGTTATATATATATACAATGGCTATGGTGAGATCACTGAGAGTATCGATGGCGAGTATGTCGGCTGGAGAGCCCCTATAGGCCATCCGGTGCATGATTTCATGCTCAGCAGCGACCCGTTTCTAGTTGAAGAGATAAGACAAGACACTGAATCGAAACGTTATTATAAATACGCCTATTCCAGAGCTGATGATGGGTGTTTTATACAGTTGGGAATGGCTGCTGATCGTATCAAGGCGATAACTGAGAAATTCACGATGGATTATTATATAGATGCTTTGGACAGTGAAGGAGAAGCGCAAAATGTTTTCTTCGTTGATCCTGATGGAGTATTAGCGGCGGCCAGTAATGATAATATCCAGATACATTCGCTGACCGGAGAGGAATTGGCTGCTGTGCGCAGTCAGATTCCGATGGAACGTAGACTCACATATGATGGCAATGAGTACTACAGATCATTAGTGCCGGTATTCGTCAGTGAGCGATATTCCGGCGCATTGATCATCGACAGCGATATGACTGAGCATAATAAAATCATAAGGATAGTTTATACAGCGATCTTCAGTATTGCTCTGGTAATATTTGTCGCTCTTTCGGTTCTGGCCCTTCTGGTTGTTTCCCGTAACCGTCGTTTGATTCGTTATGCCTATTACGATAATCTGACCGGTCTTCCCAATCTTCACTATTTGAAGGAATCCTCCAATGTTCTTACATCGGTAAAAGCCGGCAAAGGAGCGGTATTGATGCTTGATATCGTCAATTTCCGCAAGCTGAATATGCTGGCTGGCCGTGATATTGGTGATGCGGTATTGCAACAGTTTGCGAATCGGCTTAGAGGTCTGCTTCCAGATGAGAATTCTCTATTCAGGCTCTCTGAGGACAGATTTATTATCTGCCGATACTCCTACTTGGATGATACCGAGCTGCATGAATTATGTGATCAACTTGAGAAGCTTAGCTCAATATCCTACTCATCAATATCTGAAGCGATTCCAGAATTTCGTTCAGAGTCAGATGATGCCATATCAGTAAAAATCGGAGTTCTTAAACTAACAGATTCCTATAAGGATATTGATACTGCTATTAAGGATCTGGAAATCCTGATAGAGTACTTGAAATCGCAGTCGTCATTGACCTATGGTTTCTTCAACCAGACAATGAGGAGCAGTCTTGAGGAGGGTGAGCAGATTAAAAAAGCCCTCAAAGAGGTTCTTGAAGCAGGTTGTAATACTGATAACGCGGCTTTCAATCTTGTTTTCCAGCCTCAGGTAAGTCTAACTGAGGGCAAGACTGATCGATATGAAGCGCTATCAAGATTGAACATCAAAAACCTTGGATTTATATCACCTCCTCGGTTTATTGAGATTGCTGAGAAAAATCAATTGATCATTGATCTAGGGCGATATGTGCTTGAAAAATCCTGTGAGTTTCTCATTGAGCTTGAGCAAAATGGCTTCTATGGTCAGGTTATCGCAATAAATGTCTCAGCGATCGAATTATTTCAGGACAGCTTCGCTGCCAATCTGCTTAGAACTATCAGACGCTTCGGACTAAGACCCGAGCAGATAGAAATTGAAATAACTGAAACCAACCTGATCAGCAACTATTCTATGATCTATGATGAGCTCAAACGTCTCAATAGTCATGGAATCAAGATCGCGATCGATGATTTCGGAACCGGCTATTCATCACTATCCAGGCTGGGCACCTTGCCGGTGACCTGCATCAAGATCGATAAATATTTTATTGATGGATTGACAAACAATTCACTTAGCGCGCTAATGGTAGAAGCGATAATAAATATCGCTCATAAGATCAATATCAGTGTTGTCGCTGAGGGCGTTGAAACATTGGCACAGAGTGAGGCTCTTCTTAAATTGGGCTGCGACTTTATTCAAGGATATTTCTACAGTAAACCTGTTGCCGGTTCTGAAATAATCGAGCTGCTTCAGGAGAAACAAGTGGAGGATGCGTAAATGAAAAAGGTCATCGTGGTTGGAGCTGGTGTTGCCGGATTGTCTTCAGCAGTAAGACTGGCAGCGGCTGGTTATGAGGTTGAGTTATTTGAGAAAAACAGCATGCCAGGCGGTAAAATGCATAGAATAAGCAAGGATGGCTATGAATACGACGTTGGCCCTACGCTGGTCATGATGCCTGAAATTTATGAAGATGTTTTCCGCTGCGCCGGCAGAGATCCTGCCGACTACATTCCGATGCATCGACTTGAACCAATGTACTCAGTCTATTTCAATCGCCCTGATCATACTCGTTATGATGTATCCGGTGACCTGGTTAAATTGACTGAAATGCTCGAGGGCAAAGGCGCTGAGACCGCACTTGGCTTCCAGCGTTATCTCGCTGATATTTATGCACGTTATCAGGTCGCTCTTGAGTACTTCATTACAAGACCATTCCGCAGCTGGAAAGATATTTATACCCCCAAAATGCTTAATCAGGCCCTCAAGCTTAAGACCTTCGACAGCGCGGACCATATGATGGCGCGCTATATCAAGGATAAGGATATACAGCA
>CAZHQX010000188.1:0-3242 GCA_964534195.1 uncultured Oscillospiraceae bacterium
CCGCCATAATTATCAGTATGTGATTGATTTTTTACATGCTTTGACATTGACAGTCCTGGGTCAAGGCGTGAAAATGAATTAAATATCTGAGAAAGGCAGGATCATCCTGTGCAGCTTTCAAATGAAAATTACAATACTGGAGACAACACTGGTGAGATTCGTGTAGCCATAGTCGGGTTAGGCCTGATCGGCGGTTCGATAGCCAGACGTCTGAGCATGCGCGGATGCTCAGTATCGGCTTTTGATATTGACGAAAACGCACTTGCTTCAGCCATTGCGCAAGGTGCCGCTGCCAGTGTTGCTATTTGGCCGCATCTGTCTGTTGACGCTCATTCAGAAGAGATATCATCGATCGCTCAAACACTGGCAAAAGGCGAAGACTCTGCGATCTGGAGTTCGCTTGGGCAATGCGAGGCTGTTTTTGTATGCACTCCACCTGAATATGCGGCAGGAGCGGTCAGACTGTTGAGAGCTTTTACCAATGCGGTAATTACTGATGTGGCCAGTGTGAAATCACCTGTAATGAGAACAGTAGATGATTCTCGCTTTGTTGGCGGACATCCTATGGCAGGATCAGAAAAAACAGGCTTCGACAGCTCGTCGGAATCGCTTCTGGAGAACGCGGTCTATGTGCTTTGCTTACCGCAAAACAGCAGTTTAAGAGTTCCGGAGCTCAAGCGTCTTAAGCAACTGATCGAATTGACCGGTGCCTATGTAATGGAGCTTGAGCATGAAGCTCATGACCGCGCAGTCGCAGCTATCAGTCATCTTCCCCATGCCGCCGCTTCTGCGCTTTGTCTTATGGCTGCCCGTCAGGGAGACGATACCCTGGCTAGATTAGCGGCAGGTGGCTTTAGAGATATTACGCGAATAGCATCCTCAGATTCGAAGCTATGGGCGGCGATATCTATGCAGTCCGGCACTGCCCTGATCGAACAGATAGATGGTTATATGGCTCTGCTTGGCGAATTCAGACAGTCCTTGGTTTCTGCCGACCGCGCAGGCCTTGAGAGATTCTTTTATCAGGCTGCCTGGTATAGAGAATCTCTGCCGACTAATGGCAGAGGCGCTTTGTCAGCTCAGAGCTCTTTGAATGTTTATATTAATGACAGACCAGGCGAACTGGGCCGAATTACGACCTTGCTTGGCGGACACGATATCAATATAGTTAATATAAGGATCAGAGAGTTTCGTGCCTACGAGGGCGGCTGTCTACAGCTCCTGCTGCCCGACAGCAGTCAGGCTGTAAAAGCTGCCTGGCTCTTAAGAGAGGAGGGCTATGACTGTGATTGATAATAAGTATGGTCTTATAGGCCATCCGCTGGGACATAGCCTGTCACCCTGGATCCATCAGAATTTGATGTTACATGCAGGTCTGGAGGCTTCATATGAGCTGATCGATATTAATCCGCAGGATTTTTTACAGGATATGCCAAAAATTCTCAGTCATTACCGGGGCATTAATGTAACGATACCCTACAAAGAGCGAATCATTTCGCTCCTGGATAGCCTCGATAATCAGGCCTCATCACTGAGATCTGTAAATACCGTGCTTAATGGCCGGGGCTACAATACCGACAGAGAGGGCTTCCTGAGTGATGGTCCCGTACTATATGACCGTAGTGTCTTGATTCTGGGAGCAGGCGGCGTAAGCCGAATGCTGGCTTTTGCGGCTGCAGGTGAGAGAGCTTCGCGAATAGTCATATGGGCCAGAAGATTAGAACAGGCAAAGTCTCTCGCGGATGATGTGCTGCGGGCATGGCCAGATCAGCGTGTTGAATATCTAGCTGACCCGGACGAGCTGCCAGGCCGCAGCTGGGTCGTTTTGCATGGTACTCCTGCCGGCATGTGGCCACATACAGGCACACTGCCTTTGCCGGAGAAAAGCATACATCTGTTACTGACAAAGGCTGCCGAGTTATACGATACTGTCTACAATCCAGTTTCGACCAGACTGGTTTTGATGTCTAAGTCAGCCGGGATTCCAGCACAGGGTGGATTAGGAATGTTGTTTGGACAAGCGGCCGCCGCTCAGAAGCTCTGGAATCCGCAGGCTGTTTTTGAAAATGATTTTCTTAACCAGTTCAGAGAGTCTCTGGCCTCTGCTGTTTATGAACAGTTTCCAGTGTCTATCGTTTTAACTGGATTCATGGGCAGCGGCAAGAGCACGATAGGTGCGATGCTCTCAGAATACTCGGGTCTGCCGCTGGTTGATCTTGATAGTGAAATTGAAAAAAATGCGGGAAGAAGTATAAGTGATATATTTGCTCATGACGGCGAAGCCGTTTTCCGAGAACTGGAGTACAATATGCTGGCATCCTGTCTTGCTAGTGGAAGAAGCCAGATATTAGCTACCGGCGGCGGTGCGTTGACTGCGCAGCGGAATATTGAACTGGTCAGAAGCAGTCCGGCACTGACAGTATATTTAAACGCCACGCTTCCCGAGATCAAGCGGCGTATAGGACGTGGACTGAGCAGGCCGCTCTGGCGTGATGATCAGAGCGATGAGCTGCAAAAATTATATGATCGCAGACAGGGCATATACAGCTCTGTTGCAGATAGAAGTATTTCAGCCGATCAGGATCCTGATCAGCTGGCGGCGGCACTTGCTGCCGATCTAGGATTTGGAGGGAAAAGAGAATGATTCTTGTACTTAAGCAAGGTACGACCAGAGACAAGGTTGATGAAATATGTAAATGGCTGTCAGACAGCTACGGTGTACAGACAAGTCCCATCTTTGGCAGCGGGACCACGATCATAGGACTTGTCGGAGATACTTCAAGTATTGAGCTGGAAGCCGTCGAAATGCATGAAGCTGTTGAACGTGCCATGAAGGTTCAGGAGCCTTATAAGCGTGCTAATAGAAAGTTTCATCCGGATGATACCCTGATCAAGGTGGGTGGTGTAGAGATAGGCGGTAATAAAATATGCATTGCCGCCGGCCCTTGCTCTGTTGAATCTGAGGATCAAATCAAAATGGTTGCCGATATGGTGCGGGATAGCGGCGCTGCGCTTCTGAGAGGTGGAGCTTTCAAACCGAGGACTTCTCCTTATGCTTTTCAAGGGCTAAAGGCAGAGGGTCTCATGTACATGAAGCGTGCACGTGAGAGCTCGGGTCTGCCTGTGGTTTCCGAGATAACCAACCCGGCTCAGCTTGAGCTGTTTATGGAGTTTGTCGACATGATCCAGGTCGGAACCCGCAATATGCAGAATTTTGAACTGCTCAAGGAACTGGGAAGAGT
>CAZHQX010000189.1:0-3238 GCA_964534195.1 uncultured Oscillospiraceae bacterium
CGATCCAGGGCATGAGCTTGGGCCTCAGTGCTTCAACACTCATTGATATATGACATAGCTCCCAATCGCCAAGATCAGCCAGAGCCAGCTTAAGATACTCACGGCTATCGGTGATGCCCTGCTCCAGGCAGAGCTTGTCTGCAGCTCCGCCGAGAATGTTGATGCCGGTAAATCCGGAAATCGCGTTTGTAATCGCGTGCAAGATCACATCTGCGTCACTGTTGCCGGCAAGCGCTGGTGCGCCTGGTATAGTCACACCACCAAGAACCAGGTCACGCGGCTGCGTTGCCAGCTCCTCAGCTGTACTGAAGCGGTGGCTATCCTGTCCAATCGCGCTGATGTAGGCATAGCCCATAAATAATTACTCCTTATCCTCACTGCCCTGTCTGATCTCAACACGACGGATCTTACCGCTGATCGTCTTGGGCAGCTCAGTTACGAAATCAAGAATACGAGGATACTTGTATGGCGCGGTATGCGTTTTAACATAATCCTGCAGCTCTTTTCTCAGCTCATCACTGGCCTCGTAGCCTTTTGCCAGTACCACAGTAGCCTTAACGACCTGTCCTCTTACCGGATCAGGGGCGCCGGTAATCGCGCATTCCATAACTGCGGCATGCTCCATCAGCACGCTCTCGACCTCGAATGGTCCGATTCTATAGCCTGAGCTCTTGATAATGTCATCAGTACGTCCGACAAACCACAAATAGCCGTCCTCGTCCTGCCAGGCCAGATCACCGGTATGATAATAACCATCATGCCAAACGCGCGAGGTAAGCTCAGGATCCTTGTGATATCCGCTGAACATACCGGGAAGCTTCTCACCTGAGCCTGTTGAAACACAGATCTCACCAGACTGGCCTGGTTCAACCGGCTGACCGGCATCGTCCAGAAGTTTAATGTTATATACCGGTGACGGCATGCCCATCGATCCCGGTTTGGTTTTCATCCAGTAATTGGTGACCACAGCCAGTGTCATCTCGGTCTGGCCGTACCCTTCCTTGAGCTCAAGACCAGTCGCCTTTTTGAACTGCTCATAAACCTCAGGATTGAGAGCTTCACCTGCGATCGTGCAATGCTGCAGGCTGCTCAGATCATACTTGCTCAGATCCTCCTTGATCAGGAAACGGTAGATCGTCGGCGGCGCGCAGAAGGTCGTGACCTTGTCCTTCTGCAGCTTCTCCAGCAGAACTGATGGCACAAATCTCTCCATATCAAAAACATAGATACCGCACTCCATCAGCCACTGTCCATAGAGCTTGCCCCAGACTGATTTTGCCCAGCCGGTTTCTGACACTGTCAAATGCAGGCCGTCAGGATCGACCTTATGCCAGTATTTCGCGGTCGGAATATGACCGATCGCGTAATAGAAATCATGCGTAACCATTTTGGGCATACCGGTCGTACCGGATGTAAAATACAGAAGCATCATGTCTTCGTTGCCTGGAACATCGGCACCAACAGGCCTGGCAAAAGCCGGCGCCCCGGCAAGGCCCTTCTCGAAGGACAGCCAGCCGTCACGCTCGCCTTTTACGAGTATTTTTGTAAGATTATGCGGGTATTCAACTGCGGCCTGATCGACCAGCTCACTGATGTCGCCATCAGCTGTGCAGACGATCGCGCTGACCTCAGCTGCGTTGAAGCGATAGACCAGATCCTTGACCTGGAGCTGATTTGTCGCCGGAATAGCTACAGCGCCGATTTTGTGCAGCGCCAGAATTGCGAACCAGAACTGATAATGACGCTTGAGGATCAGGACGACCTTGTCACCTCTGCGGATGCCCTGCTGCTGGAAGAATGAGGCACAGGCATCGCTCTTCTCCTTCATGTCAAGGAAGCTGAAGGTATGCTCCTCACCATCCTCATTGCACCAGAACATGGCTCTTCTCTGAGGCTCGATGGCGGCTATCCTGTCGATAACATCATAGGCGAAATTGAATTGATCTGGTACCCTGAGGCTATAGCTCTGGATCTTCCCCTCACTGTCATAATTCTCTATCAGGTATTCTTTGTGCAGATTAAGCATTGGCTAATTCTCCTTATTATAATGCGGGATCTCCCGGATAATTCAATTTAGTCTTGATAGCGGCCGCAGCCACCCATTACGATCGCCAGGAAGCGGCATGGCGCATTGCCTACCGCGACCATACCATGAGGCTTGCCGGCATCATAATAAATCGAGTCGCCCGCATGCAGAGTCTCCTCATGATCGCCGATACGAATACGCAGGCTTCCTGATAGTACAAAATCCATTTCCTGTCCGGCATGGGTACTCAGAGCAAGCTCGCAGGTCCCGGCACCCTCCTCCAGCGGAGCTGTTACAACAAACGGCTCAGCCAGGCGGTCCTTGAAATTATAAGCGAGGCTGAGATACTTGAAGCCCTTGCGGCGCTCGATCGGCAGACCCTTATCTCTGCGAACCAATGCATAACCACTAAGATGCGGTGACTCGCCGGTTATAAGCTCTGTCAGATCGATGCCGAATCGACTTGACGCCTTATAAAGAAAGGTGAAGTTGAAATCCTTCTCACCAGCTTCCATCAAGCTGTAATCTTCAACTGTAACATCAGTAGCAGCTGCCATCTCCTCGACAGATAGATCAAGTACATCGCGCATGCCCTTTAGTCTGACACCGATTTCTCTGATAATTTCTTCCATGCTGAGCCTCCCTGCCTGATCCAGGCTTACAAGTAATGATTGTCTGATATCAATTGTTTTTCTAAAAAAATACTCACGACATTTTCTAGTATTTCTCACACTAGTATAACTGTAACAAAGCACAAAAGAAAATGGCAAGTCTTTTTCCAGACCTGCCATCTATAGAATTTTTTACTGCCATTTTCTTAACGAAATCAAATATCTGATCAGTCTACATAAAGCTCGATCAGTTCCTTGAGCTTAGCCGGAGCGTTATCATCGAAACCGATCAAAGAACGCTTGAGTGAGGCTTGTTGTACGATACTGAACTGCGGCATAGTTTCGACATTGAACTCCTCAGCCAGCGCTGCCTGATGCTCAACATCCGCCAACACGATCAATAGTCTCTGATCATACTCGATTGCCATCTCCTCAAGCATCGGCAGCATGAGTATGCTTAGCTCAGACATCCTATTGTAGAACACTGTAAGTACAGGCACATCAGCACGTGCGATCAAACGTGAGTAGTTGTTGACCTCACGATAGATTATGCCTTCAAACTCACCATCGATCGTTTCATAGCTGATAAGTGCCAATGACG
>CAZHQX010000190.1:0-3218 GCA_964534195.1 uncultured Oscillospiraceae bacterium
GCGCCCTGCGTTTTGGCTCAGCGTTATAATCGACCTCGTTTCGCACGGGCGGCCAGTCGAATCAAAACAAATTCGGCAGCCGCGGCCAACAGCCAGCCAGCAAGCGGTGTCCAGAAATAGCCCACAGCAACACAAACCGCAGCAGTTACCCAGTTTTCTTTGTTTTTGGGGATGACAACTCCGGTCAACAGCATCGGCAAAAATACACCAAATATCAAAACAAGATTAAGCAGAGGCGCAAACAGCGCAAAATCAAGGGGAAATCCCAAGAGGCTGAACAGCACGCCAAAAACTGCCAACAGAAGCGCCGCTCCGGGAAGCGGCCTGCGCACAACGCCTAGCGGAATAAGAAAACTGCGCCAGACAGCGGCAGTTTGTGAACCACCAAGAAATGTTCCGGCAATATTGCGTAGCCCAACCAGTAAAAAGGTTGGATCCATCTTGAATAGCAAGCGTTCTGAATGCTCGCCATAGCTGCGCTCGTGCATTGCCGTGATAGCTACCGCGTCCAACGGCCACATTATCACTATCAGAAGTGAATAAGGCAGAGCTGCCAGCCAGGCCGACGGGTTCATGCCCCAGCCAATACCCCACAAATCATTCCACCAAACAAACGGATCTATAATGGGCAAGGCAGGCCTGGATACCAGTTCAGGTCTTAAGCCAAAAAATAGCGGTATGATCAGGCCCACAGCCACAGCCATCGGTATCGCCAGCCAAACAAGTTTTCTGCGATAGAGAATATAGAAGCCAATCGCTCCTACGGCTAGAAGCAGAAGACCTAGCCAAAAATCACTCATTATAATAGTCCATTCTATGAGCTTGGTCGAGGCACTCTCCAATCCCAGTATTCCAAATAGAATCAAAACACCTGCCTTGGTACCTGTGCCGCTCAGTTTCATCAGCTTAGGCCAGGCGCGCAGAAGCGCAAGTATGATCGCGAGCAAACCTGATATTATGGCAAGAGGCAACGGATGCACTCCGGAAGCAGCCATTACAGGAACCAGCGGAATCAAGGGGGCAAGAGTGCCAGGCGGTGCCATCGCAGGATTAATGCCGGCACAGAAAAAAAATGTCAATACGCTTGCCAGAAACAATTCCAGTCTGACATTCTCAATCGCGAAGCCGGCACTTGTAATCTGAAGTGCCTCCATCCAAGCGATTGCAAAAGCTCCAGCCAGTGAAATTTTGCCAATGGTACCAGCGAAGGCAGGGACTACATCCTCAGGTCGAACCTTATAGTCACGACCCGGTAGGTTTATTTTCCATTGACGGTGCTTGTAGCCTGCCAAATCATTATGCAGAACACTTGTCCTCTGAGCGCTTTTTATTGCTTTATCCTTCATCTATTTGAAATTCCACCTATTTCTCGCTGCCTGAACCGGCATTTTTTTCAAGATCCTCAGCGGCTGTCGCAACAATTATTTTCTCTCCATTAGTCATATTAACATCTGAGTATAAGCCGGTCAGAGATGAGCCGGTAATTTGTGAAATGGTAACCGACAACTGATCTCTGGCTGTTTCGAACAGCATCGCTCTCATTTGGCGAATCAGATCTCTTCCCTGCTCATTCTCAGCCAGCTTCTGCTCAGAAGGGCTGAGGAAGCCTTTTATCCTTATTATTATCATATCCTCGATAATCATGGTTCGGATCTGCTTAGGTCCGCGCCCCATATATTCGATTTCGAAGCGGCTTACAGCTTCACTTATTCGAGCCTCGGTCTGTCCCTTGCTCATTGCCATAAACAATTCACTCCCCCTGCTTGCTGCTGAACATTAACTCAGCTTACTTTTGTATCTATATTTGAAATGTATTAGCGCTATTTATTCAAAATGAGAATAACATAGCACAAAAGCAATGGCAAACATTGGTAACCGGAGTATCTTTATGCAAGATGCTAATTGCAATCTTGCATAAAGAAATGATAAAATCAGCTCACTGAGCATGGGAGAGGATTTATCTTGATCAGATAAGGCGCGATCCCCGGCCGGACATTATAAATTGCGGAAGACGAGCGAAGGGCAGAAGCCAGTCGCAGGGTATACCGGAAAAGCAAACCATAATTATGGTTGTTTTTCCGGTTTTTGTTTTACCAAGGGAGGTAAATCTATGATCGAACTAAATTACACAAAATGGAATCTGCCAACAGAGGTGAGAGCAATTCTTGAGGATAGCAAGCTGGAGCGCGTTCAGCCAGAAAACAGAGATGATCTGATCTCACTGGCGTTTGGCATGACCAATGATCCCGTATTCCAGGTTGGATATGATGTCCCTGGAATGGGCTATGTGACCGAAGCTACAGTCACACGCTGCAAAAACGGAGCCTCTGTAAACTATCCTGATATTTACATGCGCAGACGCGACCCTGATTGCATGGTCGTAGCAGACAGCGGAGAAACCGACAAGGTAAGATACAATGACCGTTTTGGTGATAGCTTCGATGATTTGAGAACTCGTTCTATGAACTGGCTGCAGAACCAGCCGCTGCTTATACTTCCCTTCATAGCCGGGGGACCAGAGCTTGGCTATCAGGCGCTCTTGATAGCACCTAAGAACACAGGCTTCTTCGCTGCCGGCTTGGCTGATCTTCAAGGCTTCCTTAAACCGTCAGAAGTGCCAGAGGGTTTCAGCCCCAAGGCAATTATTTATTTGGCACCGCCATTTCGCCACACTCATTTTGACGGCAAGCAAATCGTTGTTCATAACAGACTTGACCAAATGCATGAGCTTTTCTCTTTTAACCTCTATCCCGGACCAAGCGCTAAAAAAGGCATTTATGGAGTACTGCTGAATATTGGCGAAGCAGAGGGCTGGGTCACGGCACATGCATCAACAGTTAGAGTTATAACACCATACGATAATCAAATCACCATTATGCATGAAGGAGCCAGTGGCGGCGGCAAAAGTGAAATGATCGAGCAGATACACCGCGAGGACGACGGACGTGTTCTTCTGGGTATAAATACAGTTACCGAGGAGAGGCATCTGCTTGAGCTCAAGGATACGTGCGAGCTTCAGCCGGTCACTGATGATATGGCGTTCTGCCATCCTGATATCCAAAACGACAGCGGCAGACTTGTAGTAAAAGATGCTGAACAGGGCTGGTTTCTGCGAATCGATCATATAACCAGTTATGGCACCGATCCTCATTATGAGAAAGCCTGCATACATCCCAAAGAGCCTTTGATTTTCTTGAATCTCGAAGGTCATCCATATT
>CAZHQX010000191.1:0-3157 GCA_964534195.1 uncultured Oscillospiraceae bacterium
CGTGTCCTGTGATACAATTAGAGAGCAGACAACTGTAGATTTATTAATTTCAGGAGGGACCAATCCCATGCCAAAAATCAAGGTAGATGTATGTGCGGGAACTCATTGCACGATGATGGGATCTATGGATATTATCAACTCGATCGAGAGTCTGATCGAGCTCGAGCAATTGGGAAAAGATTGTGAGGTTGTAATTAATCCGATCCCCTGCAACAATCTTTGCGAGCATGGCCAGTTTTCGCCTATCGTGTCGATCAACGGCCATATGATCAAGAGAGCGGACAGCGAGACAGTAATGTCCGAGATACTCGACATCATTCGTGCCGAGGGTTGTTTAGAGAAATAACTCTGCGTAAGCATTTCTCGCGGCAAACTGGTCCGACGAGATTATTGTCGTTCATTAAGGAGAGCTAAATGCGCGGTTTATTTACACCAATCACCAAGATCCGCCGTCAGGTATTCACCGAGGTGGCACGCTTCGCATATGAGCGTGAGCTTGATAAAACAGATTTTGCTTTTTTCTATGAGTCATCGTACAGGATAATCCCTGGCGAACAACCGCAGTATCGTGACAGTGTTTTCAAGGAACGCGCGATCATTCGTGAGCGCATCAGGATGGCGCTGGGGCTCGGTATGAGGCCGGTCGATCGCCATCATTCGCTGACTGAGGATATGGAGGCGGCTGATACCACAGGCAAATGCCTGGCAGAGCCTCTGGTCAACGTAATTCCCTTCGCCTGTGAGGCCTGTCCTACCGATCAGTTTTTTGTTACCAATAACTGCCGTAAGTGCCTGGCACATCCTTGTACTTCAGTATGCCCGGTAAAAGCCATCACCATCGGCAAGAGGGCGGCAATTATTGATACTGACAAATGTATAAAGTGCGGCCGCTGTGTGCAGGCCTGTCCCTATAATTCAATTGTACGTTTCGGCCGACCTTGTGCGGAGGCCTGTGGCGCAGACGCGATCGATAGCGATGAGCTGGGCCGCGCAGTTATTAATCAAGACAAATGTGTAGCCTGCGGACTATGTATCGTCAGCTGTCCTTTTGCCGCTATAGCTGACAAATCTGAGATTTTCCAGCTGATCACCGCTATTCGAAGAGGTGAGAAGGTCTATGCGGAGATCGCTCCATCCTTCGTTGGTCAGTTCGGTCCGTTGGCAACACCAGGCAAGATCGTTGCCGCGCTTAAGGTTCTCGGTTTCAAGGATGTACTTGAGGTCGGACTGGGTGCCGATGTCGGCTCGATCCACGAAGCTGGCGAGTATCTGGAAAACGTGCCCGACAAACAAGATTTCCTCGGCACCAGCTGTTGCACCTCCTGGGAAGCATACGCGGTTGGAACGCAGCCTGAGCTGGCCGACTGCATCTCGAGCTCGCATACACCGATGGTCGCCACCGCTCAGAAGATCAAGGCGATAGAACCAGAGTCCAAGGTAGTATTTATCGGGCCATGTGTCGCCAAGAAACGCGAGGGGCTTGAGGATGAGGTTAAGGAATACATCGATTATGTCATAACCTTCGAGGAGCTGATGGGTATGCTGGGTGCCCGCGACATAGAATGGCAGGAGCTGGAAGAAGATGAATTTAAAACACTGGCTTCGAGAGACGGCCGCGGTTATGCCGTTGCCGGCGGGGTGGCTCAGGCTATTGTCGACTGCATTAAGAAGGAGAAGCCGGAGCTCGAGGTAGAGGTTGAGAGAGCCGATACACTCAAGGAATGTAAAAAAATGCTGCTTAAGGCGAAGGCGGGAAAATGTCATGGCCATATTCTGGAAGGCATGGCCTGTCCAGGCGGCTGTGTCGGCGGACCGGGTACGCTTATGCCGATACCAAGAGCAGGAGCAGCTGTTAAGAATTTTGCCAACGAGAGCCCCTTCGAAACCGCTCTGGACAATCCTTCCGCTTCTAACTAATATGTTATTGGTCAGGATGACGCTTGTGTTACATAAGCAACGACTACTTTGTTGTATAATTAAGTTGTTGTGAAAAATAAAAAACTGATAGCTTCAGTATTAAATTCAGGAGGTAATCGACTATGACTCAAGATCTAATGATTACAAGTGTTTGGGCGCGTGAGATCATCGATTCACGTGGTAATCCAACAGTAGAGGTTGAGGTTGAGACCGAGGACGGTTCAGTAGGACGTGCCGCAGTTCCCTCTGGTGCATCGACAGGAGCTTTCGAAGCCGTTGAGCTTCGCGATGGTGACGACAGCCGCTATCTGGGAAAAGGTGTTCTGAAGGCAGTAGATAATGTAAATAATATAATCGCTGATGAGCTTTGCGGCTTCAATGTATTCGATCAGGCTGGATTGGACAGTGTTCTTCTTAGTCTTGATGGAACAGACAATAAGGGCAATCTCGGCGCTAATGCCATGCTGGCAGTTTCTATGGCAGCAGCCAAGGCAGCTGCGACCGCTCTAGGCCTTGAGCTTTATCAGTATCTCGGCGGCATCCAGGGACATAAGCTGCCTGTACCAATGATGAACATCATCAATGGTGGTAAACATGCCGATAACAGCATCAATCTGCAGGAATTCATGATCATGCCTGTTGGTGCTGAGAGCTTCAGTCAGGCACTTCAGTGGAGCGTTGAGGTTTTCCACACGCTCAAGAAGCTGCTCAAGGACAGTGGTTATAGCACATCAGTCGGTGACGAGGGCGGTTTCGCTCCTAATTTCGAGAGTGATGAGCAGGCACTGAAATTTATTGTTCAGGCTATTGAGAAGGCCGGATTCAAACCTGGTCAGGATTTCTTCATTGCTATGGACGCAGCTGCTACAGAGCTCTACGAAGAAGCTAAGAAGGCCGGCAAAGAAGGTCAGTACCTCTTCTGGAAAAATGGTCAATACAAGACTCGCGAAGAAATGGTTGATTTCTGGGCAGAGCTGGCTGACAAGTATCCGATCATCTCACTCGAGGACGGACTCTCTGAGGACGATTGGGAAGGCTGGAAGATTCTTACAGATAAGTTGGGAGACCGCGTACAGCTGGTCGGAGACGATCTGTTCGTTACTAATACCACCCGTATCAGCAAGGGCATCGACCTTGGTGTATCAAACTCAGTACTGATCAAGGTAAACCAGATCGGTACACTGACAGAAACACTGCAGGCAATCGAAATGGCCAAGGATCAGGGCTGGACAGCAATCGT
>CAZHQX010000192.1:0-3155 GCA_964534195.1 uncultured Oscillospiraceae bacterium
TATTTCGCGTTTTTGAGCATTACTGTCAGATCTTTGATTTTTGGCGGCTTGCCGTACATCAGGATACCTATGCGATAGATCTTGGCAGCCAGCCATCCGGTGGCCCAGATCGTAGCGAACATCATAGATACCGATATGGCGATCTGCCAGCCGGGGACCTCGGTCATGGCGATTCGGACGAACATCGCCATCGGCGAAATAAAGGGTATAAATGAGGATACCAGAAGCATTGTCGATTCTGGTGACATCATGCCGAAGACCGCGATCATGAAGGCTACAATGAAGATCAGCATGATCGGCATGATACTTGTGTTGATATCCTCAGTGCGGCTGGCAAGTGAGCCCAGGGCGCCATAGAGGAAAGCATAGACGAAATAGCCTGTTATGTAGAAGAGAATCGTGTAGAAAATGATAGAAGGAGGCATATTGAAGACCGATTTTATGATGTCAAACATTTCCAGATGATCTTCGTTGATCTTGTAAAATACTCCTGCCGTTATAAGCAACATGCTGATCTGAGCCAGGCCGGCCAATCCGGAGCCGATGACCTTGCCGAACATCAGATTCATTGGCTTGGCGGAGGTTATTAGCATTTCCATAGCCCTGTTGCTCTTTTCAGACGCGACTGAGGTAGCAACCAGCTGGCCGTACATCATTACTGTCATATAGAGCAGGAAAACCAACAAATAAGTATAGAAGTAAGTCTGCTCCATCGACTTGCCTGATTCCTCAACTGTTTCAACTATGTTGATCTCGGGCTCAGCCAGCGCGGATATTATTGCTGCCTCATCCAGTCCCTGCTCTGCCAAAAACAATGAACGATAGTATTGGCCGAGGCCGGATTGCAGCATCATGGGAACGCTGCTCTCGGTCATACCCATTCTTCTCATGGTCCAGGTATAGCTTGAGGGCGAATCGATGATCAGGAGGCCTGCAGATTCCTTAGAGTCGACCTTGCTCTTGATGTCGTCAGCCTCTTCTGCAGTTGCCATCTCCCAGAGCTTGCCAGGCATAAGCTCGTCAAACCAGGCTAGAGCAGGAGCCTTGCCGGTTGAATCAATAATATAGACAGTATCCTCTGCTGTTGGTTCATGTGTTTCATCTGATCCAAGATCGATACCAGCTTCCTTGACAGTAGAAATGATTCCTGGCAGGCTGAGGCCGATCGCCATCAAAATAACTACAGCAATGGTGATGCCGACATACACCTTGTTGCGAAGATAAGTCATGAATTCAAATCTCATGACAGTAAAAAATTGCTTGTTCATGACTTAAACCCCCACTTTTTCTTCTTCGTAGCTGCTGCCTTGCCGCTAGATTTATGCTCAGAGGCATTATCGCCATCAGCTTCCGGAACGGCAACATCGCCGGTCTTCTCCACGAATATCTGCTCTAGTGTAGGCTCGACTATGTTGAATTGCTCAAGCTCAAGTCCTGCTGTAATCAGTGCCTGCAGCAGCTCACCTCTTGCCTTCTCATCTGATAGTGTTACAACACAGTCGCCATTTGCTGGTTCCAAGCTGTTAACACTTGAAGGCAATCTATTGTTGTCTCTAAGGTCCTCAAGCACAGCTGAGGCTCCGGCTGTATACCTGTCCGGAGATAGACCGATCCTGATCCGATTCCGTGCATAGCTGCGTTTGATATCACGAATCGGTCCCGACAAAACGATTTTACCAGAATGCAGAAGAGCGATATCGTCGCAGAAGGTCTCAACATAATTCATCTGATGGCTGGAGAACAAAACGATCTTGCCGTCCTCAACCTGTTCATGGACAATATCCTTAAGCAGCTGTGAGTTAACTGGATCAAGACCACTGAAGGGCTCATCGAGAATTACTATCTGTGGATCAGCAAGTAGAGTCACAGCCAGCTGGATCTTCTGCTGATTGCCCTTGGATAGTGTTTCAAGCTTTTTGTCGACGATATCAAGCATATCAAGCCGTTCTAGCCACTTCTGCATATTTGCCTTGGCCTGTTTACGGCTAAGACCACGCAGCTCGCCTAGATAAACCAGCTGATCACCGATCTTGATTTTGGGATACAAGCCCTTTTCCTCTGGCAGATAGCCGATGCCTGTTTGACTGTGGCGCAGATTCTTGCCATCGAGCAATATCTGCCCCTCGTCAGGTGGAAAAACGTTCATGATTGTTCGGATCGTGGTGGTCTTGCCAGCGCCGTTTCGACCGAGAAGACCGATAGCCGCACCGCTTCTGGCACTAAAAGACACTTGATCAAGCACCAGCTTAGGTCCGAAGCTCTTGACAAGTCCGATTGCATCTAATTGCATAATTTTACCTTCCTTCTTGATGAAGCATTATTGTGTCTGGTTATATACAAAACGATCAGAATAATCATAGCATCTGACCTCAGGTTCTTCAAACCGCAATCAAGGTTCCCGAACGAAAAAATAATAATAATCAAAAAAGACGTGTTTTCGAGAGAAATTGCCGACATATTACAATATATTTACCGAATGGACTTGTCAGGCCTGAAATAATCTGGCAGGTTTAGTAGTGATGGCAGTTAAAACATAACGATCTGTTTTTTACACATCAGCTAAACATGTGATAAACTGTCACTTAATTGTTTGGAAGGAATTAAACTATGTATTTGGTCAGATTATTCCAAACCTTCGCTGCCTATTGCTTCATCGGCTGGGTGCTGGAATCAATATTTCATACTGTCTGGGAACGTAAGCTTGTAAATCGTGGTTTCCTAAATGGGCCGTATGTGCCGATCTACGGTTTTGGCGCGTTGCTTGTGCTTAATGTACTGGAGCCGTTTCAGGCTCATTGGTACATAGTATTTCCGGTATCGATCATTCTGGCAACAACTCTTGAATATATAACCGGTTGGGCAATGGAGAAGCTTTTCCACAATCGCTGGTGGGATTACAGCATGTTCCCGCTTAATCTACATGGCCGTATCTGTCTGGTCTTCTCGCTAGGCTGGGGCGTTTTGTGCCTTATCCTTGTCTACATAGTAAGTCCTTTTGTCAACAAAGTGATTATGCTGCCGCCACCGCCGGTCAGCATCACGATCGCGGCCACATTATTTATTGTAATGCTGGCAGATCTTATTTTTACGATCAGAGCAACAGTTGATCTTAACAAGACACTGGAACGGCTGGAAACAATTGGAAATTTGGCACG
>CAZHQX010000193.1:0-3136 GCA_964534195.1 uncultured Oscillospiraceae bacterium
TTCCCAGAATCACAATTCAATATAGAACAAGACGATATCCTCATAGCGACCATCCTTCATCAGGAAACCTCCGGGAATCGTTCCTAGTCTTGTGAACCCGAGTTTTTCGTAGAGGTGCAGTGCCCCATGATTCGTGCTGACAACAGCGTTGAATTGGATCAGGCGAAATCCATGTCCGACAGCGGTCTCGAGAGAGTGGCTGACCAGCTTCTCACCGACACCGAGCCCCCTGAGCCCTGACTTGACAGCGTATGAGCAGTTGCCGATATGCCCGCAGCGGCCTACGTTATTCGGATGAAGTATATAGAGTCCGATAATTGAGCCGTTGAGCTCCGCTATACCGGCATAAGTCTGCTCCTGGAAAAACTCTCTGCCGGTTTGCTCGTTAAGCGGTTCTGTCTGTGGGAAGGCAATTCCGTCCTCAACCACTTGATTCCAGATTTCGATCATCTGCGGCAAATCTGTCTCTTCATATCTTCTTACTATTATCTCGGATTTGCTGGTTGTCATAAAACAAGCCCCTCTTCGTCAAATTTGATAATTGTTCTCTGATTTTTTCCAGCAATTGCCTAATTTTTGAAATAAGGTTTGAAATTCAAACAATTGCATAGACCTGTGCCAAGGTTTACGGCTATAATCTATTGTATATTGTTTTGGGCAAAAGTCGATATAAGCTTCTGCTTAGATGTCGGCGGTAAGTGGGGACAGCAGAGTAAAATGATCTGCTGACATGAATAAATGAGGAGTGCAGTATGAAGAATGGACCTTTGTATGACGTAAGAGAGATCAAGGATCTGAAGGATATGCTCAGACAGAGCGCTGAGCATTATGCCAACGATACAGCCTTCCTGGTCAAGGATCCAAGGGCTATTGGACAGAAGGAAATAGCTCAGATTGATGATCAGTCGGAGAAGACAAAAAGCTTGCCATATCTGCCTGTTACCTACAAAAAATTCGCTGAGGATGTCGACGCTTTCGGTACCTTCCTTATGAGTCAGGGGCTGGAGTCAGCACGCGTCGCTATTCTTGGTGAGACGAGATATGAGTGGTATATCAGCTATATGTCGACCGTAAATGGCGCAGGCATTGTTGTTCCGCTGGATAAGGAACTGCCTGTTGCTGAGATTTCCAGTCTTCTTAATCGTTCGCATGCCGATATTCTTATTTATGCCGGATCGAAGCGTAAGGAAGTAGATGCGATAAGAGATCAGCTGCCGGAAATGAAGATTATAATTTCAATGGATGATCCTACAGAAGGATCAAACGATCTTTATTTCTGGGATTGTCTGCAGCTAGGCTATGAACTTCTGGGACAAGGCAATAGAAAATTTGTTGATGCAGTAATCGATCCGGAGGCTCTCGGTATTTTGCTCTTCACATCAGGAACTACTGCTCGTTCAAAAGCAGTTATGCTCTCTCACAGAAATATCTGTATTAATCTGATGGCCATGTGCAGCATGCTCTATATTGGTCCGGATGATATATTTTTATCAGTGCTGCCTTTGCATCATACCTATGAATGTACTTGCGGTTTTCTCTGTCCGATCTATCGCGGCTGTACCGTAGCGGTTTGCGAAGGCCTGCGCCACATCACCAAGAATATGCAGGAGTCCAAGGTTACAATCATGCTGGTTGTACCGCTTATGATGGAGCTTTTCTATAAGCGCATTATGAAGGGTGCTTCTGCGACTCCTGAGCTGGCTAAGAAGTTCAGACTCGGTCTGAAGATCAGTGGATTACTGCGCAAAGTCGGAATCGACAAGCGTCGTAAGCTATTTGCTAAGATTCATGATAATTTCGGCGGTAATCTTCGTATTTTGATAGCAGGTGGTGCAGCGATCGATCCGGCAATTTTAACCGGTATGCAAAATCTGGGTATCCATTGTGTACAAGGCTATGGACTGACAGAATGCGCTCCGATTCTCGCACTTAACAGAGATAAGTTCTACAAGAATGAATCAGCCGGTCTGCCCCTTCCCGGCGTCGATGTTAAGATCATTGATGTTGATGAGAATGGTATCGGCGAGATCATCGGCAAGGGACCGAATATTATGCTCGGCTATTATGAGGATGAAGAAGCGACCGCTGCCGCTATAGATAGCGAAGGTTATTTCCATACCGGCGATCTTGGTTATCTGGATAAGGACAATTTTGTCATCATAACCGGCCGCAAGAAGAATGTTATCGTTACCAATAACGGTAAGAACATTTACCCTGAGGAGATCGAGTTCCTGCTGCTGCAAAATGATCTGATCGCAGAGGTTCTGGTATCTGGTGTTGCCGACGAGGGCGGCAAGGATACCCTGATAGTAGCTGAGATATTCCCGAATGAGGAGAAGGTCAAGGAACTGCTTGGTGACGTCGCACTCGACTCTGAAGAGGTTAGAGCAGAAGTAGACAAAGTGGTAAAAGAAGTCAACCATTCACTTGCTACCTATAAATATGTCAAGCGCTTCACTCTCAGAACCGCTGAGTTTGAGAAAACGACCTCTAAAAAGATTAAACGTAAGTACTAATTGAACAAATGCCGTTTATCAGGAAA
The DNA here is from genome assembly GCA_964534195.1 of uncultured Oscillospiraceae bacterium. Classification (GTDB taxonomy): domain Bacteria; phylum Bacillota; class Clostridia; order Saccharofermentanales; family UBA5734; genus JAAYFZ01. Next base: position 2,543 of record CAZHQX010000193.1, read on the forward strand.
ACATGACCTGATTCGCATTGCTATGAATCAAAGTAAATGTGACTTGCATCACAGTAAGACCTCCGACAAGCTGTTATACTCCTTTAGAACAAAAGCTTGGCCGGAGGTTTTATAATGGTTGATTATAGTAAGAAATTTAAGATAGCAGGAATTATTCTGGCGGTATTGCTTCTGATTGGTGCCGCTGTTGCCCTGATCGTTGCCTGGGGACCAGGTGGTGACAAGGAAGAGGAGGTTGTTAACGGGCAGGCTGTTCTCCTTGACGCGTCAAGCGGTACTGTTGAGAAAAAATCCATAGCTGTACTCGATGATTTTCTCATAGAAACTGACAGACCTGTGTTTATAGATTTTTGGGCGGAATGGTGCGGCCCCTGTAAGCTTGCTGAACCTTTTGTTGAGACCTTGGCAGAGGAGTATGATGGCAAGGCTTATATAGTCAAGGTCAATATTGATGAACAGCCAGCAATCGCCTCAGCCTATCGCATTCAGTCGATCCCGACTTTTGCAGTTGTGAAGGATGGAAGTGTGGTCGATGCGTCGATGGGCTATGCGGACAGCCTGCAGAATGATCTGCGTGCGATGATCGACAATCAG
>CAZHQX010000194.1:0-3136 GCA_964534195.1 uncultured Oscillospiraceae bacterium
CTGACCTCATTTTCGAAGTCACTAATAAGGCGTATGCATATTTTTTCAGCTTGTGTTTTGTCGACTACAGCCATGAAATCATCGCCGCCGATATGGCCGATGAAATCATAGAGAAATTCATATGGGCGGCTCATGGCCTTACGTGATACTGTTTTAATGCTTTCTGTATCCTCTACCTGGAGAAAATCGGTCCGCATGATTTCTTTTACCGGTTTTTGAGCGTAGAGGGCATATCCGTATTGACCGGACAGGTGGCGGAAGAGGTCGTTTCGCGTTATTACGCCAATTACACGCCCCTTATCAGTCACGCAATAGCCGGGCGATGAGAGCTCCTTCTTCATTAGCTCATAAACCTGCATTACCATAATATCCGGGCTTATGGTCTGCTGACTATTTGATATGTTGCGAATATAGAGGTCCGATGATTTCTTGTAGAACAGATGATTCTTCTTATTATTCTCATTCTTTATTATCGTTATCAATTCATCGCGAAGCGGCAGTAGCTGAGCCTGAGGGCGCTGTAGGAAGAAGCCCTGACCATAATGAATGCCGATATCTATAAGCTTGAGCAGCTCTTCTTTTGTCTCGATTCCTTCTGCTATCAGGTGAGTATTAGTAAGTGAAGCGAACTCACTTAGACTCTTGAGCAACGCCTGGCGTGTTGTATCCTGATGGATATTTCGTATGAGATTCATGTCAAGCTTGAGGAAATGCGGGTGTACATCGGAAATCATATTTAATCCGGAATAGCCCGCACCGGCGTCATCGACCGCTATACGATAATTCTGGTTTTTATAATGATCTACAGTCTTTTTGAAATCCTGGATATTATCGACGATGCCTTTTTCCGTTATTTCGAAAACAATATTTTCCGGATCTATATTGTATGTTCGCAGGTACTCTCGTGTGAAGCCCTGACGAAACTTGCGATCATGCATGATCTGTGGATTCACATTCAGAAACAGTATTTTGTCCTGAATTAAGCTGCTGATCGTTTCTATAGCTGTTGTTCTGCAGAGCTGCTCCAGCTCCCATGTTTTTTCGTGCTTCTCGGCTGCCGCAAAAAGCTTATCTGGAGTATGAAGCGGTGATCCTTGAGGTCCTCTGCTTAGTGCTTCATAGGCAAATATTGAGGCATCTCTGAGAGAAATAATTGGTTGAAAAACTGAGGTGATTTGTCGCTTTAGCAATATTTCTTCTAGCTGATTCGCAATGGGATTCTTCATAGTTGGTTCTTGATCTGATACATATTCCCTTAATTTCAGTGCTTCCACTCAGGTGTCCTCCATGCATGCAAGAGCTTTTGCCGTCTGCCGTATGGAAACAGATTATTATATTCCTGTTAGAGATTTCGTACTCTTACTGTAATTTTTAGATTAAAAATGTCCATAGCGTACTATCCGCGGGAACTACAGACAGCATGCATATGGACATTCAGATTTTAGATCATATTTCGGCTTGCTACGCCGCAGAAAGGTTAAGCTCTCAAGCTGAGAACCTCTGCTTCATATTTCTTGACATCCTCAAACCATGATTCGTCACCGGCCACGCCGCAGGTCTCACAATACTTGACCCATACATCGCCAAAAGGCATGGTCTTGAGGCCTTCCTGTACTACCATCAGCTCCGTGAACTCACCGTCATCCTGCAGTTTTTTCAGTTTGTCATGTGGTGTGCACAGCGCGTTCAGCATGGCCTTCTGCCAGCTGCGGAAGCCGACTGTCCAGGCAGATACACGGTTGATGCTGGCGTCGAAATAATCAAGCGCCATATAAACACGATCAAGAGCGTCGCAACGGACGATTTCTTTTGCCATTTCGCGTGGCTCATCATCGAACAACAGCACATGGTCAGAGTCCCAGCGGATCGGGCGTGTGATATGCAGCGCGATCTCAGGGAAGAAGGTCAGCAGCGCCGGGATCTTGTCAGAGACAACCTCTGTCGGATGGTAATGTCCGTTATCCATCAGCGGCAGGCAGCCTTCATGTGTAGCGGCAAAAGTCAGTGAAAACTCCGCGGAACCTGCTGTGTATGACTCAACACCAATACCGAAGACCTTCGATTCAACGCAGGGTTTAACCAGGTCTCTGTCGTATGGCTCAGCAAGAATCTCTTCTACTGACTGCTTATAACGCATACGTGGGCCCATTCTGTCGGCTGGAACATCTTTGAAACCGTCGCCGATCCAGATGTTCATGACACAGGGCATGCCGGTTTCTTCCGCGAAATACTGAGAAATACGAACACAGGCTTTGCCATGCTCGACCCAGAATTTACGTACATCCTCATCCGGACTTGAAAGCGTGAGGCCATCCTTCATATTAGGATGCGAGAAGAAGGTTGGATTGAAATCAATACCGACATTGTGCTTCTTCGCGAACTCGACCCATTTCACGAAATGCTTCGGCTCAAGCTTATCGCGATCCACGAACTCACCTGGTTCAAAAATCGCGTAGCAGGCATGGACATTGAGTTTCTTGGTTCCTGGACATAGAGACATAACCTTGTCCATATCGGCCATCAGCTCATCAGGAGTTCTGGCCTTGCCAGGATAATTGCCGGTTGTCTGGATGCCTCCGGTCAGGGGGCCATCATGATCAAATCCGGTAACATCATCGCCTTGCCAACAATGCAGTGATACAGGAATATCCTTCAGTTTCTCAATTGCAGCGTCGGTATCTACACCGATGGCAGCGTACATTTCCTTTGCTGATTCATATCTGTTGCTCATATCGCACTCTCCTTGTCTGTTTCTGGATGCAGCCTGAACGGCCGACATTCACGGGAAAAATTATAATTAAGGCTGACGTCGGCTTTTGCCAGTGTTTCAGCAAAGCAGACGTCGCTATCTACTATTCTAGAATAGAACCTCTCGTTTGAAATAGCAAATCAAATGACTGAAAAACTGTCCTTATTTGTAGTCACGATATTTCTTGGGGGTCATGCCGTACCTGGCCAGGAAGAGACGGTGGAAATAGCTGAAGTTCTTGTACCCCACGTCCTGGCAGATATCACTGACCTTAAGCTGAGTCGTTCGCAGCAGGAAACAGGCCTGTTCCAAGCACCTGTCCTGTAACAACTCGGTAAAAGTCTTGCCCGATTGTTTTTTGATTTCGCGGCTGAGCCAGCTGACATC
>CAZHQX010000195.1:0-3117 GCA_964534195.1 uncultured Oscillospiraceae bacterium
GGATCCTCAAGATCCTTGACGTTTACTTTTACCATGCTGGCGCCATGATCCCCGACACTGCTGTCGAAGAGCTCGAGGCGATTATACTTGCGGTTGTAAACCCCTTTGAAATCACCATCCGTGCCGATCGGCCAGTTGACAGGAACCGAGAATATGCCGAGCACCTTTTCGAGCTCATCCATAAGTTCAAACGGGTCGCGCGCCGCACGATCCATCTTATTAATAAAAGTGAAGATCGGAATACCGCGCATACGGCAGACCTCAAACAGCTTGATCGTCTGAGCCTCAACGCCCTTGGCACCATCGATCATCATGACCGCGGCATCAGCCGCACACAATGTTCTATATGTATCCTCAGAGAAGTCCTGATGTCCCGGGGTATCAAGAATATTGATACAGAAACCGTGATACTCAAACTGCATGACAGAAGATGTAACCGAAATACCACGCTGCTTCTCGATCTCCATCCAGTCCGAGGTAGCATGACGGTTTGATTTACGGCCCTTGACCGTTCCTGCCATGTGAATAGCACCGCCATAAAGCAGCAGCTTCTCAGTCATTGTTGTTTTACCCGCGTCAGGATGCGATATAATGGCAAAAGTCCTGCGCCTTGTAATTTCTGTGCTCAAATTATGAGACATTTATGTGAACCTCCCGGGTCAAATGCCGCTCTTAAGCAGCCGTCTTCTCTAGTTGAAAAATCAGTAAAAATTGCCTGAACAGTATAACAGGATTGGGATATGTTCGCAATCAAGTAAAACGCGGTAGATATATGTCTGGACTAATCATGTATACTTATATATTATAGCCCTGCTGATATGGCTCTGCGAAGAAAATTTATGAGAGGCTGGTGGCAATATGTCTTATTGTGTCAATTGTGGTGTAGAACTCGAACAGTCGGAGAGGCAATGCCCGCTCTGCGGCGTTGAGGTCATAAATCCTAAGCAGCCTCATCGCGAAAATGCACCGCGACCTTATCCTGAGCGTCTTGACCCAATCAACGCCAGACTCAACAAGCGCTTCGCCGCGACGATCATAAGTATAGCGATAGCTTTTCCCGCTGTGCTTACTCTTGCGATCAACTATATATACAAGGGCAGTGCCGGCTGGGGGGCCTATGTCGCTTCGTCGATGGTGCTGTTGTGGTTTTTTATTGTACCGTTATTTCTCTGGACCCGTCTCACATTTACAAAAGCCGTTTTGCCGGGTTTATTTGCTCTTGCCGCCTATTTTCGTTATCTGGAGCATCTGCATCCGGGCAATGGCTGGTTCTTGCGACTGGCGCTTCCGATAACCGCTCTCATTGCGCTTTTTGTCATTGTGATCGGTCTGCTGATAGAGCGCAGGCTCCTCAAGAGCTATTACGCTGCATCAGCGGTTTTTGCCGCGGTCGCGATCATAGTGGTTGCTGTTGAGTACTTATCTGAGATCTACGCTTTTGGAGCGGTAAAGCTGCAGTGGTCGCTCTATGCTGCCATTCCCAGCCTGGCAGCTGCAGCACTTAGTCTGGCTGTAGGCCGCAGACGAAGCTGGCGGGATCGGGTTAATCGACGTATTCATATCTGAATTAATTACTAGCTTTATTCACATAGATGGAGAAGGCTATTTGTACACATCTACGAATTATGACAATTATGTTACAAAATAATTTGGTGCACGTTGACGCATCCGGACCACCTCTGTATAATCCTTTGTAATTGGGTCAGTTTATGACCGGATAAATACAACTTCGATATTAACCATCGGAGGCGGAGGTATTATGAAGTTTAAGCAGCTAAAAGCGAAACAGGCACATTCTCTGCTGATCGCAGCCGTCCTGTCAGTTGTTATAGCCGCACCGGTCATGAGTCAGCCACTTGGACTGACAGCAATCATGACTACGTCAGTTCCAGAACAGGTTTCTCCTGCAGCTGAAGAGACGGAGACACAGCCGGAAGTTAATATGCTGGCAGCTCCTGAGAGTATCGACACAACAGGCGATGGCCTCAGCAGAAGCCAGTCCGAGAACGATCTTGTTCCAGTACAAGATATTCAGACAACCTCAGAAACTCAAGTGGAAACTCAAGAAACATCTGCGGCGGAACCTACCACTGCTCCTGAGCCGGTCGAAACAGCACCTGCTTATACAGGGCCGGAATTCACACCGCAGGATATGGTTCTTTATGTCAGTGCAAGTAGTTTGAATATGAGACAGAGTTTCAGCTCTGAGGCTAATGTAATCGAGAAGATCCCGATGGGTCAGAAGGTTAAGTGTATTGGCGAGAGTGAGGAATGGCTCAGAGTTGAATTCAATGGCCGGACTGGCTATGTCGCTGCTGAGTATACATCAGCGGAAATGGTTTTTGTGCCGGTTGATCAAACAAGATATGTTGATGCTTCAGGACTGAACGTAAGAGCTGAGCCTAATTCTGAGGCTGAGGTTCTTACCAAGCTGAGTCAGGATGATAAGGTGACACGTATTGGCGTAGGTGATGGCTGGTCACTTATCAAAACTTCTGGTGGAACCGAGGGTTATGTCTCCAGTGATTATCTGACACCCGATGTTCCGGCATCCGTTATAGCAGCACAGCAGGCAGCACAGGCTGCACAGGCTGCAAATCAACCCAAGAACAACCCCCCGGTGGTTTCTAATCCAGGCGCTGTTGTAGGCAATGCTGATGTTAACAGTATTGTGGATATTGCCTGGTCAGGACTTGGTGTTCCATATGTCGGTGGCGGTTCGAGCTTAAGTGGTTTTGATTGTTCAGGGTATACATCTTGGATATATCGGCAGGTGGGAATTAATATTCCCCGCTCGTCACACTCATATCTCAATGTAGGCATGGAAGTTCCTATGAGCGATATCAGACCTGGAGACATTATAGCTATGGATACCAATCGCAGAGATGGCAGGACAGTGATATCACATGTTGGTATTTATGTAGGTGGTGGGCAGGTTCTTCATGCTTCTTGGAACCGTCAGAGGATAGCTCCGACCAATCTTAGTACCCTAAGCGCCTATGGTATGCATCCGGTTTCTGTGAGACGTATTGTTAATTGATGCAAAAGGTAATGGAATAAATAACACATAATGCTGCCGGATTGCGAAACAGCGATCCGGCAGTTTTTTTCAGGAGA
>CAZHQX010000196.1:0-3107 GCA_964534195.1 uncultured Oscillospiraceae bacterium
AACTACAGATGAGAGCCTGCAGGAGCGTCTCGACGCACATCCAGCCTGGACAAACCTCGCTGTAAACGAAGACGTAGTTAATATCGAACAGCACTGGCTGCCAGCCGAAGAAGAACTGATCGCCAATGTAGACGACGACAAGCGCCTGACATCAGTTCTCCAGACAGGAACAAAATTCACAAATGATTACTGGATGGATTTCGGTGCTGATATGGTCGCATACTTCACAGGTCAAATCGAAGCAAATGATGTTCTCAAGAACATGGACAACAATCGCGCAAAATCAGCCGAGCTTCAGAAAGATCCGGCCTGGAACTGACACACATAATTAACTGACAGCAAAAGGGTGCCGGAAGCCCGATCATGAATCGCTTCCGGCACCATCTTTGTCAGATATAACGTTTGCCTTTGGCATATACATTCCCTGCGAATACGGGAAAAGAAAGTGGTGAATCACGTGAACAAACAAAAAACATATCCGCAGTGGTTTCTTTTCCTGCCACTGGCGATCTATGTAGTATTCTTCCTATCACCGGGTTTGCTGGGTGTTTTCTACTCTCTGACCGATTGGAACGCCCGAAGCATGGGAGAAATAAATTTCGTTGGTCTGAAAAACTTCCGCGAGGTATTCAGTGCTGACGAGAATTACGGTCAGGGCATTTTCAATACTCTAAGATTTACAGTAATCTCAAACATAGTTAAACTGGTCCCTGCACTTCTGCTGGCGATCATGCTGCAAAAAGGCCTGCGCGGCCGCAATGTCTACAGAACAATTCTCTATCTTCCCTCGATCTTGCCTTTTTTGATAATTGGTCTGACCTTCAAGTCAATTCTCAATTTCAATACAGGCCTATTGAATACGACACTTGAGTTTTTGCAATTGGACTTCCTGAAACAAAAATGGCTGACTGACCTCGATATCGTCTGGTTCTCGATCTATGGTGTCGATGCCTGGCGCGGTATCGGCTATGTCATGACTATTTTCCTTGCTGGCCTCAACGCTATCCCCAACTCCTACTATGAAGCAGCGGATATCGATGGCGCCAATTTCCTGCAGAAGCTTAGATATATAACCCTGCCGATGCTATCCGGCTCGATCATGATCAACCTGGTATTCGGCATTACTTATGGTCTCAAGGTTTTCGACATAGTCTATATTCTGACAAACGGCGGGCCGGGTCACGCGACCGAGGTCGTGACGACCTACGCCTATCAATTATACGCAAACGGACGTTACGGGATGTCCACTGCCCTTAACACGATTCTTTTCTTGATTACAATGGTAGTCGGAATCATCATCGTAAAAAGCATGAGCAAGCAGGAGGTGCAGCAATGAAACAACCATGGCCACAGCGCCTCATCAAGCAAATCATATGCATTATACTCAGTTTTATAGTTATCATGCCCTTCTATATGGTAGCGATAAACTCCTTCAAAACCAAAGGAGAATCGGCCCGCATGGCTCTGACACTGCCATCATCGTGGCAATTTAGTAATTACGCAGTCGTTATCGAACAAGGCAAACTGGCACAAGGCTTCAGCAACAGTCTTTTGTACGCTGTTCTCTCAACGACCATAGCGCTGCTCGGTTGTGCCATGGCAGCCTTCGTCCTCAGCAGAAAACGCACAAAATTCAATGTTTTTATCTACTATTTTGTTATTTGTGGATTATTTTTCCCTGTAAACTATGTTACATTGGTAAAAGTCCTGCAGACCTTCAAGGTTGCCAATACCCGCGCAGGCCTGATAATTGCTTTTACCAGCAGCATGATTCCGTTCTGTATGTTTGTCATACGAAACTTCATGAGCTCCGTACCTGTGGAGCTGGATGAAGCAGCCGTTATCGATGGAGCAGGACCGATCAGACTGTTTTTCAGCATTATCTTGCCGCTTCTTAAGCCAATAATGGTCACAGCCTTCATTCTGCAGTTTATGGGTGTCTGGAATGATTTTATGACTCCCCTGTACCTGTCATCGTCAAGCAAAATGTGGCCGATGAATCTTGCTGTTTATAACTTCTTCGGCAAGATGGCGAGCTACTGGAACTATGTTTTTGCCGATATTATACTTACAATACTACCTGTAGTAATTGTTTATCTGATAGGCCAGAAATATATTGTTGGCGGTTTGACATCAGGAGCAGTCAAAGAATGATCTTGAACATCCTGACAGCCTGCCGGACAAATACGCATTAAGGAGACTGAAATGGAAATATCAAAAGCTGCTGTATCTAACACCAGACCTGCGCCTCAGGTCGAAGCAAACGGGCGCTATCTCTGGCTGCTGCCGTACGCTGCCGATATCGTTAGGATCGTCTACTCAAACAGACCTGAGCTTAGCAATGATCCAAGCATGATAGTTACCGCCGATTCTGCTTATACTGACTGGCATCAGGAGGAATCAGCTGAAGAAATCATTGTGAGGACAAGCGCTCTTATCGTTCGTGCCCACAAGGGCAGCCTCCAGGTCAGCGTTTCTGATACAGCAGGCAAACTGCTGTATCAAGAATCAGCTGACAAACCCAAGGAGCTTGAGCCTGTCGAAATCAAGAAGACCCGCTCAACTGATCCTGACAAGCTGGAAATGGAGGTCACAGTCGACGGGTTGCGTGTGCGCGCTCAGGAGCTTGAGACATACGTTGACAGGATGGCCTGCCAATACAGATTGTATTTTGCTTTTCAAGAAAACGAGGCAATATTTGGTCTTGGCTCGCATGAGGAAGGTGTCGGAAATCTAAGAGGCACTCACCAATACGTTTATCAACAAAATATGAAGGCCAGCGTGCCTGTCTTGATTTCGACACAAGGCTACGGCCTGTTGTTTGACAGCAGCTGTCTGATGACCTTCCGCGATGATCACATGGGATCCTATATTTGGTTCGAAGCCGCTGATCAGCTAGATTACTATTTCTATGCAGGCGATACTATCCGCAAGCTTAATAATGCTTACTATAGACTAACCGGCATACCTCCTATGTTGCCTCGCTGGGCCTTCGGCTATGTTCAGTCCAAAGAGCGCTACGTTGATGCAGCTGAAATGATCGAGGTGGCCAAGGAATACCGAAAACGCAAGGTTCCGCTTGACTGTCTGGTTCTGGACTGGCGTTC
>CAZHQX010000197.1:0-3097 GCA_964534195.1 uncultured Oscillospiraceae bacterium
ATTTTCTGATCTCGCTTCTCATCGGAGCATTTCTAAAAGGAAGATTATTAGCGTATATCAGACAGCCTGTATCATTATCAGGAGTACCGGGCGATCCGATTCCTATCGCTTCGATCTCACTAATATCTTTGCCTGATTGCTTGATTACTTTTTCAGCCATCAGGGCCATGTCACGTATGATCTCAAGCTGATCACGACCTGCGTTGGTTTTCATTCTATCTTTGTTAATAATACTGCCGTGCTCATCAACAACACCAGCCTTGATATTTGTGCCGCCAAGATCAATTCCAACATAATACTTCATAACCCATACCTCCAGGAAACAAATCTATTAGGACTATTCATTTTTCGATATGTCTTTGTAGATTATAGCCCTCACTTGCTCCATGAGCAAGAATAGGCCGAACCACAATTTTATAACAAGTACTGTAAAAACAAAACCGAAGTCATCGCGACAATCAGAAAAACAGCGAAAGCAATATCTGCCCTGGTAAACTTAAGGCTCTTCATTCTTGTTCTGCCTTCACCACCTCGGTAGCAACGGGCCTCCATAGCAGTCGCAAGATCCTCTGCCCGTTTAAAAGCGCTCACAAATAATGGTATTAAAACTGATACCAGGCCTTTTGCCTTGCTGATAAGTCCTCCGGTATCATAATCAGCGCCTCTCGAAGACTGCGCCTTCATGATTTTTTCAGTTTCCTCAAGCAGCGTGGGGACAAAGCGTAAAGCGATAGACATCATCATAGCCATCTCATGTGCCGGAAATCCAAATCTTCTCAATGGATTAAGTAGTTTTTCCATGGCATCTGCCACCATAACAGGAGTTGTCGTCAGAGTTAGCAGTAGTGTCGTATTCATTATAAGAAGCATCAGCCTGACAGCCATCCTGATTGCGGTGAAAACACCTTGATCAGTTATTGTCAGCGGACCAAGCTTAAGCAATTCCTTGCCTGTACCAGTAAATATGTTCAATACAAAAGCGAAAATAAGAATAAATAGAATTGGCTTAAGGCCCGATAATACCTGCTTAAGCGGAACCTTGGACATAACTATAAGCACAATGGTCAAAGCCGCTAGCAGGAGCATTGCCGTAACTGATTGCGCAAGAAATATGAGGACCATAAATATTATTACGCCAAGAAGCTTGGTTCTCGGATCAAGTCTATGCAGAAGTGAATCCGCAGGATAGTAACGGCCCAACGAAATATTACCCAGCATTATTTCACCTCCAGTTGGAGCTGACTCTTCTCAGCTCTATATCTGATCAGCTCAATAACAGCAGCTTCGGGCGTATAATGATCAATTTTCAATCCTGACAAACTAACAGCCAGCGTTTGTAAAAAAGCTCGCGCTCTCGGCAAAGAAAGCCCTGCCTGAGCTAGATATTCCTCTTCTACAAAAACTTCGTCCGGACTACCGCAAGCATGAACACTGCCGTCTTTCAATACAAGGACCCGATCCGCAAGTCTTGAAATGTCTTCCATACTATGGGAAACAAGAATTACTGTAACACCCATCTCTCTTAGTTGAGCAGCGTAAGATAGTATTTCATCACGGCCGGCAGGGTCAAGACCTGCTGCAGGCTCATCCAAAATCAAGACTTCCGGCTTCATTGCCAGAATACCTGCAATCGCGACACGCCTCTTTTGCCCACCTGAAAGTTCAAAGGGTGAACGATCAAGCAGCTCCTGATCAATCCCGGTTATTTCAGCTGCCGCGAGCACTCTGCGGTCTATTTCATTAGCATCAAGACCCATTTTTTTTGGTCCAAAAGCAATGTCCTGGAAAACAGTTTCCTCAAATAGCTGGTGTTCTGGATATTGAAACAGAAGGCCGGCCTTCTCTCTTATTTTTTTTATGTCGGCATTTTGCGAAACAGACCAGCCGAGCACATGAACAGTCCCTGACTGTGGCCTGATAAGTCCATTGAAATGTTGAATCAGCGTTGATTTACCAGAACCACTGTGACCGATAATACCGAATAATTCTCCTCTGAAGACCTCAAAATTAACATCGCGCAAAGCTTCAGAGGACATGGTCGTCCCTCTGTTATATGTATAACAGAGATCCTTCACTGATATGACTGCCTCATGCATGTCCGGTACAGCTCTCTTCTGTAGTGATGATTCGAACAATCCTGGTTGCCGATTTATGGTCTCCAGAGCCTTTGCTGCTTGCTCTGATGATATGTTTCTCAAAATGCGTAGGCACGCCGCAGCTGCGCCTTCCCAGGACGCTGTTTCCAGTGGCTCTAGCAACTCTCCCGTCCGCTGTGCCAGCAGCCAGGCGATTTCCATATGCACTGGAACATCTAAGCCTAGCAGCTTTATTTTTTCTACCTGGTCAAAAATAGCGGCAGGGCTGCCCTGCAGAACAATTCTGCCTTTATCCATGACATAGACATGGTCAGCAAGCAGAACCTCTTCCATATGATGGGTAATATTTATGACGGTTATTCCTTCATCCAGAATCAATTTCTGTACAAGATCCATGAATTCTCTTCTGCTGACAGGATCTAGCATTGCAGTTGATTCATCAAGTATTAAGCATCTGGGTCTCATCGCCAATATGCCGGCAATTGCCAGCTTCTGCTTCTGCCCTCCAGAAAGCAGATGAGGTGGTCTCTGCGCCTGCTCGGACAAACCGACTTTTGCCAGTGCCTCGTCTACAGAGCTGCGGATCAGAGCAGGCTCATAGCCCAGATTTTCTGGTCCAAAAGCCACGTCCTCTTCAACTGTTGTCCCAACGATCTGGTTGTCAGGATTTTGGAACACCATACCACAGGTGCTGCGTATTTCCCAAACAGCATTGTCATCTGATGTCTTCATACCAGCTACAACAATCGTACCGCTGTCCGGGCGCTCGAGCGCGTTAATTAAGCGAGCCAGAGTTGATTTGCCAGATCCATTACGGCCAAGAACAGCTGTATGACATCCAGACTCAAGCTGAAGGCTGACATTGTCAACAGCCAGAAGTGGATCCTGCTGATGTTGCCTATAATGAAATGTGACATTATCTATCTCTACGATTCTGCTCATATACCCCTCATTTGAAAAAACGGGGACAGGCAATACCTGTCCCCGTATATTACGGTTAT
>CAZHQX010000198.1:0-3029 GCA_964534195.1 uncultured Oscillospiraceae bacterium
TGGGATGCCAAGGCACAGGGCGTGTTCTTCGGACTTGGCTATGACAAGACCAGAGGCGATATGATCAGAGCAATACTTGAGGGCACAGCCTTCGCGCTTGAGCATAATGTCAGAGTCGCACGGACTGTCGGTGCCGAGGTCTCTGAGTTCAGGGCCATGGGCGGCGCGGCTAATTCGAGGATCTGGACACAGATCAAGGCAGATATAACCGGCAAGCCTTTTGTCGTACCGGCAGCTGATACCGCTACCACTTGGGGTGCTGCGATCGTTGCTGGTGTTGGCGCAGGTGTATTCGCTTCTTACGATGAAGCAGTTGATAAAACGATCAGTATTCAACGCTCGCATCAGCCTGATATGGATAAGCATCAGGCTTATGAGCCCTACTATGAGATATATGAATCACTTTATCCCACATTAAGAGAAACAATGCACAGGCTGGCTGATCTTAAGAACAGCTCTGCCGATAACTGAAATAGAAGAGAGCCGCACAGGCTCAGAAATATACGAGGTAAATGTAAAATGAAAGCTGGAGTTTTATACGCGAAGGATGATATCAGATATGCTGACTGGCCCGATTTCACACCGGGACCAGGCATGATCAAGGTGAAAATGCGCGTTTGTGGTATTTGCGGCAGCGATCTGCCTCGTGTGCTTGGTGACGCGGCACATTTCTATCCGGTAATACTAGGACATGAGTTTTCGGGTGAGGTCGTTGAGATCGGTGAGGGCGTTGACACGATCAAGCCAGGCGATAGAGTCGCTGGAGCCCCGCTGATGCCGTGTCTCAAATGCGATGACTGTCAGCAGGGCAATTACGCGCTCTGCCGTAACTACGGCTTCGTAGGCTCAAGGCAGCCCGGTGCTTTTGCCGAATATGTTGAGATTCCCGCGCGCAACGCCATCGTTTTCGGTGAGAATGTAACCTTCGAACAGGGTGCGCTCTTCGAGCCTTCGACTGTTGCTATACACGGGTTGCTGCATGCTGATTTTCGCGGCGGCTGTGACGTAGCTATACTTGGCGGTGGCAATATAGGTATTCTGGCAATGCAATGGGCCAACATTCTCGGCGCGAAATCAGTGACTGTTTTCGATATAGATGATGACAGGCTTGCTCTGGCCGGACGCCTCGGCGCTGATCATATGATCAATACAAAGGATGCCGATTATCTGGCACAGGCCATGGAGCTGACAGCTGGTCACGGCTACGATTTTGTATTCGAAACCGCCGGCCAACCGGCTACGATCAAAATCGGCTATGAGCTCACAGCGGGCAAAGGCACGCTCTGCTGCATAGGTACGCCCAGCAGACCGGTCGAATTCAGCCCGGAGCTCTGGGAGAAGATGAACCGACGCGAGTTTAAGGTGACCGGCTCCTGGATGAGCTATTCAGCACCCTTCCCGGGACGCGAATGGACCATGACCGCACACTATTTCGGAACCGGCGAGCTTAAGCTCGAGGATAGTATGGTCTTCAAGCGCATGCCTCTTTCTCAAATATCCGAGGCCTTCGACATGTTCAGGACACCTGGCGCGGTAAAAGGCAAGATACTTCTGACAAATGATTGATTTTAATTAATATGCCGCAAGCTCAGGGGAGCTCGTGTTCATATCAAGGGAGATAAAATAAATGAGCAAGATTTTATTGGAAATGGTCCGCAAACAGAAGCAAGGAACAGCAGTCGGCATATATTCGGCCTGCACAGCCAATGAGTTTGCGCTGCGTGCCGTGCTAAGGCGTGCGCTTGCCACAAATCAGCCGGCGCTGATCGAGGCAACAGCCAATCAGGTTGACCAGAATGGCGGCTATACCGGCATGAAACCCGTTGATTTTGCCGCTTATGTGCATGGCCTGGCAGCAGAGGAAAAATTTCCTGAGGATCGTCTGATTCTTGGCGGAGATCATTTAGGACCTCTGACCAGAACCAATTTACCGGAGAAGGAAGCTATGGAGTATGCTTCTGAATTAGTCAGACAATATGTCCTGGCAGGCTTCACCAAGATCCATCTTGATACCTCCATGCGCTTGGCGGACGATGATAAAAACGCCAGACTAGCAGACGAAACCATCGCAGCCCGCGGCGCCGCACTATGTCTGGTCGCCGAGCAGGCCTACAAGAGGCTGCAGGCAGACGAGCCTCAAGCCGAAGCCCCTGTATACATCATCGGCAGCGAGGTGCCGATTCCCGGCGGCGCGCAGTCGGCAGAGGAATCGATCAATGTAACATCTCCTGAGGATTGCAGACGCACGCTCGCTACCTTCGAGAGCATTTTCCGCGGACAAGGACTCGATTCAGCCTGGGACCGTGTAATTGGCTTAGTTGTTCAGCCCGGTGTTGAGTTTGGCGACAGCGAGGTCCATGAATATGACCGGCAAAAGGCGAGCTCTCTTACTGCTTCGCTTGCGGATTGGCATCAGGGTGTATTCGAGGGCCACTCGACTGATTATCAGACACCACACTGCTTGAGAGAAATGGTTGAGGATGGAATCGCCATACTGAAGGTCGGACCGGCCTTGACCTTTGCCTTAAGAGAGGCGATCTTCGCACTCGAATCGATCGAGAAGGAGCTGCTGAGCGAATCTGCTTCAGGAATCAGACTTTCTGATTTCCGCAATGTTCTCGAGAGCAGAATGCTGGCGGAACCAGCTAATTGGCAGAAGCATTATCATGGTGACGACAAGCAGCTAGCTTTTGCCCGTGCCTTCAGCTTCTCAGACAGAGCCCGCTACTATCTGCCTGACAGACAGGTTGATGCTGCTATTCATCAGCTGATCAATAATCTGGATGGTGTCGAGATACCTATGAGCATTCTCAGCCAGTATATGCCATGGTCATATCAGGCCATGAGAGCAGGACGTATAAGTGCCAAGCCGCAAGAGCTGCTGCTCGAGCATATCGGCCATTACATAGACGAGTATCTTTTTGCCGTTATACCTGAAGCAAAAAACTAATCAGGAGGATCAAGTCCATGGCTGCTACGATCAAAGATGTTGCCAGATTGGCAGGACTGTCGATTGCTACCGTTTCAAA